>NZ_FNWN01000042.1:0-18644 GCF_900108415.1 Selenomonas sp. KH1T6
TCTGCTGTCTCTGCCTTCAACTGCGGCATGCCTTCCACGATCTCCTCACGGATTTTGCGGAGCCAGTAGTAGAACGCGTTGTATTTGATGTCCTGCTGGCGGCAATATTCCCTGGCCTTAAGGCCGCTCTGCTGCTGGGCCAGGATAACCTGTTTCCAGTAATCCATGGACTGCCGATGCTTGATTTGTTGAATTTGAGTCAAAACAAAGACCTCCCAATGAGATAAATGGCTAAAATGACTTTTTCAGCTTTTTCATGTGAGTGATTTTAGTCAATTATCTCATATGGGAGGCACAGTTTAAATACACCGTATTATTTACCGCTTACCTTTGAGAGCCTAGCCGCTTGGCTGGGCTTTTTTTATATTTCATACACCGGGTGGTTTATCGCTTTCCATAAAAACACCTCCCAAATGATGTTTCTATTTTACATCACTCGGGAGGTTTACACAAAATCCGGGATAGACTCAGTTTCGCAGGTAAACCTTACCTACGAAGCTTTTCATTAATTATTGAAACATATCAATTATAAAATCATCTTTCGTATGGATCTTCTCCATCATCAACACAAAGACCGCCGAGGCAAGTACACGTGTCGACTTCCACCTTCATGTCCATCGGTTCCACTAAAAAAATCATTCTGATTACCTCCTCAATTTGTAATAATAATACTCTAAAACCCTATCCAAATTATACTTAATCGTGCCACAAACAGGTTCTCCTGCCTGTTTTGCAGCACTTGGACACCCACCCATGCATACAGGCAAATACTGACATTCCCTGCATTTATCAATTCTAATCGGATTCCACTGAATGGAATTCATATAATTTCCTTCAATTCGAAAATCATTCACATTGCCACAGGAATTTTTTTCATTTCCAACATCATTCCAACACTTGTATAAAGAACCACTGTTATCAACCACAAAACTATTGACACAGTCAGCACAACCGCAATAATTCATGCGTACTATAGGATAAATCAGCTTTCTACTAACTTTCAGACCGTAATCAGCTACTTTTCCATAAAGTGACAACATCACATCCGCAAATTGTTCGTAACTGTAGCAATCCTCTTCAATCGATTTGCATATTTCAGTAAAAGGAGAAACTTTTCCAAATCCAATATTCAAATTCTTATATCTGTCTATTCGCCTACTAAGATCCTGCAACAGTTCATCAACATTACTGATATTTTCCTTGTCTATATTAATTCTTATCGCAACAGATAAATCATTATTTAAAAGAGAATTTACATTTTCAATCAGTTTATCATAAGTACTTTCTCTAGTAATGCATCTACGACGTTGATCATGAATTTCTTTAGGTCCATCAATAGTAACTTGCACACGATTTATCTTATATTTCTTGAATTTTTCAATATCCAATGCATCTATCAAACTTGCATTTGTGATAATAAATGCATCATACTTAATATTCCTCTTCACACAAAGTTCTAAAAACTTCTCCGACAGACTATAAACAACACTCTTTGCGAGCAATGGTTCTCCACCATACCATGTAACGGAAAACTTTTTAACTCCTTCCAAATGTTTTTCAACGAATTTTAGCAGTGCTGCTTGTATGTCACTGCTCATAATTCCTTTAGGGTGAGTTTCAAAGCAATATTTGCACCGAAAATTACAATCAAGCGTTGGAGCAATAGTCAAGCTAAGATTTGTTGCATCATATTTAGTAAGATTGCGATAAAATTGCAGTCGTTCTAATTCATCGACATCATCATTTACAATGCAACCAGAAATTTTCATATCATTTACAAGTCTTGAATCATATTTAGCTTCATCGAAGCAATTATTTTTTATATCATCTACAACACGTAAAAAACATTCATCAACAATTGCTAGTGCACAAGTTGCAGCGTTAAAATAAACTGTTGAATTATCGTATTTTTTAAAAAAATTATACTTTGATAATTTCATTATTATCACCCAAGAACAACATATTCATTTTCTCTTGTAATAAATACAAGAATCAGTATTTTACAGATTTTAGTAAAATAAAGATTGCGTAACTAATATTTCCAAGCCCCCAAAATATAATATGCTCACCACAAACAAGCACTCGAAAGCAATGTGTTACGCGATGAGCATATTATGCAACAATAATTGAGCCATCGGTAGACGCTACCATTGTTTCTCTGCTTATTTCACATCAGCCACTCGGGCAGTCAAGGTATTTTAGTCAAAAGAAAATGCACCACAACCATCATCATCTTCATCAATAAAAGGTTGTAGCTCTTCATATAATTCTTCCAATTCTGCTAGGGTATCGTTCTCTATCTCGTCAATATCAACAATACCTCTACGCTCCGCAAGAATCTCAAGTAGTTCCTGCCGTCTTTCTTCTTTTGTCATATTTATTACTCCCTTGCTAAATAAGCAACAAGCACAGTTAGCTTGCCTCTCCGCAACTATATCTGGAAGAAATATTAGCATCTACCTCTAACGCCTCCGCTATTATTATAGCATACAGAAAAAAAAAATAACAAGTCTGAAATTTATTTTACATTCACATTAAACGAAAACGGAAATGAAAAAAGTCCGCCTATGGAATATCTCCACCGACGGACCATATGAAACAATCTTGCCTGAATCCATTATTCTGCCTAAAATTTTCATTGAGATGTACTATATAAAAAGGTTATACCAGTCGCATAGGCACCACCCGGAGCAGCCTCCGTGGCTGGCTGTCCGGAAAAGGGCAACCTGATGCTGATGGTTTTGTGCGCGTGGCTGTCAGCGAAAACGTATCATTGGCCTGGCTCCTGGGGGATGAACGCGAGTTCGATGGCTGCTCCCAGCAGGAGCTTGCCCTGATAAAAAAATATCGTGGCCTTTCTGAAATCCACAAAGAAGACATTGCGGTGTTCCTTGAACGATATCATGAGCAGGACTGCTCAGAACCTCTCCATTCAGATTAAAAGGACTCCTATGACCCGTTATAGCCATGGGAGTCCTTTTTCCTATGCGCAAAAAGGCCACCAATGAAGAAATCCCCACCGGCGGCCTTATATGAAACAAACTTGCCTAAATCCATTATTCTGCAAAACTTCTCTTTGAGATGTGCTATGTACCGTGATTGCTTATAAAACGTACAACGTTCCATGTTACCTAGCTGGGCACCGTCCTGCCCCCATCTTGAAGAACCTCGGCAAGTCTGCTCATACCAATGTTACTAAACTTAGCAGTCCACCTCTGTCTCCATGTCGATTTTCTCAATCAGCAAAGACATTTTCTCACACTCCAGTATAAGCTTCTGGCTCTTCTCCACCGCCAGATCATGGCCAATGGTAGTAACCATCACAGTGCCATCCGAAACGCTTCTATAGCCCGAGGATGCTTTCTCACGCTTGGGCTTCCCTGCCATGGAACGGTAATACTTTGCCTCCTGACGGAGCTGTATCACTCTGGACACCAGCTCGCCTATGGAATGAATCTCCGGGTACTCAGGTATGTCCAACTGCCGCGTATTGGCCTTGCGGATGCAGTCCTCCACGGCAATCAGCTTGTCTATGGCAGCATCAATTTTCTCACACAAATCTTCCGGCGTATCATTGATGTAGTCATGGAAGTCCTCTGTGGGCAGCATCTCCACCACAGAAACCTCCTCCCTCTGGCTGCGCAACTCCGCCAGTTCCTTCTTCAAACGAGCTTGAAGTATGCGAGCTTCTTTCAGGTTCAATGAACTTCCCTCCCTTTATACATATGAACAAATGTTCACATCATAATATGTTTTAGTATCAAAAGCATACATATTCACATAGCCTTTATAGCTGATGCATAACGCTCCCTATCCTCCATTGGCACCTTCAATGCATCCATAGCCTTTTCCACCGTAAAATTCATCGTGTCCATCAAGTTATAGATAGAGGAAAGCATATTTTCTTCACGACCTTCAGTACGTCCCTCAATACGCCCTTCTTCACGGCACTCATTCCCATATCTCTCATTGACCTCTTCCTGGCTGAACAGCGTCATCATGATATCCTCAACCTCCCCTTCACGTTCCTCAAGGTACTTTGCCAATACATTCTCATCACGGCAAAGCCGTATCGTTTCTTCTATAGCCAACTTCGTTTTCCCATGTACCTTAACCTGCTCATCGAACAGATGACAGAAACGGATATACTGCTGCACTATGTCCGTGGTACCTGGGGTAGCCAGCACCTTCACCTTTAAATCCAAAGCAGAATCACCTGCAAAGAACTCTTCAGCCAAGTGCAGGAACTCCGGCAGGTTCTTCTTATCTCCTGTATAGATCACAAAGCAAGCAGGTTTGGGAATGGTTATCTTTTTCGTTCCATATATGTTCATTTCCTTATGACTCTGGATGTAGCGGTTGTAGGTCTCTGCCAGGTATAGGAACATCCTCACCAGAACATTCAGCGACCAAGTAGACTGGGCCTCCGAGCAGAAGATGATCTTATCCTTCACCAGTAGCCCTAAGTCATTGTAAGGACGTACCATCAGCACAGAGTGCAGGGTCACGAACTCTATATCATCCTCAGTCACTGCCATCCACGGGCTAAGAGCCTTCACAAGCTCCACAGCGTTAGCAGGGATATGGAAGAGGTCAATGAAGACAGAATCCTTCCCCTTACGTCTGGCCTTTGCCTTATCTTCCATCCAGTCTGCACTATCTCCCATGGGTATATCGCCACCTTTTGTCTAAATTATAACGCAATTATTCTAAGTTTGCCATAGGCAAAACTTGTCAATATGTAGTATACTAAAGGTAATTAACCAGTTCTAGAAAAGCTTCTATTCTGGGTCAAACACCTTGTTTTGCACCTTATCAGCATTAAAACGACTGAAAATGAGTGAAAATAACGGACAGAATAGCGGCATTTTGCCTGGGGCGAAAAATGGGAAAGAAGCCGTCAGCCCTTGAAAATAAAGGGTTTTCAGCTTCAGAACACATATTCTAAAAATTGCCGTCAGAATCACGCACTTACTTCCCAAGCTTTAGAGGTGGGTTCGACTCCCATTGCCCGCTCCAAAAGAAATTCAAGCCACTGCTCTCAGCAGTGGCTTTTTGTGTTGCCTGATACAAAGTGCCTCCCCGTTTAGAGAAGGCACCTCCTTATGCCTACACCTTGAACTTCTGCACTTCGTTCTGCAGATTCTGGGCCATGGTGGCCAGCTGATGGCTGGAGTCAGTAACCTCGTGCATGGTAGCGCTCTGCTGCTGGGTGGCGGCAGAGATATTCTGGGACTCCTCTTCGAACTTGCGGCTCTGGGCCTGGAGGTGGGACATGGAAGTCAGGATGTTCTTGCTGGTGTCCTCCACCACCCGGATATGCTCCAGGGATTCTTTGATATGATCTCCCAGGAGATTCACCTGCCGCTCGATATCCCGGAAAGCCTCGCCGGTGGAAGCCACAGCATTGGCCCCTTCGGACACATTGCGATTGCCTTCTTCTATGGCATTGACCGCCTCCTGGGTGTCCTTCTGAATGTCCACGATAAGATTGGCTATATTGCCTGCAGCCTCGCTGGACTGCTCCGCCAGCTTCCTCACCTCGTCTGCCACTACGGAGAATCCCCGTCCTGCCTCGCCGGCCCGGGCAGCCTCAATGGCGGCATTCAAAGCCAGCAGGTTAGTCTGGGCAGAGATGTTGGAAATGGTGTCCACGATTTCCCCAATCTGGTCGGAACGCTTGCCCAGGGAAGCCACCACCTGGGCGGAACTTGCCACCTGGCTGGCTATCTGCTGGATCTGGGCCACGGCCTGATCCACGGACTGGCCGCCCACTCTGGCCAGCTCACGGCTCTGCAGGGAAGCATCACGCATGGTCTGGGCGCTGCCTGCCAGGGCAGTAACCTTCTCGGACATGCCTCTGGCCTCGTATTCCACCTGGCTGATGACCTCTGCCTGGGTGGCAGCCCCCCGGCTCAGGGTGACTGTACTCTCAGCCACGCTGTTCACCGCTTCTGCCGTCTGCATGGCACTGGCAGTGAGCTCCTCGGCTGCAGCAGACACAGTCTGTGCAGAGTCTGACACATTTCCGACTAAATTCCTCAGCTTTTTCTGCATGTTGTTGCCGCAGAAAGCCAACTTGCCTATTTCGTCCTCTGATTCCACAGGCACAGGCTGCCCCGTAAGGTCGCCTTCGGCAATGCGCTCCATGCCTGAGGTGAGGGCCATCATAGGCCGCAGCGCTTTGCCCACCACCACATAGGAAAGCACCCCTGCCAGGATCATGATGAGCAGCATGGCGACGATGACAGAGGTCATAAAGCTGCTGCGTATGCCGTCAAACTCACTGTTGGAAAGCCCTACGAAGAGCATGCCAATAATCTGACCGTTCGCGTCCTTGATGGGTTCATAAGCACTCTGGAATTCCTCTCCCAGCACATTAGCCGGACCCACGAAGAACTCACCCTTCTTCAGCACTGACTCAGCTACAGGTGCCGAGCACTTGGTGCCCACGGCCCTGCCGCCGCCCTCACCCTTGACGGTGGTGGCAATACGGGTATCCCCCAGGAAGAAAGTCACGTGACCTTTGCAAACCTTCCCCAGAGAATCTACCAGCTCCTCGGCCCCATTGACCTTGTAATCTCCTTTGTAAAGTTCATTGCCCTTCACCTGCCACAACCCGGGATGGCGGTGCTCCATGACCTCCTGGAAGGAGACTGCATTGGAATAGGCCTTCATCTGCAGCGCTTCGTCAAAGCCTTCGTTGGCGCTGCGGTACCCCAGCACTCCCATGCAGACACAGGCCACGACAATGAAGATATCCAGCAAAATTATCGCCTTGGTTTGCAGTTTCATAAAAACTCCTCTTTCCTAAAATTTAAAAAATTCTGTACGGAATGGACATTCCGCACCCTGCTTTCCCTCCCTGGAAGATTTTTACGAGATTGAAAATTAAGGGATACTCCCTAGCGCAAAAAATTCGACCCTTGCAAGAAAATTCCTGCAAGGGCCGAATGATTTATTAAATGTATATTAAATTCTTCTTAGAAACTGAAGCCTGCCAGAGATGCCTGCTGTTTCTGGGCCAGGACTGCCAGAGCGTCGCTGGCAGCTGCGATTTCCTGGGCAGAGGCGCTCTGCTGCTCAGTGGCGGCGGAGACAGCCTGCATCTCACCGGAAACCTGGGTGGAAGCAGAACTGATCTGGCTGATATCCTCAGTGATGGTCTCCGTCTCGCGGGTCATCTTGGTGATGGAGCCGGACACAGCCTGAATCTCATCAGATACTTCCTGCACCAGGCAGTTGATGTCTTCAAAAGTGGCGCGCAGGCCCTCTACGGAATCCACACCAGCCTTCACAGCCTCACGGCCTGCATCCATGGAAGCCACAGCAGCGGAGGTATCCTCCTGGATAGCTGCGATAAGCTCGGCAATCTTCTTGGCACTTTCCTGGGACTCGCTGGCCAGCTTGGCCACCTCGCCTGCCACCACATTGAAACCGCGGCCCTGCTCGCCGGCACGGGCAGCCTCGATGGAAGCATTGAGAGCCAGCAGATTGGTCTGCTCGGCAATGGAGGAAATAGTATCCACGATCTCGCCGATTTCTTTGGAGCGGTTGCCCAGACGGTCAACCAGCTTGGCGGTGCCCAGCACAGTTGACTCAACTTCCTTCATCTGGGCCACGGAGCCGTCAATAGCGGTGGAGCCTACGGTAGCATGGTTGGAAGCAGCGCCGGAACGCTCTGCCACCCGCGCAGATTCCTGACGGATGCCTTCCATGGAAGCCTGCAGGCTCTCCACAGCGTTGTTGGTATTAGCTACGGAACGCTCCTGCTTCTCTACGGAGCCAACCACATCAGTAGCAGACTGAGCCACCTGGGTGGAAACCTGGGCAGCCTGGCCGGAAGAAGCGGTGAGCTCCTCAGAAGCTGCAGCCAGCTGCTGGGCGCTGTCATGGACTTCACGCATGAGCTTGTTCATCTTCGTGCGCATCTCGTGAAGAGCCGCATCCATCTCGCCCAGCTCATCGCCACGGCCCAGCAGAGGCTTGTGGCGGAAATCGCCCTCGCCCATGTTGCGGCAGTTATCAATCATCTGGCGGATGCTGGTGATGATCTCGCGGATGATGAAGAAGGACATAAGTCCCAGGAGTGTAAGGCAAACCAGGGTAACCACGGTCATGAACCACAGGTTGGAAGACATGGAGGAGGAAACTTCCTCATTCAGCTTGTCTGCATTGTCATTGGCAATCTTCTGCAGGGCAGTGAGGTTCTTCAACAGGTCCTGGGTTACCCCGGCCTCTACCCCCTGGTAGTAGTTCCAGGCAGCCTGGGTTTCGCCCTTGTCTGCCAGGCGCTCTGCCTCAAGAACACCGTCTTTGAATTTCTTCCAGTTAGCCTCGGCCTGAGCTATATCATTAGCTGTCTCAGGCACCCGGGCGCCCAGGTCTCTGTAGGCAGGCCATTCCTTCTCGAAGCTGTCCATAGCATCGTGGATGGAGGCCTTAACCTTTGCATCTTTGGGGTCAAGCACGTGTTTCACAATGCGTACCTGCACCATGCGCATATAGTTGATTTCATTTCCTAAAAGCTTGGTGGCCTGAAGCTTGCGGCTGTACATATTGTCAATGTCATCACTGGCATTGGACAGGCCGCGATAGCCGTTAAAACCGATAAAAGCCATGCCCAGCAGGGCTACTATCACCAGGGAGAGAATCTTGGAACCGATAGGGATGTTCTTGAGGTTCATAATGCTTCCTTTCTAGTCAAACTGACGAATAAAATTACATATTTGGGACTTCAGTCCCGCTTACAGGCCCATAATAGCAAACTGGTTTCACAATTGCAAGAGGAAATTTGAAAATTTTTCTCAGATGGTAAACCTAAGTTGACTGTTAGAAAGCTAATCAATTAGGGTAAAAAATACGAGGAAGCCTTGCAACATAAGGCTTCCTCGTGTGTTAATCTGTAATGTGAAATTGTAATATTTTACTGCGAAAATCAGAAAATATTTTTTGTCACCACGATGGTCTGGTCGCGGTTGGGACCCACGGAGACGATGCCGATGTCAATGCCCGTGACCTCAGCCATGCGCTCCACATACTTCCTGGCCTTCTCCGGCAGGTCTTCGTATTTGCGGATGCCGCTGATATCCGTCTTCCAGCCCTCAAAGGTCTCGTACACAGGCTCGCACTCGGCCACTACCTTCAAGCTGGCAGGCACTAGCTTCAGGATCTCGCCCTTGTACTTGTAGCCCGTGCACATCTTGATTTCGTCAAAGCCGTCCAGGATGTCCAGACGGGTGATGGCCATGTAGTCGATGCCGGAGATAACCCCTGCATAACGCACTACCACAGCATCCAGCCAGCCCGTGCGGCGGGGACGGCCAGTGACCACGCCGTACTCATGGCCTGCCTCACGGAGCTTCTCGCCGATCTCGTTCAGCTGCTCAGTGGGGAAGGGACCTT
The DNA here is from genome assembly GCF_900108415.1 of Selenomonas sp. KH1T6. Classification (NCBI taxonomy): domain Bacteria; kingdom Bacillati; phylum Bacillota; class Negativicutes; order Selenomonadales; family Selenomonadaceae; genus Selenomonas; species Selenomonas sp. KH1T6. The sequence continues at coordinate 9,406 of NZ_FNWN01000042.1, forward strand.
CGCCCACACGGGTGCAATAAGCCTTCACCACGCCATAGACCTTGCCAATCTTCTTGGGAGAAACCCCTGCGCCTACAGCCACGCCGCCAGAAATTGGGTGGGAAGCAGTGCAGTAAGGATAAGTGCCGTAGTCGATGTCCAGCATGGTAGCCTGGGCGCCCTCGAAGAGCACCTTGCGGCCAGAGTCGATTTCATCGTTCAGCAGGGTGATGGCATCGCACACATAGGGACGGAGCCTGTCAGCATAGCCCATGTACTCCTTGTAGATCTCATCGTAGTCAAGGGGCTCATGGTTATAGATAGCCTGCAGTTCCTTGTTCTTCTTTTCCAGATTCACCTTCAGCTTCTCAGCGAAGACCTCGGGATCCATCCAGTCACAGACACGAATGCCAATGCGGTCATCACGGTCGATGTAGCAAGGGCCGATGCCGTTCTTGGTAGTGCCAATCTTGCCCTCACCCTTCTGCTCATCACCCAGGCCGTCCATGAGACGGTGGTAGGGCATGACCACGTGTGCCCGGTCCGACAAGCGGATGCCAGACACATCAATGCCACGGGCTTCCATGGCATCCATTTCCTGCAGCATAACCTCAGGATTCACCACCACGCCATTAGCAATGATGTTATGTGTCCCCTTATAAAGGATACCGGAAGGAAGCAGGCGCAGCTTATAAGCCTCGCCATCAACCATGACGGTGTGCCCGGCATTACTGCCCCCCTGGAAACGCACCACAGTCTCAGCCTGCTGGGCCAGGTAGTCAACAATCTTCCCCTTGCCCTCATCGCCCCACTGGGTACCAGTAATAACAACAGTAGACATAAAAATCGCTCCTTAATAATTGTGCCCACCCAAAGCCACTCAAACTTCAGCCCATGGATGGGCGTTCCGCGGCCGTTGGCTTTCATGGATGAAAGGCAAGGCCGCGCTTTCTTTCGCTACGAAATCTTGGCTATTTCAAGTCCGAAGGACTTGTAATCGCTTAGATTTCGTGCGAGGCGTAGTGTGACACGGTGTGTCACACGCAGCTTGGTTCGTTTTCTTTACTATAAAGAAAATGAACAGCCGAAACGAAAATTAGAGCCCAAACCTCTCAAAAATCGTATCCACATGACGGAGGAAATAATTGTAGTCAAAGCACCCGTCAATTTCCTCTTTAGTAAGATATTTGGTAATATCCTCATCTTTCTCGACGTTAGCCTTGAAGTCTTCCCCTTCCAGCCAACGCTTCATGGCATTCCGCTGCACCCACTTGTAGGCATCCTCGCGCAATACGCCCTTGCCTACTATAGTCAGCAGCAGGCGCTGGCTGTAAATCAGGCCGCCGGTGCGGTTGAGATTCTCCAACATGGCTTCAGGATAAACCAAAAGCTTATCTATAATATTGGTGAACTTCTGCACGCAGTAATCCACGTTGATGGTGCTGTCCGGCAGGATCACGCGCTCCACGGAAGAGTGGGAGATATCACGCTCATGCCAGAGAGTGATGTTCTCCATAGCTGCCTGGGCATTGCCACGCACCAAACGGGCCATGCCGGAAATGCGCTCGCAGTTGATGGGGTTGCGCTTGTGGGGCATGGCAGAGGAACCCTTCTGGCCCTTGGAGAAGAACTCCTCAGCCTCGCGGATATCCGTGCGCTGCCAGTTGCGGACCTCGGTAGCGAACTTCTCGAAGGAGCTGGCAATAAGGGCGAGAGTGGTGATGAACTCTGCATGACGGTCACGCTGGATAACCTGGGTAGCCAGCGGCGTGGGTTCAAGGCCCAGAGCCTTGCAGGCCATCTCCTCTATTTTCGGGTCGATGTTGGAGTAGGTGCCCACAGCACCGGAAAGCTTGCCCACGGAAATAGTCTTCTTGGCGTGCTCCAGACGGTCGATGCAGCGATCCACCTCTGCGCTCCACAGGAGGAACTTCAGGCCCAGGGTCATGGGCTCGGCATGGATGCCGTGGGTCCTGCCGATGCAGGGAGTGTGCTTGAACTCAGAGGCACGGCGGCGTACTACCTCGCGGAACTTCTTCAGATCCTCCAGGATGATGTCTGCAGCGTCCTTCAGCTGCAGGCAGGTAGCAGTATCCTCCACGTCAGAGGAAGTGAGTCCCATGTGGATGTACTTGGAATCCTCGCCCACATTCTCTGCCACAGTGGTCAGAAAAGCGATGAGATCATGGTGAGTAACAGCCTCGATCTCAAGGATGCGCTCTACGGTGAAGACAGGGCCGGCATTTACTTTCTCACGAATGCGCTGCACAGCGTCTTTCGGGATATATCCCAGCTCTGCAGCTGCATCACAGGCAGCCAGCTCTACCTCCAGTACCCGCTGCCACTTGGCCGTATCCGTCCAAATAGCGCCCATCTCAGGATTCGTGTAACGTGCGATCATTAGTTTTCCTCCCTAATGCCCTTGCGGCGTCACTGCACCGCAGAAGTGAAAACAACACAACGAAAAAACTCAAATTGACCGTGCCAACACTTTCAGCCAACGGCCTCATTTTGAGTCTGGAAGATACCTTATTTACATATCCCTTGACAATGATAGCATTTTTACGCTGCACCTGTCAATCTGTTTACCAGGCAATGAGCCATTCTGTCTTTTATTTTTAATGAAAAATTATCCTGCTTTCATAAAATTTTAATTGCACAGTGCTACCATACTATATATAATTGTGCTGTACTATGTATAATTGTCCTGCATGACTATTTCTAGGACTTTTAGTGATTCTGATTACATTATAATAAGAAAGAAGAGGTTATCTATTGGCAGCTTCAAACTCCAGTATCCCCCCCAGAAAAAACAAGCATAAAAAAAGCATTTGGCCCTGGGTGCTGGCAGCGTTCGTCTTCCTCGGCGCAGCCCTGGCCGGAGCCTATTTTGCTTCCTCCAGCCTGGAGGACAAGCCTACCGTGGCTAAGGAAAAAAAGGAAGAACTCCTCACCGCCAAGGACAAGTCTACCATCATGATCATGGGGGTGGACGAGCGGGCTGACGATGTGGGACGCTCCGACACCCTGATGATTGCCACCATCGACCCCAAGCTTGACCAGGCAGCCCTCCTTTCCATTCCCCGCGATACCCGGGTGAAAATCAAAGGCCACGGCTACGACAAAATCAACGCCGCCTACGCCTATGGCGGGGAGCGCCTGACCCAGGATACCGTAGAGGAATTCCTGGGGGTGAACATGGACCACTACATCATCGTCAATGTCAAAGCTTTCCAGCGCATCATTGATGCTCTGGGCGGCGTGGACATTGATGTGGAAAAACGCATGTACTACGAAGACCCCTGGGACGATGACGGCGGCCTGCTCATCGATCTGCGCCCGGGCCTGCAGCACATGGACGGCAAAACCGCCGTCACCTATGTGCGCTACCGTGACGAAGAGGGAGACATCGGCCGCATCAAGCGCCAGCAGGCTTTCATGAAGGCCTGCATGGAGAAGGTCACTTCCCCCGCCATCATCCCGAAACTCCCCTCTGTCATTGCCGAGGTCTTCGAGTCCGTCAAGACCGACCTTTCTGTGCGCCAGCTTCTGGAATTCGCCGGCTCCCTGAACAAAGCCAAGGGCAACGGCCTCAAGACCGAGATGGTGCCGGGACGCCCCCTCTACATTGAGGGCATTTCCTACTGGATTCCCAAGGTTTCCGAGCTGCGCACAGCTCTTGTAGATACTTTAGGCATCACCATGAATGCCAGCATGAAGTCCCGCATCGAGCGGGCTGAGGCGGAGTATGAAAGCTCCATCCCCTCCACCGCTACGGAAGTGCCGGAAAGCGACACCAGCATAGGCAGGGCCAGCAGCATCAAACATAGCAGCAGCAGTTCCGATAGAGAGGAACGCTCCACCAGCAGCAGCCGCAGAGAAACCGTCAAGGCTGACAGGGATGACGAAGAAGAAGAAATCCCCGAGCGCAACCGGGCACTGCGCGAACGCGAAAGCCGCGCCGAAGAAGCTCCCCGCCAGAGTGTGCAGGAGGAAGCTCCCACCCGCGATACAAACACCAGCGACGCTCCCGCCCCCGGCAGGAGCAGCGCAGGCAAAACCAGATAATGAAAGCAGGACCACACCCGCTCAGGGCAGTGGTCCTGCTTTTATTTCTATCAACAATTTGTGGGGCAGGCAAGCCGCCGTTTCCCCGGCTTTGGAAAGGCGCCCCGTCTTCACGCAGATTTTGTCCGGACAATCCGCCTCCAACACCCTGATAGATTCCTCCTCTATCAAGATGGTATTTCTTCCCTTAGGCGTTTCAATCTCAAAGGATTCCTTCCCCCTGTGCCCCGTCAACTCTATGCGCCGATAGAGTTCGCCGTCCAGGGTAATCTCCCCATAGAGGTTATTTTCCCCCTCCAGGCGGAAAAAGAGTGCTCCTGCCAGCAAAAGCAGCAACATGAGCACCATGAGAAAGACATCTGCTCTGCCAAACTTCTTCAAATCTCTGCCCCCTTCCCATCTGCTTCAGTATCACACAAGGCATCTTTCCTGTCAAATCATCTGATGAATCACTCAGATAACATTTCTCTTTAGTCTCATTTCAGCTTAAAACTTCTTATGTAAAGGTTTTCTCTTTATGATAATCGCCAAAAAAGCAAGCATACAAGACTTTCTCTCTCTTTTTGGGATGACAAATCCATATTTCGGCTGAAACAGCGTTACAAGAAGGTCAAAAGGCCTTAACAAAGAGGAAATGCTATAGTATAATCAGTAACAAGCTGAAACGCTCAAAGTATGTCAGCCTTTGCCTTAAGCCCTTGCGTACCGGGCAGATGCTTGTATAGGTACGTTGTTCTACATTGGAGGTGTCCAATCATGATGATTGATGACGTTCGTGTCGTCGTCGAGAATGGTCCCTTATGCGCTGAGGAAGCCAAGTTCTACATTGATCGAATCAAAAAGTCCAGCAAATTCCCGTTGAAGAAAGTGATTTTTACCCGTTCCAGCGCATATCTTGACCTGCGCTATTCCTTTGAAGGCATTCCCTTTGAAAGGGTTCGCCGGGTTCACCTGGTGGAAATTCCGGAGGATAAAGCCGTCAATGACTGAACTCAAAAAAGCCTGCTGCAACCGCGCAGCAGGCTTTTTCATTTGTCCTAAAGTCAGCTGAATTTGTAGCTGTCCAGTTCCCAGACGCGGCCGGAGACGCTTTCCATATCCGCATCAGAGAAAAGGCGAAGCTCAGGCTGGATATTCTTCTCCGGGAAGAGGAAGAAGCTGGCTGCTTCCTCACCATGCTGGAAGAAGGCTTCCACAGCAGTGCGGTCCACAAAGAGACGCAGGGACAGCACACCGTCAGAATAGAGGCGGAACTTGCGCTTGCCCTTGCCCCCCAGCTTCATGCCGGAGCGGTCAATGGTGCAGGCCTGCTCCTGAGTATCGTAGGTAATGACGGTCTTTTCCAAGCCATACACCAACTCCAGGGAGACCCTGTGAGCCTCTCCCAGGCTGATATCCAAAATGACCTCGGAAGTATCATAGAGGCCGCAGATCAGCTCATCAGTGCTGTCACTGTCAAGCGTCACCGCCGTTTCCTCAATGCGCAGGGCCTTCATCTCCCGGGCGGGCTTGGAATAGATATGCCCCTGCCTCAGAGTCAGCTCCCTAGGCATGGTCAGGCTGAACATCCAGCCCTTCTCAGCCGTGGGGTAATCCCCGTCTTTGTCCGGCATGCCCATCCAGCCCAGCATGAGGTTGCGTCCCTCGTGCTGGAATACCTGAGGAGCATAGAAATCAAAGCCGTGGTCAAGCTCCTGGAACTTGCCATGCAGGAGAGTCATGGCATCCAGGGAAGCATGGCCTGCCACATAGCCCGCCTGATAGATGTTCTGCCTGTCATACTCACGGGCCTCCAGACCCTGAGGACAGAAAATCAGGGCTTCGTAGTCGCCGAAGCGCAGGAGGTTCGGACACTCCCACATGTAGCCGAACTCACCCAGACGGTGAGCCAGCTCCCCTTTCAGCTGCCAGCCATCCTCATTTTCCTCATAAACCACCACCGTGCCAGTCTCATCTTCACGCTGGGCTCCCAGCACGAAGTAGCGCTTGCCATGGCGGCTGAAGATGTACGGGTCACGGAAGTGCCCCGTGTAGCCGGGAGCCGCATCCGGCACCACGATTTCCTCTTTCTTGACGGTGCCATCCTCCTGCAGGGTGCCGAAGCGCTGGGCAGGAGTGCGCTTGCCGTTTTCGTCCTTGGCATTGCAGGTATAAGCCACCCGCAGCTGTCCGTTCTCCACCGTGCCGCAGCCGGAGTAGCAGCCATCCTTGTCGTGCTCGTCAGAGGGCCACATGGAAAGCTCCGGCATGGAGTAATGCACGAAATCCCGGGTCTTCACATGAGCCCAGCACTTATTCTTGTGCACTACCCCCAAGGGATTCCACTGATAGAAGATATGGTACTCATCCTTATAATAAGTCAGACCGTTAGGGTCATTGATGAGGCCAAAGGGCATTTCCAGATGAAAGCGGTTATGCCAGCGATGGGTGAAGGGCATACCCTCCCGCACTTTGGCGTCTATTTCCGCCTTGTCAAATTTTTCCATAAAGGTCATCCTCCTTATGAAAAGAGGCGGCCCATGACTTATGCTGTGTTTTGCTCAAGTCTCAGGCCGCCTACTTAATATTTCAAGATGATATTATTCTTCCGGAGTGAAGAGTGTGAAGGTCAGAGCGAAGGCCACTGCAAAACCAACCACATTGACCATGATGTAAGGAAGCAGATGGTCAAGGTACAGCAGGGTACCAGGGATTACCGTGATGCCCATGCCGGTGCCTGCCAGCTGCATGAAGCTTGCCAGACCGCCTGCGCAGGCGCCGCCTACCAGGCCATAGATGAAGGGCTTCATGAAGCGGAGGTTGATACCGAAGATAGCAGGCTCGGTAATGCCAAGGAAGGCAGGAACTGCAGAAGAGATGTAGAGAGCACGCTTCTTGGCGTTCTTGGTCTTGGCAGCCACAGCCACGGCAGCGCCGCCCTGTGCCACGATAGCACCGGTGATGATGGCGTTGAAAGGATCCACACCGGTGGTAGCAAGGAGCTGAACCTCCAGAGCATTGAAGATGTGATGGACACCGAAGACAACCACTACCTGCTGGAGGCCGCCCACCACGATGCCGCCGATGCCGAAGGGCAGCTGCAGGAAGGCCTGCACAGCGCCGAAGACAGCGCTCTCAAGAGCGTGCATGATGGGGCCAACCACCAGGAGGCCGAGAATCATGCAGATGAACAGAGTCAGGAACGGGGTAACGATGAGGTCGATGAGGTCAGGCACGAACTTCTTCAGGCCGGCCTGCAGCTTGGCAGCCAGGATGCCCAGCACCAGAGCGGGAAGCACGGACCCCTGATAACCTACAACAGGAACGGAGAAGCCCAGCACATCCATGATAAGAGGCTGCTGTGCGCCGCCAGGGATAGCAGCCCAGGCGTTGGGCAGCTGAGGAGCCACCAGCATGAGACCCAGCACCAGACCGATGACCGGGGTGCCGCCGAAGCGCTTCATGGTGGACCAGCACACGAGGGCCGGCAGGAAGATGAAGGCGGTGTCAGTCAGCACCTGGCTCATGGTGAGCACATTTTCACTGAACTCCATGCCCAGAGCCTGGGAAGCACCGCGCAGACCCATGAAAAGACCTGTTGCCACCAGCACGGGAATGATGGGCACAAAGACGTCGCCCAGAGTGCGGGAAATCTTCTGCATAGTAGACATCTGCTCATAGGCCTCAGCCTTGTTGTTGCTGGTAGCCCCCAGGGAAGTGCCTGCCACGAAGATATCATAGACCTTGTCTACGAAGCCAGTGCCCAGGATGATCTGGTACTGGGCAGCAGCGAAGAACTGGCCCTTGACACCGTCGATGTTCTCGATGGCCTTCTCGTCAATCTTCTCACGGTCATTGACAATGAGGCGCAGGCGGGTAGCGCAGTGCTCGGCGCTGCGAACATTGTCCATGCCGCCCACATACTTGGCGATGAGCTTGGCCACACGCTCCTCAGCAGGGAGGTTAGCCAGCTCTGCCTCATCAGCAGCCACGTCATGGCCAGAAGCTGCAGCAGCAGCTGCAGGAACTTCGGCAGCTGCCTCAACGCTGTCGGAGATTTCCTGATCTCCCAGAGCCACGGTGATCTTGCCGAAATCAGCGGCATTGGTCACCAGCACGGGGGTAGTCACATCGTAGCCTGCAGCCACGATAGCAGCCACATCAAACTCAAGCAGGAGCTGGCCGCGCTTTACCTTGTCCCCCTGTGCCACATGAGCGGTGAAATGCTCACCCTTCAGGTTCACAGTATCAAGACCCACATGAATGAGAATATCAGCGCCGTTCTCACCGTGGAGGCCAATGGCGTGCTTCGTCTCAAAAAGCACAGTAACCTCGCCATCCACCGGTGAATAAACCTTGCCGGCAGGCTCGCTGACAGCAGCACCGCGGCCCATTGCCCCGCTGGCAAATGCCGGGTCCTTGACCTCTGAAAGCGGTACCAGCTTACCCTGAATGGGGCTGTCAAGACGTAAATCTGACATGAATGATTCCTCCTCTTTCCTCTCTGGAAACGATACCCTAAATACGCGTAGATATATGAGAACAATAACACAGGAACCTTATACTACGGACTGTATTCTACACAATCCCCCAGATTCCTGCCGGGATACCTCTGAAAACAGTTCCACTTGCTTGTGAAACCAATTCCATGTAACATATGATAATACGCCCAAGACTTTTTGTCAAGGGCGTATTTTTAGATTCTTATATTAAAGAATTTTCTCACAGGTGTATGAATCCATCCTGTCTAACTCTTCCTTAACAGAGTCTAAATTGCATCAAGTGGACCGCCATCCTAGCCGTTGCTTTGTCCACTCTGCAACTATGGCTCCCCCACTAGCTATATATGTAAATCAGAAAACTCAAAGCCCTCTATTTGTCTGACTTGAGTCAGGGCACATTATTCAATGTGCCCCCACATTTTATGGCAAAATACTGCTGCGAATGAGTATCACCCATCTCAGTTTGATGGTTCACATGTACAATAGTACTTGAAAGAAGGTGAACATCATGCTGAGATTGCCTGATATTGGCTCCCACGCTGCCTACAAGCAGCTCCTCTCCCAACGCATTCACAACAGTCGCCTCAAGCGCTTCGACAATAAGAAGCGCAAACTGGCAGTCAAGCTCATGGCTCTTGACCTTTCACCGGTTGACGAGATCATGCGCCCCTTTTTACTCAGAGGAAGGTCGTCCTGCATGGCTGCCTTCCT
>NZ_FNWN01000044.1:0-17659 GCF_900108415.1 Selenomonas sp. KH1T6
CACAGCCCGTTGGAACTGCTTACAGGCAAGCCGTGGCCAGAATTCATTGACCTGCTGGAGGAATATGGATTCTGGGACAAAGACATGGCGGAACAAGTTGCATAAATTTCGCACACAAAAGCGAAAACTCAACGGCATTTTATGCCGCACAGGAGGGTGTTGCTTTTTGCTCTTTCAAAGGATTTTTAAACATCAAATGGCTGTTTTTGAAACACGCCAGAATTTGAATGAATTAATAAAATTTTTATTGATACTCCCGTTGCAAGGAGCTATATATTTCCATGGTAAAAACTCTGTGCGAAAGGTTTGCTCCCGAATCCCGAAAATAACGAAGGCAGAAGATGTCCCCCACTTCCATAAGTGGGGGACGGCTTCTGCCTTCCTTATGACACAATATCCCAGCTTAACAACACAATGTTTTGACTGTACGAATAGCGATACTCCAAGCTACTGCAATAGTGAAACATAATTGTCATGCCTATCTTGTGGTCGTCTTTTTTGACCTTCAAAGGATCAAAGGGCTTGCCCTCGCTCCGCAAATAAGCCGCAATCTTATCTTCCTGAAGCATCACCGACAAATCCATGTAACTGCCACTGCCACAGCCAGAATGATTCAAGATGTTCAACATAAGCTCGTCCAGACAGTGAACGACGCTATTTTCCCAATCGCTTGCGCCGTTTTCCCGCAAGAACCGGATTAACGAATCAATAGCCGCTGTTTCTTCTTTTGCGGTACATTCTACCGAAATATCAAGCATTTTCCGTTCCGGGTCATCTTTGGGTATCAGCGAAACCAGCTGTAATTTACCCTGTGAACGCATACTAACCGCCATCGTGTCCGACAAAATAATCAGCAGGCTTAGCGCCGTAGCCAAAGGAAACGCCCACCAAATTTGATCCGGCGGTAACATATAATCCAAAAACATGAAGGAAACGGTAATCGTAGCCAGTGTCATCAGACTGTTCACGCTGGAAATCACCCGATGCCCCAGCGCCACATGCAAAAACGTCAGCGAGGATACAATCCCAAGAGAAAACAGCATCACGCAAATCATGGGCAGGGCATGCCCGGTCAGTTCTATCAGCTCAGGTGTATTGGCGCCAAAGAGGGAGGCCAGATTTCGGGAAAACAGTCCTCCAATGTTAAAACAAATCGGCGCCAGCAAAGTGACAAACATTCCCCGCGCAAACAACAACCTCACGCCGCGATAGTCTCCCTGCCCGATCATCATGCCGCCTATGGCCGTGTAGGACATTCCCACACCATTGGAAATCATGCTACCGATGGAGATGATGCTGTAACCGATGGACATGACAAACATGCCATTTGCCCCCTGATTGGCCATAATGTATGTGTTGCAAACCAGCATGAGAACTATGACTGATATTGTCCCCACCAAACTGGGCAAAGAATAGGATATACCGCTACGGAAGTCTTTCCACCAATTCGGGCAACGACACAGTTTCATTCCGCTATACTTGAAAATATAACCTAGCAGAACCATGTCACAGACCAAAGCACCGAACAAGGTAGCATAGGCTGCGCCTACAATATCCATGTGCAACACTTTTACGCTCGTTACGACAAAAGCAGCATTAGCAACCATACCGGCAATCATGCCGATAGTCACAACCTTAGGCTTGCCCATAACGTCAACCAGCAATGACAGTCCGTTCTGAAAAACAATCACCATACAGCCCATCATCAATACTCCGATGTATTTACTCACCAGCGGGAGCAGCTCTGCGTCAACGGGCAGCAAACCCACCACAAAGGCGGAAAAATCCGTGGCCGCCACGATTGCGCTCAGAGTCAGGCACACGGCCAGCATAGAACCAAAACTGACCGTGAATACCTGATTGGCGCGATTGTTATCCATCGCCCCAAGATGCTGGGCAATGCGGTTAGCCGGCCCCTGCGCCAACAATGCGCCAATGGCGCTGATGCAGATTACAACCGGCATGGCAACATTTATCGACGAGAAAGCATCGGCACCCAACAGATTACCCATAAGGATGCCGTTTATGATGCTATTCAGGTTCATTGCGGCCATGGTCATAATGGCCGCAATCATGTAGTACCTGAAACTGTAATTGATTAAATAAGCTTTACGATCCAAAATCAACACCTTTTCCAAGCAGTTTTTGCGCTATTCTGCGGTAGAAGGAGTGCATTTCCTCCTTGACGAAAATAGAGCCGTGAGAATAATCGACAAAATCGTGAATTTCCGCCTGCGGCGCATTTTTGTGCAACGCGTCCATTTTCTCGCGCATCATTTTTTCCGTAGTGTTGAGGTGCGCGTTCAAAAAGATTACTTCACCATCATAAGGCGCAAGCGAATTCTGCGAATTTAGTGTACTGACCATGTTATTCAGATTCGCAAATATTTGCAGTTCTTCATCTGTATACTCGTGTTCTTTGACCTCAAACGCTTCCGTCATTTTCCGCAAATCTTGAACGGTTGTTTTTTTGACTTCTTGCGGAGCGCGTTTGCCAGCGGTGGGCAGAGTAGTGTCACCCATGATCACAGGGAGTTTTTCCCCGGTCATTTTTTCCCACTCGGCAGCCATGCCGTAAGCGATGGCTCCGCCAAAACTGAAGCCAATAAAGCCGACTATTTTTGCGTCTTCAGGCAAAGTCAATTGCGCGATAGTCAGATAGAACGCCACCACTTCATCATAGTGCTCATATACGAATATCCTTTCATAATGGTTCTGAATGGGTTCGATGACAAACACATTGAAGTACTCGTCAAACAGCGCGTGCAAATGCGCCGTATCGTTCAGCGTCACGATGCCCTGCACAAATACCAGTACCGGCTTTTTTTCGTCATATTCGTCATAAAGCCACGAATAACGCCGCTTACCCTTGACAAAGCCGCGAATTGTCTTGTAACGCATGATATCCGATACCCGCAGCCGCATACGCAATTCGTTATTCAACCGACTGGTCAGCAACATGGCCTTCAGCGAATTTAATCCCAATGATTTCAAATCATCGGTGACACCGAACGTAATGCCTGGGAGAATTTCCCTGGCAATCCGCAGACAGTTTTCTTCCAGCCTGTTTTCTGGCGGGACGTTTTGTGTTTCGGCCGAAACATCCGGTTCAGGCAACGCCTTCCGATTAATTTTCCCGTTGGGGGTCAGGGGCATTTCATCCAACTGCATGTAAACAGTTGGCACCATGTACGAAGCCAGCGACTCCGTCAGGAAAGCTCTTAATGCCTCTGAATCGATATCACAATCGGCGGAATAGTACAGCACCAAGCTGTCTTTTTTCACCTGAGCGTTAACCATCTTGATTCCGCTATACTGAGCGGCACGACTTTCGATTTCCCCCAATTCAATTCGGTAGCCGTGAAGCTTAATCTGGAAATCAATCCTTCCGGCGTAAATGATTTGGCCGTTTTTGTCATAATAGCCCAAATCCCCTGTATGGTACATACGCATACCAGGTACGAAGGGGCAGTTGACGAACACGGCTTCGGTCAGTTCCGGACGGTTCCAGTAGCCATACCCCACATGAGGACCGGCAAGGCAAATTTCTCCACGCACTCCCGGCGGTACCAGATTGCCATTTTTGTCCAATAAGAAGCAGTAGGTGTTCCACAGTGGCCGTCCGATGGGAATTGTTTCGTAATTGACGCCCTTTTCCAAAATAAACAATGTGGAAGCATTGGTACATTCGGTGGGCCCATATTCGTTATAGAACAGGACATCATCGCTGACCACCCCCTGCAGGGCTTCGCCGCCACAGGAAATAAACCTCTGATGCAACGGATAGCCGTTTTTCAAAATTCTGGCCAAAGCTGTGGTGTATCCGCCACCGGTTATCTTCCGTTCTTCAAGGAACTCATAGATCTGATCGGGGTCACGACGAATTCGCTCCGGCATAATGTGTACGGATGCACCGGCCGACAGAGGCGGGTAAAAATCGTCAATATGTCCGTCGAAGGAGAAGGATCTGTGACTGCTGATACGATCATCGGGGGTATAGCCATAGGCGTAAACCATGGATACGGTTAAGTTCATCAGCCCCTTCTGATAAATAACTGCTCCCTTGGGTTTGCTGGTAGAGCCGGATGTGTAGATCATATAGGCAAAGTTTCGCGGACTCGTACGATTGACTGGCTTGGCCTCTGTTTTGAAAATCTCCGGCATGGAGGCTTCCGTCAACGTGACCTTGGCCTGAGCATCTTCTTCAATATAGGCAATGCGCTCCTGAGGATATGCCGGATCAATGGGGACAAAAGCCGCACCGGCCTTGTGAATACCCATAAAGGCCACGACAAACTCCTTAACCCGATCCATCTTGACCGCCACAAAATTATCAGGCTCAACGCCATGATCAATCAACCAACATGCCACCTGATCTGAAGCATGATCCAATTCCGCATAAGTCAGACTGCCGTGTTCATCAGCCACCGCTTCTGCCATCGGACGTTCCGCCACCTGGGCTTTAAAGAGATCAAGCCAGGTCCTGGTATTATCGTAAGCTAGCTCATCGCCCTTGGACAGAGCCATCAGCGCGGGCATATCGTCCTCACCAACCCGAGCCAAAGACACAATGGGCGCATCCGGTTTCTTGACCATTTCCGTGATGAGCACGCCGAACAATTTGCCCACTGTTTCTATTTCGCTGCGACGATAATGTTTACGATTAAAGGTAAGCGTAATACTGAGTTGTCCTTCATTGTTGATAAACATTGCAGGCGTGACTTCGTCAAAACTCTCTTCCTTGATAAGTACCGGGCGGATATTAAAGGCCAAATTGGTTTCTTGAGCATCCGCCGTCTCGACTTCTGCGCCGCTGTCGTAGTTTTGGAAAGCGATAATATTCTGGAACAGATCCGCGCCCAAATCAGTTTGCTGCTGAATCTCGAACAACGGGCAGTAGTCGTATTTGTTGCTTTCAGCCGCTTGCTGTTGCAGTACCCTCAGCATCTGCCGTGCTGTCGTTTCCTGTCCGATACGCACGCGCACCGGCACAGAATTGATAAACGCTGCCACCAGTTCGCTCACATCTTCTTCGGTATTATCCCTGCCCGACACTACTTTAGCAAAAACGACATCGTCCGTCCGACAATAGGTCTGAAGCACCATGCCCCAGGCCAGTTCGACACCATTGCTGACGGTAGCACTCTCGGCACTGCACAAAGCCAGGAATTTGTCGGTAATGTCTTTATCAAGGGTGCTGACGATAACGTTGTTTTCGCTTTGTTCATTCATCGGCACTTCGCCCAACGAGGGAATTTCAGCCCGCGTTTCGTAATCAGCCAACAGTTTCCGCCAGTAAGTCAAACCTTCTGTCTTGTCCTTGCCGAGAATCTCTCTGACTGCCCGCTCATATTTACCGTTATCAGGCTTTTGATCCGGCGTGCGCTCTAACGTGATCTCCTCGCTCAGGAACCTGAACAGATCGTTCATGCATAAGCCCATGCACCAACCGTCTTCAATGGCATGATGTATCGCCACAATCAAGTAACAACTGCCTGCATCTTTTTTGGCGCAGGTCACCTGGAACAGTGGCTTGCGCTGAAGCTCGAAAGCGTTGCTCAGAATCTGCCGCCGCAGGCTTTCCGCCGCTTTTTTGGGATTAGGCTTATCGCTGACATCAACCATATGGGGGACAAGCTTACGCCGAATAATCGCCTGACGGGCCTTTTTCACGCCGTCATAAATAATGGACGTGCGGAGCACTTCATGTTTGGTTGCCATTCTGTCCAAAGCAGCGGCCAGCTGCGCTTCGTCGGGCAATACATCCAATTCGAAAATAGTGACAATGCGGTACGCCCAGCTTTTGGGGGCGGACAGGTATTTGAACAGCATGCCTTCCTGCATTGGCGTCAAGGGGTAGATACGCTCAATCTCCTCGTCCCGGGCTGCAAAGTCCTCCATCACCGTGCGGAATTCGCGCTCAGACCACTCGGTTTCGCCCAAATCCGACGCAGTATATTGTTTTTCGGTCAGACTTGCGAGATAATCTGCCACATCGCCCATGTTCCGGAAGATATCCCGGACAAAGCTTTCGATCTGTTCCTGGTTGTAAATCCCGCTGTTATAGGCCACATCCAGCCCGAACCGGCCGCCTTCCACCAACGCATTGAGGGCGAGGTCATTGCCAAAATTGTTTCTAGCCGACAGCGCAGGTCCTACGGGAATATCCGACGTACCGAGCACACTGTCACCGGCTGCCTGTTCGGCATCCATTTCGCCGAGATAGTTAAAACCAAGGCGGGCAATGCGATCACCTGCATCGGGGAAGGATTTCTCACCCGCAAGGAAGCGTAATACATTATAGCCCACGCCTTTATTCGGCACGCGGTGCAGACTTTCCTTAACCTTCACAAATGTATCGGGCAAACTGCCGCCTATATGCTTGAAAATGACCGGATAAATGGAAGTGAACCAGCCCACCGTCCGATCCGTAATGAGAGAGCCGCCAATATCTTCTCGACCGTGTCCTTCCAATTGCACGGACAAGTTATTTTCGCCGCTCATGGCCGCATAGCTCAGGCAAACTGCTGTCAGCAAAGCGTCGTTAATATTGGCGTTCATCATAGCAAAATTAGCCCGGATAAACGCCTGGGTCGCTTTTTCATCCAGCGCAGCCGATACGTGCAGGATTTTCCGGCTGTAATCCTTTTCGTGGGAAAACGACAGCGACAACATTTCTTTCTGCACATTCTCCCAATAAGGAATTTCCTGCGCCAGTTTGTAACTGTTGCGATAAATCTGCAACGCCTTTGCATAGTCGTTATAAGTGTTGGTCTTCATGGGCAGCTCAACCGGACCGCCCTTCTCAATGGCTGCAATGGCAATTTCCAAATCGGAGGCGATAACGCGCCAGGACACACCATCAATAATCAAATGATGCGCCGCAATATAGAGGTAGCTGCGCCCGCCTTCGTGAATCAGGGCAATGTTCAGCAAAGACCTGGCCATGTCAATGTTGGCCTGCAGCCTGCTGCACAGTTCCGTAATCTCCTGCTCAGAATGTACTTCAACTTCCTGCAGACTCAACTCGGCATCAACAGGACGAACGAACAAGCCGCCGTCTTTATAGATTGCCCTGAGCAGGTCATGCTGTTTGGCAATAGCGTTAATCGCCTGCCTGAGCAGATCTTTGCTGCAGGGTTTCCGCAAAATCCACAGAGTCGCCTGACAGTAATGCTGCGGATCTGGCACATCCAAATACTTGAAGTAGCGCACAATGGCCGTATCCGGCACCGCGCCTTCAAAAGGCTGCGTCGAAATAGCAGCAGCCTCCTCTTTGCGAATGACCGACGCAATAGCCCGTACGATCTTGCGATTCATAATATCCGAAACCTGAATCCGATAGCCAGCCTGACGAATCAGGCTTACCATGCGGATGGCCTTAATGGAATCGCCGCCCAGCTCGAAGAAATTGTCCAGCGCGCCAACGGGAGCATCAATACCGAGAATCCTGGCCATGCTTTCTGCCACGGCTTTTTCTGTCTCGGTTTCCGGCTCAACATAAGCATTGGAACTGGTCAACTTCGGCTCCGGCAATGCCCGCCTGTCCACTTTGCCGTTGGGATTCAGCGGCAGCACGTCAAGACGTATATAAACTTCAGGCACCATATACGCCGTAAGGGACTCAGACAAATGTTTTTTCAGTGCCTCCACATCAATATCTGCTTCGGACACATAGTAGCAGCACAACTGCCTGGTGGTTGTGCCCTTAACATCGACCACGGTCTGAACAATGCCGGGATACGAAGCCACGCGATTTTCTATTTCACCCAGTTCAATACGCAGGCCGCGCAGTTTGACCTGATTGTCAATGCGTCCCAGATACTCAATATTGCCGTCTTCGCTCCAACGTACCAGGTCACCGCTGCGATAGGCTCTGACCGGCTCGCTGTCAGGCAGCGCCCTGAATTCGATGAACTTATCCGCCGTCAGTTCCGGCCGGTTCATGTAGCCTCTGGCCACGCCCTGTCCGGCAATGAGCAGCTCACCACTGGCTCCCCGAGGCACCAATTTCCTTGTCTTGTCAATGATGAACAGCTGATAATTGGCCAGGGGACGACCGATGAGTTTTCCTTCAAAATAACCGGGTACATCGTAATACGTGGAGAACAAGGAACACTCGGTAGGTCCGTACACATTCAGGAAACGATAGTCCGGCGGAGTTACCGGAGGCATTTTCTCGCCACCAGTGCTGAGGCAGCGGAGCGAATGGTTCATCTCGCTGATCAGGCACCCGATCTGCGTGGTCATAAAGGCAACGGTAATGTCATTTTCTTCCATGTAGGCGTTCATCGCAGCAATATCCATCCGGATTTCCGAATCGAGCAGATACACGGTGCTGCCGGCCAATATGGAAGGATAGAGGTCAATCATGTGCGCATCAAAGCCGAAGTTGGCATAGCCCGCCACATGGTCTTCCATGGTCAGGGCATACTCGTCAGCATACCAATAGCAGAAGTTGACCACGCCGTAATGCTCCAATGCCACAGCCTTCGGTTTTCCCGTAGTTCCGGAGGTAAAGAGGATAACCAGCAGGTCATGAGCTTTGGGGGCAGTCAGTTCCTGCGCTTCGGCCTCGGTTACACTCGGTAAACCGGCCAAGGCGCCGCTATAAAAATGTTCGCCCGCAAAATCCGGCAATTTTTCTTCGACCAGATTGTTTTCGGACAAAATCATGCGAATCCCGGCATCCTCGCACATAAAGGCGAGACGATCCGTGGGGAAGGCGGGATCGATGGGCATGTAGGCCGCGCCCGTTTTGATGATCGCCATGGGATAGAGCAGCATTAACTCCGATCTGCCGATCATTACACCTACAATGTCCCCGGAACCGATTTTGTGGTTCTTATGCAGGAACACTGCCAATTTGTTGGTAATGTCGTCAATTTCCCGATATGTGAATTTTTTCTCGCGGAACACCAACGCCGGCGCATCGGGAGTTTCGGCTACACGTTTTTGCAGCAAGCTCAGAATGGTTTCGTTTTCGTCGCGCTCCAACGTTCTGCCTTCGCCCAAATGCATCAGCTCTTTGGTTTCCTGTTCGTCAATCAGGCGCACATCCTTAATCTTGTTTGCCTGAGCCATACTTAAAGTGGCAGTAGCGAAAGCGTGAGCCAGCATATCCATATCCGCCGCTGCATAACGTCTGCCGTCATACTCGACGATAATTTTATACTCGCCGTTATCCGGCACCGTCGTCACCATCACAGGGAATTTCGCCGTATCCAAGGACAGGGGAATCGCGGTTGCCCCTTCCACTTCAACGGCCATACCGCCCTGATAAGCGAACATAATCTCGCCGCGCAAGCTGTGCTTTTCTACAATTTTTGTGTAAGGATAGATTTCCCGTTCAAAGGTCATTTGCAACTGCTGCTGCACCGACCGCACATAGCTAACCACGGATTCATCCCGATGATTTTTAGCTTTGTCGGCAAATACAACGGGAAGAGTACGCACATACATACCTACCGTATTTTGCAGTTCAGTCCCCGCCGAGCGTCCGTTGCTGATGGTGAGGTACATAGGTTTGTCTTCCCGGGTAAGTCCGCGCAATACTTCGGCAAAAGCCGCCTGCAGGTACTCGCCCGGTGTAACGGCATATTTGCGGCAGAACTCGTCAATGGCGGCCGCCGGCATTCCCCGCATCAGTGTACTTACCGCTACTTCCTCATTGCTTTCGACCTGATTCGGCCGATCCGGCCGGGCAGAGTCGGGATAAGAAGCCGATGTTGCGCCATCCAGCAACTCGTCATAATATTTTTCCACTTCGGCGAATGCTTCGCTCTGCAGGAACTTCTGCTCATAAACGGCGTAGTCATAAGCCGTAACCTTTTCCGGCATGCCCTCAACGCCCTTGCAGGCATTGAACAGATCATTCAGGAATACCACTCCGGACATGCCGTCATAAATAATGTGGTGAACATCCATGAACAAATATGTTTTCTGTTCATAGGTGAAAATTTCGAACCGATACAGCCTGTCGTTCAATAAATCAAAGGGTCTGACCAATTTTTGAAAAAATGCCGCATCGGGACGCTCCGTCAAGGCGGTTATTTTGATTTTCGCCTGTTCATCGGCGTGGGGCTGTTGCATAATGCCGCCGTTTCTGCGTACCAGGCGAGATTTCAGATAAGCGTGGATATTCACGGCTTTGCCAATAGCCTCCGCCAAAACATCAGCCGACATATCCTCAAATTCGTAAGCGGAAGGAACATTATACTGCGTGGTGCCGCGATTCATTTCCCAATCGATAAAGAGTCCACGCTGGTTTTCCGTAATTGGATAGTATGGCCGCTCCGGATAATGCTGCAAACCGGAATCAAGCACCGTAGCGGCAACAGATTTCCCATATTCGGCAATATCGCGTACCGTGGGCTTTTTCATAATGTCGGCTACACGAATCTTAATACCCAGCTGACCTTCCAGAGCAGCAGCCAGGCGCATAGCCGCAATGGAGCTCATCCCCAGGGCGATCAAGTTATTCGTTACGCCAAAGCTGTCTTTGCCCAAAATTTTCACTGCAGCTTCGAAAATTTTCTGCTCATCTTCGGTTTCGGGAGCAATGATTTCGCCGACTATCACTTCTGGTTCCGGCAATGCCCGCCTGTCTACCTTGCCGTTGGGATTCAGCGGCAATTCATTAAGACACATATAAACTTCTGGCACCATATACTCCGTAAGAGATTCGGCCAAATGTTTTTTCAGCGCCTCCACGTCAATAACCGTATCCGCCACATAGTAGCAGCACAACTGCTGATTAGTTGTGCCTTTAACGTCAACCACGGTCTGAACAATGCCGGGATACGAAGCCACGCGATTTTCTATTTCGCCCAACTCAATACGCAAGCCGCGCAGTTTGACCTGATTGTCAATGCGTCCCAAATACTCAATATTGCCGTCTTCGCTCCAACGAACCAAATCACCGCTGCGATAAGCTCTGACCGGCTCGCTGTTAGGCAACGCCCGGAATTCGATGAACTTATCCGCCGTCAGTTCCGGACGGTTCATGTAGCCTCTGGCCACGCCCTGTCCGGCAATGAGCAATTCGCCGCAGGCTCCCCGAGGTACCAAATTCCTCGTCTTGTCGATGATGAACAACTGATAGTTGGCCAAAGGACGACCGATGAGTTTTCCTTCAAAGTAACCGGGCACGTCGTAATAAGTGGAGAACAAGGAACACTCGGTAGGTCCGTACACATTCAAGAAGCGATAGTCCGGCGGAGTTACCGGAGGCATTTTCTCGCCGCCGGTGCTGAGGCAACGGAGCGAGTGGTTCATCTCGCTGATTAAGCAACCGATCTGTGTGGTCAGGAAAGCAACGGTAACGGCATTTTCTTCCATGTAGGCGTTCATCGCCGCAATATCCATCCGGATTTCCGAATCGAGCAGGTACACGGTGCTGCCGGCCAACATGGAAGGATAGAGATCAATCATGTGCGCATCAAAGCCGAAGTTGGCATAACCCGCCACATGATCTTCCATGGTCAGGGCATACTCATCGGCATACCAATAGCAATAGTTGACCACGCCGTAATGCTCCAATGCCACGGCCTTCGGTTTTCCCGTAGTTCCGGAGGTAAAGAGGATAACCAGCAGGTCATGGGCTTTGGGGGCAGTCAGTTCCTGTACCTCGGCTTCGGTTACACTCGGTAAACCGGCCAAAGCGTCGCTATAAAAACGTTCGCCCGCAAAATCCGGCAATTTTTCTTCCACCAGATTGTTCTCGGACAAAATCATGCGAACCCCGGCATCTTCGCACATAAAGGCGAGACGCTCCGTGGGGAAGGCGGGATCGATGGGCATATAGGCCGCGCCCGTTTTGATGATCGCCATGGGATAGAGCAGCATTAACTCCGATCTGCCGATCATTACACTCACAATGTCCCCGGAGCCGATTTTGTGGTTTTTATGCAGGAACACCGCCAATTTGGTGGTAATGTCATCAATTTCCCGATATGTGAATTTTTTCTCGCGGAACACCAATGCCGGCGCGTCGGGAGTTTCGGCTACACGTTTTTGCAGGAAGCTCAGAATGGTTTCGCTTTCGTCGCGCTCCAGTTTCCTGCCTTCGCCCAAACGGATTAACTCCCTGGTTTCCTTCTCGTCAACCAGTCGCACATCCTTCAATTTGTCCGTCTGAACCAAGCTCAGAGCGGCCGTACCAAAGGCGCGAGCCAACACGTTCATATCCGCCGCCGCATAACGCATCCCGTCATACTCGATGACAATTTTGTATTCGCCCTTATCGGGAGTGACCGTCACCATCACGGGGAACTTGGCCGTATCCAGGGACAGGGGCACAGCAGTCGCGCCTTCCACTTCATCGGAAATGCCACCCTGATAAGCGAACATTATCTCGCCGCGCAAGCCATGCTTTTCCACCAAACGGGCATAAGATACCATTTCCCGCGCATAGGTTTCCTGCAACTGTCCATAAGTGGCCTTCACATAATGGCGAGCCGTTTCGGAAGCTTTTCCTTCACCGGCATAGACCGCCGGGAGCGTTCTGACGAACATACCCACCGTCTCCGCGAGGCGGGGATCGGTGCGCCCGTTGCTGACCATGAGGTAAAGGGGCTTATCTTCGCCGGTCAACCGCTTCAGAACCACGCCAAAAGCCGATTGTAACAAACTGCCCGGCGTTACTTCGTTGGTCTTGCAGAAAGCGTCTATCGCATCCCGAGGAATTTTGTATTCCACCGACGCATTGGTTTTGCCGTCCGGTTCGGCGGAATCGGGATAACTGACCGCCTGCACCCCCTTGAGCAGATTTTCAAAATATTCTTCGGCCAGACTGATTTCCTCGCCGGACAAAATCTCCTTTTCATAAAGGGCATAGTCATAGGCGGTTATTTGCTCTTTGGCTGGTTCGTCACCACGAAGCGCGGCAATCAAATCATCAAAGAGCACGCCAAAGGAAAGACCGTCGCAGATCAAATGATGAACGTCCAAAAACAGCCAAGTTTTTCCGCCATAACTGTAAATATTTGCCCGATACAGCCGCTCCGACAATACGTCGAATGGTTTTACCAACTGTTGGAAAAATTCGGCGGCAGGTTCGTCGGTCAGAGTTTCCACATTGATGACGGGGGCTTCGCCCGGATGAGCCTCCTGCACCACGTTACCCGATACTTTAGCGAGCCGCATTTTCATATAGTCGTGAGTATCGATTACTTTCGTCAGCGCGTCTGCTAGGGTCGCAGGGGGGACGCTAGCAAAACGATACACACCGGGCATATTGTACTGAGTGGTGTCGCTGTGCATTGCCCAATCAAGATACACGCCACGCTGATTTTCGGTAAGGGGATAGTATTGGCGGTTCTTGTGGTGACGCAGTTTCGACGAACCTTCGGTGTAATGCTCTTCCAAAGCGGCGATATCCCGCACGGTGGGAGCTTTCAGAATATCCGATACACGCAAAGATGAACCCAGTTCCTTGGCCAGAGCGGCATTCAGTCGCATGGTATCCAAGGAACTCATACCCGCCGCAACCAAATTGGTTGTGGTTCCGATTTCTTCCATGCGGAGCACGGTTTTGGCAAGACGAAGAATTACGGCTTCCATTTCCGTCTCCGGCGCGGTAAGTTCCTCCCTCTGGACGGCGGGTTCCGGCAATGCCTTCAGATTGACTTTACCGTTGCCGGTCATGGGCATTTCAGGCAAAGACATATAGATAGACGGAACCATATAATCCGGCATGGTCTCGCCCAGGAAACTTTTCAGTTCTTCTTCCGATACGGGATTATCTGCGACATAATAAAGAACTATGCGTTCCTGCTTAACCTGCGACAGAGCCTGACGGATACCCGCAAAAGCCATTGCCCGGGTATCAATTTCGCCCAACTCTATGCGGAAGCCTCTGAGCTTTACCTGAAAATCGATACGACCCAGATATTCAAGCTCCTGTTTGTTGTTGTAACGCGCCAAATCGCCGGTGCGGTAGATTCTTTGCTCCGATCCATCGGGGAGGATAACCGTTTTGAATACTTCCCGTGTCTTTTCGGGCAAATTCCAATAGCCAACCGCCACCTGCGGTCCGGCCATGCACAATTCGCCCACCGCGCCAAGGGGCAGCAAATTGCCGTCTGTGTCCAAAATGAGCGCACGGCAATTATATAACGGCCTCCCGATGGGAATATCCGCGTAATCTGCTCTGTCAACTTTACAGTAGGTAGCGTCCACCGTAAACTCGGTCGGGCCGTAGGTGTTGTAGACTTTGCCGGTAATATTTGGCACCGCCGTCATTTTCTCGCCGCCGAGAACTATATAGTCAAGTCGCAACGGCTCGTCAACGTCGCCCAGCAACTGCCCAAATTGTGTCGTATAGCAACCGCCGGTAATGCCGTTGTCCTTGATATATGCCCGCATGAGCATGATGTCTTTGCGCGGTTCCTCCGGCACGATGTACAAAGTGCCGCCGGCCGTCAGCACGGGATACAGATCCTCCACCGACGCATCAAAGGCAAAATTGGAGTGGCAGGCAATACGGCTCTTTTCCGTGTGACCCCAACGATCGCGGATAAAGCACACCAGATTCAGCAGGGCGCTTTGAGGAATTACAACTCCCTTGGGGTTGCCGGTGGAACCGGACGTATAGATCATATAGGCGCGCGACTCCGGCGTGGCCGGGCAGAGCTCGCCCGTCACTTTCGTCTGTTCCGCTTCCTTCACCAGACCATCGTCCAACAACAGCTTGGCCTCGGAGTCATCCAGCATATAGCGGATACGTTCGTCGGGGCAGTCCGAATCCATGGGGATATAGGCCGCCCCGGCCTTCCAGATGCCAATCGTGGCCACCATGAAGTCCTTGGTACGGCCGACTTTGATCGCCACAAAATCGTTGGGCTGGACCGAATGATTGATCAGATACTGTGCCACGGAGTCAGACAGAGCGTCCAATTCGCCATAGGTGTATGCGCCCCGCTCATCCACCACCGCTTCAGCGTTCGGACACTCGGCAGCCTGCGCCTTGAAGAGATCCAGCCAGGTTTTAGTCGAATCGTAATTTCTAACTTCACCTGTCGAAATTTTAAGCAGTTCCTTCGCCTCGTCAACGCGAACCAGCGCAATTTCCCCAAGCGCCGCCTCGGGCTTGTCCATCATATTCCGGAGGGCGGATTTTATGGCCCTGGAGAAGAAACGCACTGTCTCTGCGCTGTTGACGGCGTCGGAGGACAGCACGCTGATTATGTAGTCCTCGCCCACCAGACTGATGTCTACGCTGATGTCCGTCTGGCCGGTTGACCGGGGAATCTCCGTCAGCGGGTATTTCCGATGACCCAGATTCACCATCTGCACAAAGGGACGGAAGTTAAAGGACACACGGGAAAGTATTCCCAGTTCATCGTTAAGATGGGTGAAGGGGCAGCGCCCCATGGCGTAAGCCTTGTCCCCGTCCTCTTTCAGCGTCCGAACCAATTCCAGCACGGTAATATCAGGGGACAGATTGGCTTTCAGGGGTACGTTGTTGACGAACATCCCCTGCGATTTCATCATCTTGCGGTTGACCCGGTTGTGATAGCTGGTGCAATAGACCGGGGTCTTGGCGCGGGCCAGTCTGCCCAGCGTCAGGGCAAAGGCTCCTTGGAACAGCGCGGATCCGTCCACACCGTGCTCTCTGCACCATCCGTCGAACCACTTTTTGTTGATTTTTTCAGCGTGGCTGACGAGCCTGCCTTCCGCCGAAGCCAGATTTGACAGGCTGGTCATCTCCAGACCCTGCAGATTTCCGACAAAATATTCCCGCGCCTTGGCGTATTCCTCGCTGGCAAAAAATTCCTGCTCGCTCTCCGCCAACTTGTAAAAGCTCTCGTCAACGGGCATATCCTTGCCCTCCAGCGCCGACCGTAGCTCGCGTTCTATCAGGGCGCGGCAGCTGAGACCATCAATCACAAGATGGTGAATATCGAAGATCATGTGCAATCTGGCTTCGGTCTCAATCAGCTCAATGCGAAACAGCGGTTCGCCGCCAAGGACATCGAAAGGACGCACGAAATCTGTCCGGATGTATGCCTGCGCTTCCGCCTCGCTCATCTGCTTGATCGGTATATTTATCGGCATATCGTCATCCGGCCACTGGCAGAGATTTCCTTCCTCGTCCACTGCGAAACGGTTGCGCAGCACCGCCGAGGCTCGGATTACTTTCTTCCACGCTTCTGCGATTGCCTGCGCATCTTCATGCCGCTCCATTTCAGCATGCATCGGCAGATTGTACTGCACACTGTCCGGGTACTTCTGCCAATCTAAAAATACTCCCAACTGAGACTGCAACAGCGGGTATTTTTTCATGTTTGCTTCTCCTTTCATTGGACGATATGCCATCATATTCTGAAAAATCTTTCGAAATCTCTATGATGCCTTACTATTCGTCACCCTATGGTGATTCTCCTGCCGACAAAGGACTTGGACAGGAGAAATGGCGTGTTTCAAAAAAGCCATTTTTATGCCCGCAAAAGGAACTTCCCCATCCCATGGCGAAATTCTCCATCAGAGCTTTTCCGTGCCAGTGACATGTCAACGGGAGTTCTGAGCCATAGGCGAAGAACTCCCCGACCGATGACAACGCAGATGGCTGCATATCGGGCAATTATTATGGATATGAACGAGGCTAGTGTAAAACCTCGTTCATATTTATAACAATTGTTATTCTGGAAGATCGGGATATATGGACACCAATTTTGTTCTAGCTTTGTCTATTGTAAAGTGCCAATGTATGGGGGTGAGTTTGGCGTTTCGTTCCTTTTCCCAGACAGCTACTTCTTTTTGCAGCTTGTCAATGGAATCGACACGTCTGGCCAGGCACTGCTTGGTAAGAAGGCGTGTTTCAAAAACATCAAAATCAGCTTTAAAACCAGCCTGAAAAAAATCTGTTGACTTCACCTTAAATTATCTCAACTACTGTTCAAATAAAATAAAAGCATACGTTCACCTCAAATGCTTTATACTGAGAATAACCACAATCCAGTTAGGCATAGGAGGTGTGCCGTATGCTAACATCATTGTACTACCCCAAAGAGATATTGAAAAGCCTTTTATCTGGAGTTCCGACTTCATTACCTGGTGGTTTTAACTCTCGCTCATTGTTTATGGGAATTATGGGGAAGTGGGCTGACCAGGTGAATTTGCCTGTAGCTGTGATCTCTGAAGCATTTGGTGTTACCCCTCAGGCTGTCTATGGAAATATCAACCGCCTTGCTCAACTTGAAGCCAGAATTGATGCGCAACCAGACATCCCAGCCGATTGCATCATACTCACGCAAAAGGGTATTGATAAGATAATCCTGGCTTTAGCCTTAGATGCACACGCTTCCTTGGAAGGCATACAGCGTGTCCTGGCCACGCTAGACTGTAAGAACACCAAACGTTCCATCGGTCACATAAGTGAGTTCCTGTCGAAAAGCTTGAAAGTGCCGTAGCAAAAGAGAAAAGGCAATGGAGCCAACGGGCCAGGAAGAGACAGAAGAAGCTGGCTGATTACAAGACTGCAATTCCAGCCATGATAGAAGACTTTGACATGCTGGATATCCTATACTCCTGGCTACGTGAGATGGTCTCCTTTAGCGGCCATAGCTATGACGAGGTGATGGAGCTAATGGATTGGATTCTTGACGAGATGCTTGCTGTGTCAATCCGCCATAGCTGGTCATACAAGCTTAGCAGC
>NZ_FNWN01000014.1:0-78512 GCF_900108415.1 Selenomonas sp. KH1T6
GTTGTCACTAGAGCAGCGCCGGAATGTCGATAAACGGAGCATAGGTGAGCTATTCTATCTCGCTTATGATGAATTGCAGGATCTGCGTTATCTCGATGCCTTGGTGTTGCTCTTGAAAGAACTTATTGCTACGGTAAAGGGAAAGACGTTTTTTATGGAAAAGGAACTGGACATGATGCTCGATTTGTTCTTGGAAAATCTGCCGAATTTATGGAACAAGTGTTTGAAACGCTGTGCATGAGGCAGACTTTCTAGGAGTCATGGCTCTACACCGCACATAGGTGCTGGCCTGTTTCTCTTGTGCGAAGTTTGAGCTATGTAATTTCTTCACATAAGTCAATATTATTATATATAGTAGCGGAAAATACAGAATTCTGCATACGACAATTCGCTCCTGTATGCACGCTTCCTCATCTATATACACTGGCATAATTTTCCACCAATATCACAGAATATATCAAAAACATCATTCACTGCATGGCCCATATTCTTTTCGACATCCAAGGGAATAATTCCCTCAGCAAATTTCAATATCCTAAAACCCATCACATCTATTATTTTGCATCCATTATTCAAGCTTGTCAAATTCTCATATAGGCTTTCATCTTCCACACAGAATTCTATGCTGTAGTAAACCTTTCCGTCAACAATCATGAAATACATTGCAAAAGGCGAATCGTTTTCTTTTTCCGCAAATGGCCACTTTTTGCCATTGAGGTCTTCAGGCAATGCGAACCTATCATCTCCCTCAAACCTTTCATCAGCATAATGCATCCATACTTCCCTGCCATTCTTTACAGAAAAAAACTTCAGTCTGTCATCACTTTCAATTCTAATGAAAATTTCCAGCAACATAAGATTGAATGCATTGCTGGCATTTATTTCATGCATAACTTCCGCAAACTCATTCAACTGTTTTTTACCAGCGAGCATGCGAAGCAGCAGTAGCAGTTTCCGCCAGTCAAGCAGTTCTTCTTCTTCCAGCTCAATATCGTCCGTAGTCTCGAAAACAACCAGTTTCTTTATGAAACTGTTGGACAGATTCAAGCCAGCCAGATGACACAGGGCTTTCTTGTACGCTCCCCAAAGGTCGCAAAGCAGTAGTTCTGCCAAATATTCTGCATCCTTTACCCTGTCGCAACGGTCAGCATAGGACAATGCATCATAAACATCCGCTTCCCCACGCTTCCTTTTTTCCTCAAGCTCAAGCAGTTCATCAGAAAGCAGATACCTGCTCTCATCAATGTCCCTATTTTCCACGGCAGACCAAGGAAGGCACAGGCTTGTTGACGTGCCATACTTCCCTACCTCGCGCCTTATGTATTCTCTTACAGGATCATTGAACTCCCTATTTACTCTTTTCACACTGAAATAATTGCCCTGGGCAGCACATCGCCTGACATCATCCACTTCAATCAAAAGATTTCTTTCCCATGATATATAGGTCGTATTATCATGGTATTGGTTCCTATTCCCAAACAAATGATAGCATACAGTAGGGTAATATATTTCTTCACACGCATATCCACCGAGAATCTTATTGCCGGTATATTCGGTCATAGTCCTGGCAATACTGGCGAAAATTTCTTTTTTGTAGAAACTGCCCTCTATCTGCGCTCCGAAGATCTCATCCCCACCTATTTTCTTCAACAAATCCGCCAGCACCGCATCTTTCTTCGCATAATAACTCTGTATCCACTCTGGCCGTTCTAGTATAGGCCGCAGATTGTTGCCAAAATCATATTTGCTTATAAAAGCATACAGTCCCTTTTTGACATAAAGCTCATTGCTCGCCATAAAAACAAAATATTCAAAGTCTATGCCTAGTTCTTTCAAATATTCAAAATTAGATATATGTATGTTGACCAGAGAATTTACTCCCGGCCCGTTCCAGCTTGTATCAAAAACCTTTGGATTCACATACAGATCAGGAAAACTCTTAAGTGCCTCCCAAAACCTTTTAGGGCTTATATTCCTGCTCATATAGTCGAACCGATTTGAGAAATGCAGCACAACGCCGAAATCATCATGAAATGCCCGCAGGTTGCACAGCGTATCTAAAACCACTTCCGGCTTCTCATGTACCGGCAGCGAAAACATTAGCTTCATATGCTTCATATACATTCGCCTTCTCCAAAAAAAATCTGTTCCAGCTAATATATCATATCATTCCCTGATGAAAGCATCTACCTCTTCGGGAGTTCCCAGGACATGCACCTTATATGATGGTATATCCTGTATATACACTTTGCCGCCCTTCTCAATCAAAATGTTATACATTGGCGCAATGTAACGCTCCCCTTTTTCCAGATATTCTCTTTCTACATACATCTCCCTGTAGATATCCTCATACAACTTGCAGGACCGGAAATAATATGCACCTATAGAGCAATGATCCGAAATACGCTTCTTTTCCCTCACTTCCACGGCAGCCTTGTCTCCCTCCCCCAGCCTGACAAAGCTCCAATGATCTCCGGGGGCATCAAAACAGGGAATAAATCCATCACCGGCTATGGCATCCGGCGCAAGTTCGCCACGCTCCACATATGTATCAATATTATACACCAAGATTGGCTCCTCGCTCACCCAGCAGGCCGAAGCCTTCATAGCCGTCTCTGCCTGACCTCTGGTAAGTTCATCAAGCTCTATGATCTCTATTTTCTCTATTCCCAGCTTCTTGCATATGACAGATATGAAGTCCTTCGCCTCATCATCTTTCCTTACCAAAAAAACAAACAACTCCTCCCTGAACTCCAGCAAACTTTCCACAGACCATTCAAACAGCGTCTTCCCACGGGCCTCTATCATGTATTTTGGCATTTCATATCCGGCCTTGCGAAAGCGACTTCCCAGCCCTGCCATAGTTATCACTATATTCAAGCTAATACCTCCTCATGTAATTTTTCGCCATCAGCAAACAATATCTTCCACCTCGCCCAGCAACCGAAGCCCCGTTGACATCATCAGCAGCTGATGCTTTAGGCTCTCCTCGTGCAAGGGTATCATAGACAAAAACAGCATCGCTTCCAGAAGCTTTATCTCATCCATATTCCCTGAAATCTCATCATTGAAAACATCCAGAAACACTTTCAAAACATCTGCATCCTTCTGCCTGTCCTGAAAGCGGTAATCGATGCGATTACCTCTAGTCTCAATTGTGAACAAATCCCTGATAATGTAGTCATACTTCCCCTCTACGCTGTGCATGAGTTTTGCATATTCATAGCGCCTGTCACCATAAATATCAAACTTGCCAAAACTCCCCCTAGGGTCTACGCATTTCACAAAAGAATAATTCTGATCCACAAGCACATTGGTAAAGCATAAATCCCCATGTATGATGGAAAATTCAGAGCAAGCCATCAACCTTCTATTTATCACATTCGGCAATATTTCCATGATCTCACGCCATGAACGATAGCAAACGCCATTGACAATCAAGGGCTTGGAAAAATCCAGCTCTCCCAGCCCCTTTACCATCACCTTTTCCATGCGGCTTATGGTCTTGCTCATATAGACTTCCAGCAAAGATACGCCAACATTCTCATCGCTGACCGTATATCTACCCATATCCTGCAAGATGAATTTTATCCGCCTGAAAATGCTGTACCAATGCTTCTCTTCCAAATCACCATAAAGGAACAGCTCATGCAGGGTATGATAGGCATAATACTCCATCCTAACATAAGGATTTTCATAATCCAACGAGTAGGAAAATATGCGAGGCCGTAGATATTCAATATCCGCAGGCAGCTTCAGATACCATTTGATCTCATTTATTAGTTTTGCCTTATCTTCACTAGTCTTGGTAAGTATGCCGCGATTCTTGTCTATAGCAATATGATTGAATGTGCGGGACTTGATGGCCAGCTGTGCATCATAGTATCTTTCTATATGTCCTATATCAAACCAATCTTCTGTCTTGACCATGCGCATAGGACACCGCTTGCTATAATTCTTCAAAGCCTCATAGAAAGAATCCACCCCGCATTCTCCCTCTGCCTGAAGAGAATCCGCTAGCATCTGCATAAGCAGCAACGGCTTTGTGATGCCAAAAACGCCTATGAACATCTTGCGAGATCTTATAGCCTCCGACGGGCTGTGGTCATATATTTCCGTGAACACCCCGTCAGCATCTTCAAAATATGACCATTTGGAAGAAGGGCTTTCATCTGCGTAATAGCAGCAATCCTTAGATAGTTCTCCCTCTGGCTCCAGGAGCATCACATCCGGGAAATTTATAATGATTGTATCACCTTCATGCAGGTCAGCTTGCCTAAGTCCCCAATACACCGTATATCCCAAGTCTCGCAGCTCATCCAGCTTGCTCACCCGTATCTTTTCTGATCTAGGAAGGAAGCCTATCACCTTCTGATGCGCTTCGTAAGTTACAATTTCAAAAACGTCTGCCCTATCATTGTCAAAATAATATTCCATAAAGAACTCTATCATAGCCCTCTGGTCTACGGGATATATGATAGCAGGGAGTTTCCCCATATTCTGCATATCCACGGCCACTATTTTGGCACTGGGAAAAATGACTTTCCTCATGCGGAACCACCCCTACATAATTTTTTGTCGGAGAAGCATGGACTCTCCCTCCATTTGATTTTTATGGCAAATTAGGACAGCAGCTCTTTAAAAAGCCCCCAAGCAACTGCCAAGCTCATCTATCAATAAATCTTCACTTTCACAGAACAATTCTCATCTTCAGCAGCAAGGAGAATTTCAATCAAACCAAAAAGGCGTTTTGTGCCATCTGATTCTTCATTCATATTAAATAATATCTCTAGCTATGCTGGCTATCCTAAACATCAGGGCACCAAAGCCCCCCGCCTGGGTGGCTTTTTCCCTGCCCTCACGACTCCCGTAGTATCTTTGCATCCTGCCCGCCGTCGCGGTAGAGGAAGATGTTGCCGTTAATGAAATGGACGCCTTCGGCACAGCCACAGGCTTCCAGATGCTTCTTTATCTTCTCGAATTCTTCCGGCTTTATGAAGAAAAGCAGAATCTCGTCTGGCTCCAGGCGCAGGCCCTGCTTGTCGAATTCCTTGAGGGTGAGGAATTTTTCCTTTTCCTTCAGCATCACCATCTTGGTTAGATTGTCCTTCTCAGATTCCTCACCAATGACAATGCGCTTCATGCCGGCTATGAAGTTGGCATAGCCCAGCATCAGGGAACGGCTGGACTGATGTATCTGACGGGCCATATTAGCCAAAAAATCTGCGTTGCACCAAGGAGTTTTTGCCAGATGCTCCAAGAATAGGCGATGGAAGTTATTCACCGCATCTATGGCATAACGCTGGCCCGCATAATGATAGATACATTCCTCCACATTCTCACGCCTGTCAGCAAACTCCTGCATCACCAGCTTGTTATACTTTTCCGGCAGAATGCGACAGTCTTTGCCAAAGAAATAGTTGAGCACATCCTGATCAAGATAGTCCACCAGCTTCTTTCTTCTAAGGAATTTCAGCCCGCGTTCCAGGATATTTTCTTCTTTCCTGAAGCCATCCAAATCCACCAGCAACACGCCAGCGTTGAAATAGCGCGCCTCTGGATAGATTCCCCTATTTACCATCTGACTGTAATGTTCTTTCTGTATAATGGTATCAGGCGCAGCAGCCAGTCCATTGCTGCCTGTTTCCTCCTCCCACAGTTCCTTGATGTCCATATTCACTATAGTATCGCCATCGAGATAAATGACTCTGTCCACCCCCCCCAATACTTCGCCCATCAAAAGCCTGTACCAGGTAGCCAGACTGACTCCCGGTTTCAAGTGCTGCTGTAGCCAATTGAAATCATCGCTCAAATCTTCAAACCGCTTTTTATATCTCTTCTCAAAATCATAAAAAACTATCTGCTGGCCGTAACTCCGCACCAGCTGCATCAGGTAACGGCGATTGTCGGTTGAAAGAGTATAATCATGCAGGAAATGCACTGTCACCCATTCCTTGGTGTGCTCAAAGATTGAGCACATGGAGGCTCCCACATACTTGGTATATGTGCCTTTTTTATCCGAAACTGCATAGCAAATATGTATCATCTTCAGCCACCTCAAATCACCAGGAAGATGCGGTATTCATCAATGACTCTGGTCGGATGGGGCACAATGATGGACTTTCCGTCTATGTAATCCTCCCATTCCTTCCATCCCGCCTCATCTAATTTTTCTTTCAATTCTGGAAAACTATTCATAAAGAAAACGTAGATATGCGTACTCAAATCATAGGGAAGGCACAGACCTCTTTTCCAGCCATCATCCATGACAATATATGGTTCCTCTGGCAGCACTGAGAACATCTCCCGTATCTTTTCCTCATCGACCTTGGCCCCAACAAATACTCTCTTGCGGTTAGCCCAGGCTGTGGAAGCCTTGCGGTTTTTCTCAACACATTTATTCAGCTCTCCCGCCAGAACATTTACAGTGACCGCATAGCTCTTGCAGATGAATTCCGCATCGCACCAAGGGGTTTTTACAAAGGCTTCGTAAAAGATCCTGTCCCTGGGTTCTTCGTAATTGTATCTCAAAGTACGCCCCATATAATGATATATGCCCTCCACCGGTTCCGGGCTACCCCACTGCCTGTCCCAATGCTGAAGGATGTTATAATTCCACGGAAGATGCAAAAAATCCCTTGCAAAGAAATAATTCAAAATATCCTGATCAAAGAAACGACACTCTTCATCATGCTGCACAATGAAACGCAGCCCCGACAAAAGGATTTCACCCATATTGCGCATTTTTTCCAAATCCATAAGCAGTACGCCGGAATTGAAGCAGGTATCAAAATCCGTCCAGCTGTTTTTGAACAGATAGAGTTTTTCGTCAATTGATCTGTCTATCTGCTTCTGGTAATGTTCCATCAGCGTACGCTCAGTCACTGCCCCCAAGGGGTTGCCGTCCAGAAAAACCTCCCAGAACTTTCTGATATCCATGTTGACAATGGTATCAGCATCAAGATAAATAAGACGTTTCACATCTTGGGGCAACAAAATAGGGGCCAAAAGACGATATAGAGCTGCTGGGGTGTAGTAATCCGTATCTACAGCTCGCTTAAAGATTTCTCTGGCCTCAGCCAATAGATCCTTGCATTCCTCTGCTACGTTGTAAAAGAAAATCTGCTGGCCATAAGTACGAGTCAGTTCGACAAAGTAATTGCGGTTCTTTTCCGTAAGGGTATCGTCATGCAAAAGATGTATGGTAACCCAGGAATCCGTGCGCTCAAAAAGGGAGCACATAGAAGCGCCAATATATTTGCTATATGTACCGTTCTTATCCGTCATAGCATAGGAGACATGCACCATCCGCGCATCCTCCCCAATCCGCTTGCGATTCATTATCCCACCCCGCTTTTAGTAATCAAACACAGCTTCACGATTTAGCCTCCCCCGTTTACGGGGGAGACTTCTCTAATAGTATAATACGCCATAAAACAAGAAAAGCCTCCCTTTGTATGGAGACTTTTCTTGCTAAATATTTACTTATCCGATGACTCGCACCCCTTCCACCACCTTTGGCGGTCCCCCTCCAAGGAGTCCACCGGACTCCCGCGCTACGCGCCCCCCGTAAACGGGGGGGGGAGGCTGGGTTACGAAACATCACAAATCCTTCTTACTGCAACAGGCTCAGCACGCTGGAGCTGGACTGATTGGCTTGGGCCAGCATACTTTGGGCGGCTTGCAGGAGGACGTTATTCTTGGTGTACTCGGTCATTTCCTTGGCCATGTCTGCATCACGAATGGTAGATTCGGAGGCTTGGACATTCTGACTGGAGAGAACGAGATTTGCTGAAGTCATTTCCAGACGGGCTTGTACGGCGCCAATATCTGTCTGTTGATTCAATGCCTTTTGCAAAGCATTATCCAGCACGTTGATAGCAGCATTCGCATCCTTCTGGGTTGCGACACTGATGGTTTCACCCGTAGAAGCTTTCAATCCCAAAGCCTCAGTACGCATATCCGTAAGACCTATGCGAATGGATTGATTCGCCTTGGTGCCTACCTGGAGGGTGATGGCATTATCATTGGATTTATTGACCGCCCTCACGGTTTCATTAAAATCATCCAGCACGGCGTTGACGGACTTCTTTACCTTGCCCTGCGAATCCTTCACGCTGAAAGTGATACCGGAAATCTGGAACCTGGTGCCTGCAGACCCCGAAGTGATAGTAATGGCTTTCTCCCGGTTAGCTGTGTAAACCGTATCACCAGAAGCAGCCTTGCCCACCACATCGCTTGCATCTACCCCCAACTTATAGGGAATCAATTCACCAACTGCATCCCCCAAAGTTGAAGCCGCTGTGCTAAGCGCAACGGAAAGGACTGTAGAAGCAGAACTCCAGGAGGAATTCCTCACAGCAGTTGCGCTGTTTACAGCACTTGCAAGTATTGCAGAAGCGACACCCACAGTAGAGTTGTATTGGGTCGAGGCGTTGTTATATACGGTCGATGCATTATTATAATTCGAAAGAGCCGTACTAGCTACCGGAGTAGCAGCTATCGCATTCTGAATATCAGTTTCAGTAGGATACAACTGAACACCACCCGGTCCAGTCGCGTTAGAGAACCAATTGTAGTAATCCTTATACACGGAATAACTACTTGCTGCAACTACACTAGCACTATTCATAGCGGAAAGTGCATTCTGCGTATTACCATTGACAGAAATCGTAACATTATTCACCGTAGAAGTATACACCGTGCTGGCCTGATTATAACTGCTCCAATAAGTCGAATTTGCCTGTGCATTAGATGAATCATACGCAGCATAGGCCGAGGCTGCTGCAGGGCTATTTCTTGTATATGCCTCGCTAGCCTCAACCAGGGCACTATCCAGAGTGGTGTTCCCATCAATATCAATATCCACACTATAATTGCGCCCCTGAATGACATAGGAGATAGTCAGGGTATCAGTAGTCTGGATGTTTAGTCTCTCGCCATTGCGGTTCTGCAAGTCTACCAGCTTGGTAGCTCCATCAGTGTCCTCATGAAAGCTCTGATTGGTCATAGACGTCTTGGTCGCCGACCCCTTAGCCATCTTGCTGCCGTCCACCAGCGTCTTCCCATTGTAGGTGATAAGTGCATTATCATCAATCTGGTCTATGGACTGGTCAAGTTCCTTCTGGATGGCAGCGCGGTCGGAATCTGTGTTGCTATCGTTGGCGGCATTGATAGCCTTTTCCTTCATGGTCTTGAGGATATCCACGGTGGAGCTTACCGCGCCCTCTGCCACTTTCATCATACTCTGGCCATTCTGCGCATTCTGGTCCGCCTGGTCCAGAGAGCGCACCATGACCCTCATGCGTTCGGAAATGGCGTAGCCCGAGGCGTCATCTGCGGCAGAGTTTATCTTCATGCCGCTGGAGACCTTCTTCAGGCTTTTCGCCAGCGCGGCGGAGTTCGCGTTCAATGTGTTGAGCGTGTTCACCGCCGACATGTTGTTCTTTACAACCATTGCCATTGTTGACACATCCTCCCTGGTGGGCAGCCACAGGGCCGCCTAGTCAAACATTCTCAGTGGCCCCGGCCCTGCTGTCCCTGCGGACCCGAGGCTCATGCAGCCTTGCCCTTAAAGGGCGGTGGAAGCCCCGCCGCCCTTATCTGACATATATTTCTATTCTATATATCGTAAGTTTTGGAAATTTCTTAAGGGGGAGGAAAAAATTTCTCAAATATATTTTACCTGACGGCCAGAGAATAAAAAAAGCCCCCGGTCGGAGTTGCAGTCCTTCCGGGGGCTTCCTGTTTGTGATTATATGTTTCCTCGCGTTTGCCTAAGGCAAGTATAGCATAACCAGATTTGAAATTCAATAGAAAACACCCCTCGTCAAGCCGCAATCATGACCAGGGGTGTTCCTGCGATGCAATGCATGGTTTCACATGTATTCCATCTCTCCTATTAGCTCCAATATATCATATACTGCCGTTTCTGTCAAATCTCACCAATACCTCTCCCCTCTCCAAAAGCTGGGCCTGAGCATGACCAGCAAGGTCAGTATCTCCAGCCTCCCCAGCAACATAAAGACGCAAAGGGTCACCTTGGCGAAGTCCGACAGTCCCGCGTACGTCTGTGTTGCCCCGATAACCCCGAAGCCGGGGCCTACGTTGCCCAGGGTGGCCACGGCTATGCCGAAGGAGTCGAAGGTGCCTATGCCGTCCCAGGTCATGAAGAGTGTGCAGAGGGCCAGGCACACCATGTAAAGGAAGAAATACTGACCGATGCGCAGCACCTGGGTTTCGTCGACTCTCGCGCTTCCCAGCCGCACAGGGGTTACCCGCCGGGGGGAGAGTTTCTGATGGACGATATTCCAGGTACTCTTGAACAGCACCACCATCCTGGCCACCTTGAGGCCGCTGGCGGTGGAGCCGCCGCAGCCCCCCACGATCATCAGGAGGATCAGCAGGCCCTTGGTGAACTCAGGCCACAGGTCGAAGTCCGTGGACACAAAACCCGTAGTAGCCACAGAGCTGACCTGGAAGGTGGACAAGCGCAGGGCATAGCCCGGAGTATATCCCAGCTCCATCATCAGCACCAGAGCTATGAGGACGGAACAGCCCGCCAGCCAGCACACATAAGCACGGAACTCCGTGTCCCGCCAGAGGAGGTGCAGGCCCTTGTGCCAGGCCCGGTAGTAAAGGCCGAAACTGCCTCCCGCCACCGCCATGAAAAAAGCCATCCAGCCCTCCAGCCACACGCTGTCAAAGTGCATGGCGCTGTCATCATAGGAAGAAAAGCCGCCCCCCGCCACGGTAGCCATAGCATGGACCAGGGATTGGAAAAGGTCCAGGCCGCCTATCAGGTAAAGGCAGGCCGCCGCCCCCGTAAAAGATATGTAAATTATAAAAAGTGCTTTCGTCATATCCCGCAGCTTGGGCAGCACACGGTCATCAGTAGGCCCCGCACCCTCGGCGCGGTACATATTCACCGTGCTTGCCCCTGCCTGGGGGAGAAGCGCGATAAAGATGACGATGATACCCAGGCCCCCCAGCCAGTTGGTCATGGCTCGCCATAAAAGAATGCTCTGGGGCAGGTCAGCCAGGCTGGTGAAGGTAGTGGCTCCCGTGGTAGTGAAGCCGGAAATGCTCTCGAAGAAAGCATCCAAAGGATTCAGATACCCGCCGCTGACATAGGGAAGCATCCCCAGAAAGGTAGTCACCACCCAGGCCAGCCCCGTGATGGCAATGCCCTCCTTGAGGGTCAGCTTTTCCGCTGCAATCTTTGTGCGGGAACGCAGCACCAGGGCCACGGTGCCCGCAAGGACGGAAGCCATCAGGAAGCTCACCACATTGGGGTCACGGTTGTACCAGGCAATGGCCATGGGGAATAATAAGACGACTGCCTCCGCGAAGATCATGCGGCTGAGGACGTAGAAGATTATTTGTTGTTTCAAATTACCACTTCTCCCTCATGGATTCTACCGTAAACCCAGCCAGCAATATAAACGAAAACACCTCTATCCGCCCCATTATCATCAGGAGAGCCATCAGGAGCTGGCTCCAGCCTGGCAGCGCTGCCGCCCCGGGGCCGCCGTAGAGGAGGGCCGCTGAACTGTTGCTGGTAAGGCAGGATGCGGCATAGCCTGCTGACTGCAGGAGACTGATGCCGGAGATAGAGAGCAGCAAGGCAAACAGGGCGAAGGTCACCATGTAGAGAAAGAAAAAGGACAGGATACGCCCCACCACTTTTTCCTCCACGGCCAGGCCGTCCAGCTTCACCACCGGCACCATATTGGGGTGCAATGAATTCTTCAGGCCTGCATCCAGCAAACGGTTCAGCACCAGCAGGCGCACCATCTTGAGGCCCCCCGTGGGAGAGCCCATGCACCCCCCGGCAAAGCACACCATCAGCAGCACATATTTTTCAAAGCCCGGCCATTCCCAGAAAGGATTCACAGCCAGCCCCGAAGTGGAGATGAAGGAAAGCACCTGGAAAAAGCCAACCTTCAAAGCCTCGCCAGGCTTGAACATACCTGTGCCGCTGAGGTTCACCACAATCAAAGTCGTTGCCCCCAAAAGCACCAGCAGGAAAAACTGCAGTTCCGTATCATGCACCAGCATCCTGAGGCTGCGCCGCTTCCAGCTTTTCCATAAGAGCAGGAGGTTCAGGCTTCCCAAAAACATCACTGTCCCCGCTGCTATCCAGACAGAATTGGGCATATTGCTGAAGTCCAAAGTCCAGGCATCAGCTCCGGAGGAAATGGTCAGCATGGCCGTGACAAGAGAACGGCCAAAAGACAGCCCCGCCAGGTAATAGGCCAGCACTGCCAAAGCTGTCAAAAGCCCGTACACCGCCGCCCCCTGGCGGATAGACGTCCGCATCCTCTGCCAGATGGGGCTGAAAGATATCATCTGCCGGGCTGACAAAGTCACGCCAAAGCAGCCGCTGACCTGGGGCATGACCGTGACCAGTATCACCACGAAGCCAAAGCCCCCCAGCCAGCTCATGATGGCATGCCAGAGCAGGAGGGACCAGGGCCAGCCCTCACGGGTGGCAGTGACGGCAGGCAGCCCCGTAGTGGTGAGGGCCGAGATGCTTTCCAAAAAAGCCGCCGGGATGCTATGAGTCATTCCCGAAAGCAAGAAGGGCAGCATGCCCAAGAGCCCTAGGAAGAACCACACTATCACCATGAACATGGCCCCTTCTTTCAGGGACATCTGCCCCCTGCGCTCCCGCCTGCGGGCCCTGAGGGCAAATTCCCAGGCCGCCGCTGCCGCAAGGAAACCCGTGATGAAGAGCGCCCCCGCCGGCTCCCACTCCTTGAGCCTGCAGGCCAGCAAAAAGGGCAGGATAAGTGCAAAGAAAAAAATCTGGCTCATGCGGCTCATAAGATGCCAGAAAAGTTCCATGTTCCCCCTCCCCTCTGCTATTTAAAATACTTCATGACCTCTTGGGCAAACTTCGTCTGTATAAATAGTATCACCCTGTCCCCGGGCTGCAGTATGGTATGGCCATTCGGAATGCTGGCTTCTTCGCTCCGCACATAGGCACACACCAGGCATTCTTTAGGCAGGCTGGCCTTCATCAGGGGTTTGCCCGCCACCGGGGC
Organism: Selenomonas sp. KH1T6; assembly: GCF_900108415.1. Lineage (NCBI taxonomy): Bacteria > Bacillati > Bacillota > Negativicutes > Selenomonadales > Selenomonadaceae > Selenomonas > Selenomonas sp. KH1T6. The sequence goes on from NZ_FNWN01000014.1 coordinate 13,050, forward strand.
GCCGGGCTGCACAATGACCTCCACTGCCTCTGCCTTGGCACCTTCGAGAAGCGACACAGACACCACGCCGCCTCGCCTGGCAAAGGCCAGCACCTCGCTGGCTGACAGCAACCGTGAGGAAAGGGCTATATCCACGCCCACTTTCTCCATCAGCTCGATATATTCATTGCGGGACACCTTCACCACCGTGCGGGTCTTGTTGCCGGACAGGTGCCTTGCCAGCAGCGCCATCATCAGGTTCAGCTTGTCATCCTCAGTCAGGCACACCATCACATCTGCATCCTGCACACCTTCCTCAGTGAGGAGGTCCAGATCCGTGCCATCTCCGCATATAGCCATGCCTTTATTCATATGGGAAGCCACCATGCGACAGCGCTCCCTGTCCTGATCAATGATCTTCACCTCTACTCCCTGCTTGTCGAAGGACTCTGCCAGGAGGCGCCCGGTGCGGCCTGCGCCGATGATCATGACCCGGTGGAGCTTGCGGGCATTGCGCTGCACGAAGTTCAGACTGAATTTCTCTATTTCTTCGGGAATGCCGATGAAGTAGGCATTGTCATGGGGCTGCAGGCTGTCATCGCCATGGGGGATGATCATGCGGTGATCGCGGAAAATCATGCCCGCCAGCACCCCGGGGGGCAGTTTTATATCCTTGAACTTCACATTGGCAAATTTGGACTTCCTTGGCACCTTCGTCTCGAAAAGGCGTATCTTGCCGCTGGCAAAATCTTCCACATCCAGGGCCGCCGGGGTCATGAGGATGCGGTTGATTTCGTTTGCCGTAATCTGCTCCGGATTCAGGATAAGGTCAATATCGAAGTTTTCCTTGAGATAGTCCTTGCCCTCGCTGACGAACTGCATATCCCGGATGCGGGCCACCGTATGGGTGATGCCGTGCTTCTTGGCCAGGATGCAGGCCACCATATTCACCTCGTCAGAAGCGGTGACGGCAATGAGGATATCCGCCCCCTTCACATCCGGGTCAGCCATGGTGACAGGGCTGGCACCGCTCGCCGCGATAGTCAGCACATCCAGCGTGTTCTTCACCGCCTCCAGCTGGGCCTCATCCACATCTATGACCACTACTTCAAACTGTTCCTTAGAAAGCAATTCGGCAATGCTATAGCCCAGCTTGCCCGCGCCAACCACCACAATACGCATGACTTCCCCTCCCATTTCTCTAGTGATGTAGTCTATTATAACACCATTGTTCAAATTTTGCCGTAGGCAAAATCTTCTACTTGGTGTTTCAACGAGGCAATTCCGAATTATAGCCTAATTTACAGGAAATTTACAGAGATAGCAAAAAGGCCCCCTCTTTCGAGGGAGCCTCGCTGCGATTATTAACTTATCCTTACTCGCCGGACTCAATCAGCCCGTAGTCACCGTCATCACGGCGGTAAACCACATTCACATCTTCGGTATCAGCATCCCTGTAGACAAAGAAGTTGTGGTTCAGGAGGTTCATCTGCATGATGGCTTCCTGCACGTCCATGGGGCGCACCATGAACTTCTTCTTCTTGACTACTGCATACTCCTCACCTTCATCACGGGGAGCCGTGATGGTGGCATCCTTGAAGGCCTCAGCCTTCAAGCCGCCGCTGCGGAAACGCCTGGAAAGCTTCGTCTTCTGCTTGTGGATCTGGCGTTCCAGTTTCTCTACTACCAAATCAATAGAGGTGTACATATCCATGGTGGCTTCCTCACCGCGCAGGAGAATACCGCCCTGCACCGGCACGGTCACCTCTACGATATGACGGCCCTTGGAGACAGTCAGAAGCACGGTGATCTCACCGACTTTTTCAAAGTACTTCGTGACTTTGCCCACCCTTTTCTCCACGTATTCACGCAGGGAAGGAGTGATCTCGATGTTCTTGCCTCTTACAGTGAATGTTGCCATACGCCACATCCCCTTTCTGTTTTATGTATATAGCTATTCTACGCAAAAAGGGAAATCCCTTCTGCATATAAAAAAAATAACCCCAGGTTCCTATCGAACCCGGAGCCATTTTTGGTTATGCTATTTTGAAGCTCTGCGATTAAGCAGTCTTGACCACGTTGGCAGCCTGGGGACCACGAGCACCTTCCACGATCTCGAATTCCACGTCCTGGCCCTCAACGAGAGTCTTGAAGCCTTCATCCTGAATAGCGGAGAAATGCACGAACACGTCGTCGCCATCCTCACGAGCAATGAAGCCGTAGCCTTTTTCTGCACTGAACCATTTCACTTTGCCTACCATAGAGATTCCTCCTAAAAGACCGGCAATGCCTCCAAGCGTGGCACTACCTCCAAACCGCATCCCAGCGGCAACTTACTTGTGAAGGTCAATCGCCCTCACGAGTCACTATTATAAAGAATATTTATAGACTTGTCAACCTTATCTTATGTTTTAGTATTACATACCACAAATTCATTCCCATTCCCTCGCACTTCCCCCACGGCGGCCCAGGGACGGGCCGCTCCCGCAGACCTTTGGATTCACGTGAAGTGATCCAGGCCGCGTAAACATGCCACTGGCATGTTTACCTTTTGGTACTTTTCTCTGCATCAGAGAAAAGTACGAGGCGAAGCCTCAAAGGACTTTAGACAAGAAACTCCGGGTACGTTCTTCTTTGGGGTGTTCGAAAACCTCTTTCGGAACTCCCTGCTCAATAATCCTTCCCTCATCCACAAAGAGCAGCCTGTCCCCCACCTCGCGGGCAAAACCCATCTCATGGGTTACAATCACCATGGTCATGCCCTCCTTTGCCAGGGAACGCATGACATCCAGCACCTCGCCCACCATCTCAGGGTCAAGGGCAGAGGTAGGCTCGTCAAAGAGCATGACTTTGGGGTGCATGGCAAGGGCTCTTGCTATGGCCACGCGCTGCTGCTGGCCGCCGGAAAGCTGGGGCGGATAGCTGTCTGCTTTCTCAGAAAGGCCCACCCGGGCCAGCAGTTCCCTAGCAGTCTTCTCAGCCTCATCTTTGGCCACCTTCTTGACCTTCATGGGAGCCAGCATGATATTATCCAGCACCGTCATGTGAGGGAAGAGGTTGAAGCGCTGGAACACCATGCCAACTTCCTCCCGCACCTTGTTGATGTGCGCCTCCCCGTCAAGAGGAATGCCGTCCACCGTCACCAGTCCTGCCGTGGGCTGCTCAAGGTAGTTCATGCAGCGCAGCAAAGTGGACTTGCCAGAGCCGGAGGGGCCGATGATGACCACTACCTCCTTGGCATCTATGGACAGGTCAATGCCCCTCAATACCTCATTTTCCCCGAAGGATTTCTTCAGTCCCTTAATGTCTATCATCTGCTGCAAACCTCTTTTCCAAATAAGCCACAAAGCGGGAAATGGTGAGTGTCATCACCAGATAAATGATAGCCACGCTGATCCAGATCTCCAGCGAGCCGTAAGTCTTGGCGATGATCAGCTGGCCCCGGCGGGTCAGTTCCTCAAAACCGATGACAGACACCAGGGAAGAATCCTTCAGCAGAGCAATGAACTCATTGCCCAGAGGGGGGATAACCCGCTTGAAGGCCTGGGGCACGATGATGTAGCGCATGGTCTGAGTCCAGGTCATGCCCAGGGAACGTCCCGCCTCCATCTGCCCGTTGTCAATGGACTGGATGCCAGCCCGGAAAATCTCCGCCACATAAGCTCCGGAGTTGATGCCGCAAGCACCGATAGCCGCCACATAAGGGTCAATGCGTTGGCCCGTGATCACCGGCAGGGCAAAGTACACCAGGAAGATCTGGATGAGCAGCGGCGTGCCCCGGAAGAAGTCCACATAAATCGCCGCCAGCCACTCCAAGGGCTTGATGCGGCAGATGCGGGCAATGCCCACAAAAAGACCAATGATGACACCCACAGCCACAGACATTGCCGTGATCTTGATGGTAACCCCTGCGCCCAGGAGCAGCAGGGGGAAAGAGTTTACAACCAAATCGAAATTAAAGGACATAAGCCCACCTCTTCACGAATAATTATACATCGAAATTGAATAACTATGTGAATTATACACTTTGCAAACTGTCCTGTCAACGTGTACATAATAAACAAACGCCACGCCTCCCTGCACAGGGAAAACATGACGTTTATTTATGCATCCGTTACAACCTCACCCACTTGAGTGAGGAGCATGGACATGGCACAAGCTGAACGTGTGGAATTTGGCCGCAGGCCGAAGTCCAAGTGAAGCGCTGCCATGCCCATGACCCGAACGCCTTGCATGCGCCAGACTTACTTCTTGGCGCCGCCGAACCACTTGTCATAAATCTTCTGGTACTCGCCGTTGTCCTTGAGCTTCTTGAGGGCAGCATTGATTTCCTTCTGGAGGTCAGCGTTGTCCTTGCTCATGGCAATGCCATAGTTCTCAGCAGTGAGCTTCTCAGTCAGCTCTTTCACGCCCGTGGCACCGCTCTTGGTGATGTAGTACTCATTCACCGGCTTGTCGTTGACCACAGCGTCCACGCCATTTGCCTTCAGCTCCATGAAGCAGTCAGCAGGGGTGTTGAGCTCCTTGATCTCCACGCCCTCAATCTTCTTCACTTCCTCAGCGCTGGTAGTGCCGATCTGCACAGCCACCTTCTTGCCCTTGAGGTCCTGGAATTTCTTGATGGCTTCCTCATTGTCACGGACAATCATGGTGAGGCCTGCTTCATAGTAGGGGTCAGAGAAGTTCACGTTCTTCTGGCGCTCCTCATTGATGGTCATGCCAGAGATGATGGCATCGATGTTCTTGGCCTGCAGAGCAGGAATCAGGCCGTCAAAGCCCATGTCCTTGATTTCCACCTCACGGCCCATCTCCTTGCCGATAGCACGGATAAGGTCCATATCAAAACCCTGGAATTCCTTCTGAGTCTCATCCTGGAACTCGAAAGGAGCAAAGTCAGCCGAGCAGCCAACCCGCAGGACCTTCTCCCCGGAAGCAGCCCCGCTGCCGGAAGTTGCCTGCTGGTCGCCGCCGCAACCAGTGAAAGCTGCCACGCTAAGAGCGCAGGCAGCAGCTACTGCCAATAATTTCTTGAACTTGAACATAAACTCAATCCTCCCAAACAAATCATAATAACAACCCCCGGCGCCCATGGATGGGCGCCCCCGCGGCCGGCCGCGTAAACATGCCACTGGCATGTTTACCTTTTGGTTCGTTTTCTTTGCGCCAAAGAAAATGAACAGCCGAAACTAAGCATAAGAGCCCGGAATACGCTTCCGGGCTCAACCTTCAAGCAACACTATCATATAACAATGTTACACTTTATGCAAATATGCTTTTGTTAGGCCTCAGCGCGATGCTTGTTGAAGCAGTCACGGCAATAAACCGGACGGTCGTTCTTCGGCTCGAAGGGCACTTCGGTCTCCTTGCCGCAGTCAGCACAGGTGACCTTGAACATCTGGCGCTGCTCACCGCCATCACGGCTGCGACGGCGCTTGTCGCGGCAGTCACGGCAACGTGCCGGCTCATTCTCGAAACCCTTCTCGGCGTAGAATTCCTGCTCACCAGCGGTGAAAGTGAACTCCTTGCCACATTCCTTGCATACTAAAGTCTTGTCTTCGAATGCCATACGATAATCCCCTTACTGAAAAATATAGTTTACCTGCGTCCCCTGACTCAAACGATTCTCGAACGCCCATAGGGCCAGTATACTACAAAATAAGGGAAAATGCAAATTATTTGTGAGTTGTGCGAATATTCTCCTGCATTCCACCATGCACAGCAGGCCGCAATTGTGTTATACTTATGCATGAACTATAGACACTTTCTCCTTTGGAAAGGAATAACTAATGAAAAACTTTCTTATCGTAAAACTAAGTGCTATTGGCGATGTGATACACGCCCTGCCTACGGCTTACGCCCTCAAGGAAACGTACCCGGACTGCCATATCACCTGGGTAGTGGAACCCCCTGCCTATGACCTGGTGAACATGTGCCCTCATATTGACGAAGTCATTCTCTTTGAAAAGAAGAAGTTCAAATCCTTCCGGGGATTCCTGCGGGAGTACGGTCCCCTGAAGCGCAAGATCCAATTGCGGAACTATGATGCCGTACTGGATCTGCAGGGTCTTTTCAAATCAGCCGCCATTGCCAGACTGGGCAAAGCCCCCATCAAGCTGGGCATGTGCAATATGAGAGAACTCAGCGACCGCATTTCCCGCCCCGTCATCGGTCCCCATGCAAACGGCCACATTGTAGAGCGCTACCTGGATGTGGCCCGTGCCCTGAACTGCCGGGTGGATGAAGTACGCCTGACCCTTGAGGTGCCCGACAGGGAAGCAGACATTGCCAGGCGGATTTTCAGCCAGGCAGGAGCAAATATGGACAATGACTATGCAGTATTTGCCATAGGCGCCAACTGGCCCAACAAGCGCTGGCCAGCCAGGCACTTCGCCCAGCTTTCTGACAGACTCTACGACAGGAAAATCATCCCCATACTGGTGGGCGGTGGCCCGGTTGATGAGCAGCGAGCCGCCAAAATATGCTCCTACACGGAGATTCCTCCTGTGAATTTAGTGAGCAGGACGAATTTCAAGCAACTTACATATATCCTGCAGCAGGCAAGGCTGTGCCTGGGCGGCGACACCGGCCCTGTGCACCTTGCCGCAGGCCTTGGCACCCCCACCATCATGGTCATGGGACCAACCGATGCCAACCGCAACGGCCCCTATGGGCAGCCTGGAAACGCCATAGAGGTTGACCGCCCCTGCCGCTACTGCTGGCAGAGAGCCTGCCCCAAGGGCTGGGATTGCCTGGAGAACATCACAACCGAGCAAGTCATGGCCAAGATTGAGGAGATTTTATAATGCGTCTGAAAACATATCTCCGCAACTGTCAGCTTGATTTCAGGCTCTTCCTCTTCCTGCTGCTGCTCATGGCCATTTACCGCCTGCTTTTCATGGCCAAGTATGCAGGAGCCATGAGCGCAGACACTGGCGCAGCCGATGTGCTCCTGGCCAACTTCACAGGTTTCCGCCTCTCATTAAAAAGCGCAGGAGGTTTTACCCTGCTGAGCTTCCTGCTGGTCACACTGCCCAACCTCCTGAAGCCCCAACTGAACCTGGAGCGCCTGCGCACAACCATCGGGGCCCTTGCCGCCTTCATCCTGACGGTGCTGTTCCTGGCCCGCTTTCCCTACTATGAAGAATTCCGCATGACCTACGGTCTGCAGGTTTTTCAGGGCTGGCATGATGACAAGGCTGCCGTGCTGGGCATGATGATCAGCGAATACCACCTGCTGCCAGGACTTTTGGCAGCAGCAGCCCTGGCAACAGGACTGACCTTCCTGCTGAAGAAAATCCTCGCGCTTCCCCTTTGGCCAATCAAGGTGCAACGTCCCCGCTTCGCAGCTCTGGCAGCCTTCCTGGTCACCGTGTTCTTCATGTTTTTCTGCCGCTTCGGCGGAGGAGTTTCCTATGCAACTGGCCTCAACTGGGAAAATGCCGCTGTCACGGGAGACGATTTCCTCAACGAGTGCATTCTTGATGACGTGCAAGCCATGTACCGGGCCCGGCAGCAGGAAAAGCGCATGCAGGCAGGAGATATCTACGGAGTAGACAAAGCTGAAGCCGCAGCCCTTACACCAGAGCAAGTAAACGAAGCCATTAGCCGCAAGGCCCCTGGTTCCAGGATAAAGAGGCCCCGTCATATTTTCATCATCCTGGGAGAAACCTGGGCGCAATGGCCCCTGCTTGATAAGTACGCCCCCCTGCATGCTGCAGATGGCCTCAAGGGACTGATAAACAGCGGTCATGCCTACTATACCTCTCATTTCATGCCCAATGGAGATTTTACCTCCATTGCCATCACAGGCATGATCACCGGCCTTTCCGAGGTCAACATCCGGGTGAACTACCAGCCCCAAAGCTTCAAGGAGCCTTACCCCACCGCCCTTTCCCTGCCCTTCCATGCCCTGGGCTACAAGGTGGATTTCTGGTATGGCGGCACCCCGGGCTGGGACAGCATCGGGCGCCTGGCCCTGGCTCAAGGCTTCGACAATTTCTACGGCTATCCTGATTTCCACGCCCCCAAGACCAACACCTGGGGCACCAATGACCGCAATCTCTTCAACGCACTGGCAGACCATCTTGACAGCGAAGCCCCTACTGTACACCTGATCATGACCACGTCCAATCATCCCCCCTACAACATAGACCTGGCAGCAGAGGGCTTTGATGTGGCCCAGGCAGAGGAAGAAATACGAAAGATTATCCCAGAAGAAAGCGACCCTCACAATCTGGCAGTGGAAATCGGCCACTACTATTACATGGACAAGACGGCTACAGAATTCATCCGCCAAGTGGAGCAAAAATATCCCGACAGCCTTTTTGTCATCACCGGCGATCATGCCGTACGCTCCAATCCCGGCCCTCAGCCCACCATGTTTGAGTTCCAGAGTGTGCCCCTGGTGCTCTATGGTCAGGGAATCTCTCCCGACCTGCTGCCTGCCAATGCAGTGGGCGGCCACACAGGCATTATGCCCACCCTGGTGGAGCTCATTGCCCCCCAGGGTTTTGCCTACGACTCCATTGCGCCGCCTCTTGGTCAATGGCCAGCAGCCTTTAACCGTGACTACTACCTGACCGACAATCTCATGGGGCAGATAGGCACGGAAAAGTCCGAAGCCCTGCCTGATGCAGCCAAGGGAAATGACGAGACTGAAAGAGAAAAGCTGGAACCTTTCCTGCGCAAGCTGCGCACCATCAGCTATTGGCTGATCAAAGAAAACAACCACTAAAAAATAGAGCCTCTCTGCGGGAGGCTCTATTTTTTAGTGGCAAACTTATTCCCTGGCTGCCTGCTCCAAGGCGCTCTTGATGACATCGTCCATATCGTAGTACTTGTATTCTGCCAGGCGGCCACCGAAGATGATATTCTCTTCCTTCTCAGCCAGCTCTGCATACTGCTGGTAAAGGCTCTGATTCCTGTCATTGTTCACTGGATAGTAGGCCTCTTCCCCAGGCTGCCAGTCGGCAGGATACTCGCGGGTCACATAGGTCACTGGCTGGGTGCCGAACTCGAAATGCTTGTGTTCTATGATACGGGTATAGGGCACCTCCCGGGCAGTGAAGTTCATGACGGCCACGCCCTGGAAATTCTCCTGCTCCAGCCGCTCCGTTTCAAACTTCAGTCCACGATACTCCAGGCGCCCCAGCTTGTAATCAAAATACTCATCAATGGGGCCGGTGTAGACGATTTTTTTTGCCAGCTTGTCAAAGCTTCCCCTATCCTTCAAATAGTCCGTCCCAAGGCGCACCTCAATGCCATCCAGCAAGCCCTCAATCAGCTTGTTGTAGCCCCCCACGGGAATGCCCTGATAACGGTCGTTGAAGTAGTTATTATCAAAGGTATAGCGCACAGGCAGCCGCTTGATGATAAAAGCCGGCAGTTCAGTGCAGGCCCTGCCCCACTGCTTTTCCGTATAGCCCTTGATCAGTTTCTCATAGACGGTACGGCCAATGAGGGAAATGGCCTGTTCCTCCAAATTCTGAGGTTCGCTAATACCTGCTTCCTGGCGCTCTGCCTCAATTTTTGCCGCCACCTCAGCAGGGGTATGTACCTCCGGCCAGAGTTTGGTGAAAGTATTCATATTGAAGGGCAGGTTGTAGAGCTCCCCCCGGAAATTGGCCACGGGAGAATTCACATAGTTATTGAACTCCACAAAGCTATTCACATATTCCCATACGTCCTTATAGGAAGTGTGAAAGATGTGGGCACCGTACCGATGAATATTAATGCCATCCTTCTCCTCGCAGTAAACATTGCCCCCAGCGTGACTCCTGCGCTCCAGCACCAAACAGGACTTGCCTTTCTTCTTCATCTCATGGGCAAAGACAGCGCCGAAAAGGCCACTGCCTACAATCAGATAATCGTACAAATCACCCTCGCTAACTCTTGCTGCTTTCATCATCAAACAATCTCCCTTTCCTTATCTGCTATTGCCAGGGTCAGCCCCAGCATGCCAAAAAACATCCTTGCCGATTGATTGTACTGCACACTGATATCGACAAAACCATGTATCTGCAAGGACAGAAACATCCACAACATGGCCCACAGCATAGCCTCTCTTGGCTGCGCGGTCAGCCTCTTCACCAAATACAGCCAGGTCATTACAGAGAAAAACACATAGCCGCCTGCGCCCAGCGCACCTGTTGTCGCCATTAAGTTAAGCACATCATTATGAGCATGCGTCAGATGTGGTTCATTGGATTCCGGGTGAATATACCGTGGATACTCGCGACTCCAATTATCAAAGCCAATTCCGCAAAGAGGATGATCCTCAAACATGCGTACAGACGTATAAAGCAAATACAGCCGTCCCTGGTCACTGCCAGTTCTGGCAAAGACATTCAGGGCCACAAACAGGGATATGAGCGTCATAAAGACAGCCAGCAACAAACTCACGACAGCTGTCTTTTTGTATGACCAGCCGCTTTTCAGCACAGGCCAGCTCAGTGTTCCCAAAATCAGCAAGCCTACCAAAAAGCCCCCCAGGCCACCACGGGAGCGCGTCAAAAATGCCGCCATCAGTATAACAAGCAGAGAAACTATATTCACAGCAGTCCACAGCTTGGAAGCCCTCAATTTGTAAAGCGCCACCATCACGAAGGGAACAGGCAATAACAACAACTGCACAGTGACATTGGGATGGCTCTCCGGGCTGAAGCGTCCGTCCAGCCAGGCATGCGGGTCCAGACATGATGATATACAAACGGCAGCAGTAATACCAGCCGCTACTGCCATAGCTTTGTATATAACATCATGGCGGACAAAACACCTTCCCCCTGCATACATAAGGAATAGCGGTAAGGTAATATATATGTAATGCAATACCTTAACGATATTGTTCGCCTCCCCCTGCAATACTGATGACAGGGTCAGCCCGCAGGCGAACACCAGATAAGGTATCGTCAAAAACTTTGCAGGAATACATATTGATGTCTTGGTACGATAAAGCAAAACAGCTGTGCACAACAGCAAAACAGCCGATGCCAGATTGTACAGGGCCGTCCCCTTCATGGCCAACAGGAACGTTATATACATTCCCAGGGCACCTATACCCCATTTATGCAGGTTCGACCCTACGGGCAATAGTTTATCTCTCATGACAAATATGTGTCACACCTTTCTTGCGCATCATACAACTATTCACCGTGAATCTTTCCCTCATAGTTCTAATTACGCTTTTCTTTCACAAGATAAATCCTGTTCATCAAATTTCTGAGGAAATTCCTCATCCGGCTCCCCGCATCTATGCGATAGAGTTCCACCTGATCAAAAATTTTTTCATCACCTTCCAGGAATGCCCTCACCACCACAGGCTCATTATCTTTCCAAATCAACCTGTCATTATTTTCTATAGAGGCATTGCCCTCCAACACGCGGTAAGAAATATTTTGGCCAACGTAACCATAGCGATAACAGGACAAGCCTATATCACACCGCTGCTTGTCACATCCATAGCGATACGCAAAATTTCCATCCACCAATATTTTTATGTATGGGAGCAGCGGATTAAGCTGCTCTGATTCGGCAAAAATTTCACAGTATGAAAGTCCACATTTATCATCAATTTCCATGAGTTGCAGGCGCATCTCACCAACGTGTTCTTTTGCCACCTCAATAAGCAAAGGCGTGCCAAACTCCTTCAGCGGCCCAACAATCATGCTGTCCCCATCATCAAAAGATATCTTGACCTTTGTTTCGGAAGCAGCAGCATTGAGGGGGCCATACAAGCATATTTTGCTTATTTTTTGAGGCACGCGCCATGTGTAGCAAACTGCTTTTTCCAAATCATCGCACTCAGGCTTCCAAGCCACATCTTTCCACGAAGGTATTTTCTCCTCTACGTCTGCAGGAGTCAATAGTTGGAATCGTCTTAAACTGCCAGTTTCACCTGAGCTCGCACTTATCTCCGCCTTGAAAGCCAGATTGTCCGTCCGCCGTTGCCAGTAGATTTCATCGCTGTTGATGAGGTTATAGGCATTTTTTTCATTATGCTGAGTTTTATGTGCAAAAATAGCCTGTGCAAAAATATTTTTGCTAAACAAGCTCTCCCGCAAATCTTGGTGGACGGGAAACCTCACCCGCCTTTCCCAAAGATAGGCTGACTTATCAATCACATCGTAAGCATATGACTCAATTTCCCCCGGCACAGGCCGCTTTATTTCCTGCAGATTCAGTTCGGAAAAATCACTGTATGCAGTAAAAGCCGTCGCATAAGCAAAGCGCTTGTATACGACAGGAAAGTAATCATTGTCCTCTTGCTGCAGCAACTCTCCTATCACGCTTTCAAAGCCCAGGGATAAGGCTCTGTGATCAGCATGAAGGTCATAATCCACGCAAAATATGATTTCAGCCCGTTTATCAACTATATACTCGCGTAAATCGGACAAAAAATTCTTTCGCGTATACTCACCATGCTGTCCATGCCTTTGAAAATGATATTCCTCAAGACCAGCTGCACCGTAAGTTTCCCTGTGGCCTGCAGGTGAGGTCATGGCTGTTTCTGCGTGATACACATGGGGCTTGCCTGTACCGTTGTACGTATCACCATATCCCAAGAGGTCATAGTGATCAGCGTTCACTCCCAGCAGGGAAAGGGATTTTTCCACCTCCTTGAAGCGAACTTCCTGTTTTCCGTCAAAATCACCATTTGTGCTGTACAGGACAAATACCTCAGCCCCCATTTGACGGAGAACATAAATCATATTGCCGGCCACATTGATTTCATCATCGGGATGCGGAGTCAGCACCAGCACACGCAGGCCAGTGCAGTCCTGATGAAAAAAAGAATTATCTGCTTTCTCATTCATGGCTGTAAATAATCCTTCCCTCTGGCCTCCGGGCTTGCTATTATCTCGAACAGCTTATCGATCACATAGTCATAATCGCACATACGCCGCACCAGGGCCATAGCCTCTTCCCGCATCTGCTGGCGCTTAGCCGGATTATCGAACAGGTAGAGCACCTTGTCCGCATAAGCCCCGGCATCCTTTACCGGCACCCGGTAACCCGTCTTGTCATCAAACACCAGATCATCACAGCCGCCGATATCAGAGGTTACCGGCACCAAGCCGCTGGACATGGCCTCAATAAGGGAAGTAGGCAAGGCCTCATGCCAGGAGGGAAACAGATATACATCTGCCATCTGGTAGTAGTCCTGAGGCCGGTCCACCTCTCCCGTCACCACCACGCTGCCATCGGTCCTGAGGGATAATTCTTTCAACTGCTCTATGAGTTCATGGCGGCCGCCACCTACTACGAACAGCCTGGCCTCCGGCTTGGCGGCATGAATAGCAGGCCATGCTTCAATCATGGTCGAAATTCCCTTGTTCTCGACCACACGCGCACAAAAGAGCAGCACATCTGCCCCGGCTTCAATCCCCTGAGCCTTGCGAAGCTCCTGCCTCCTGTCCGGGGCTGCAGGAGCATATTTTTTTGTATCTATACCATGGGCCAGCACCGTGACCTTTTCAGCCGGCACATGGGCCATGGAAACATAGCCGTCACGGATTTCATGGGTAGTTGCCACATAATTCGTGCAGGAAGCCAAGAGCCTATTGCGCCAGCTGTCCTCTGCCCTGAATATCTCTGCCTTGGCCGTCAGAGCCAGGGTCACGGGCTTGTGCATAAGCTTGGCATACAGGACAGCCCATACTGCAAATTTTGGCGTGCCAATGATATAAAAGGCATCCAGATGGCGGTGGGTAGTGAACAGCCTGACCAAGATCTCCAGCCATCTGAAAGGAGCATGCAGCCGCACCAAATCGATGCCATTCAGATTTTCCCTGGCTTTGGTGAACCAATACCGCTTCTTCGCCATGATGGTCACATTATGGCCGCGCTTGATCAGCTGCAAGGCATGGTTTTCCCCGTGAAACTCCGCGCCGCTTTTCGTAGGAAGGCCGTTTTTGGAAAATTTCTTTCCCACTGCAAAATCTTTGATAAACAGGCCTATATTCACGCGCTCTCATCCCTTCTTCCGTCCTTAGCTCTCCCACAAAGAATCTATGCATTCCTTGGATACAGCTTCCGAATAATTCCTGGCAATATCCTCTACCAAACGATTCCAATACTTCCTGGCCCGCTTTTTAGCCAAAAAGCCAATGTAATATTCCAAGGGAATAGCAGCCGAGGTGCCTATGTTATCAATAATGCGGACACATGATTCCGTCTCCGAGACGCGCTGTACTAGAAAATTGTCAGGATCAACACCGGCAGGAGCAAAACTTTCACGCATGAACTCCCTGCGAAAATCTTTCAGTATTTTCTCCAGGCGCTCCCTTTCCTCAGCCTGTTCCAGCATCGACAGCAGTGTGCAGCTTACCTTTCCATCGTAATCCACGACCCGCTCAAAAACATACCCCAGCCCCTGGTCGGTATCGACGGTACCATAATATTTGGTCAGCAAAGGCATCTCATCAGCCTTTTTCCCTAAAGCCTTGCGATATCGAAACTCCCTCTCCATATCAGGGTCATCCGGCGTGAAAAGCAGCTTCACACATTTGCGGCTGTCCTCCGGATGTATATAGACCTTCTTATGATTTCCATCCCCAAGAAATTGTTCTTCTTTAAGCTTAAGCATGTTTTCCCCCAAAATTCATTCCTTCAATAATCCCTTATAATTTTCCTGAAGCTCCCGTTTCAGGCGCTTCAGATAACGCCGGATGTGGGAACGGGTCATATAGTCCCAATAATAGACCAAAGGAATCTTCACAGGACTGCCTACATTGTCGATGATGCGCAGCCTTATGTTGCCCGTTTCATCACGCTGCAGAAGGAAATTTATCAGACAGGTGTCATTGGTCAAAATCCGCTCGGACATAACCTTCGTCATAAAATCCTCTATCAGTTCCCGTGCCAGCTTCAAGTCAGGCCAGCCTGATGCCTTCTGTCTGTCCAAAAACGCCCCCAGAGTCTCACACTCTGTACCGTCAGCGTTGCAGATACGCTCAAAAATGTGCCCCAGGCCTTTATCAGTCTCAACCGAACCATAATAGCGTGTCAGCAGTTCTGATTCCAGATGCCGCAGGTCCCGAGCCTTGCGGTAGGAAAGCTCCTGCCGCAACTCTGCATCCTTAGGGTCGTACGGAATTTTTATTACCTTGCTGCTGTCCTCAGGATGCACATAAGCCACCTTATGCAGCCCTTTCCCCAAATACAGCGACTCAGACATAATCAACATAGAAAACTCCCTATTTCTTTATTTTCCCTGTTTTGAATTTTATCTTATCTGTCACATAACGCCAATACCAGACAATGGCCTTCCTATAATGACCCTGCCTAAGGATTATCCTGCTCATCAGCCTTTTTTCCCGATAGTTGCGCGGTAGATATTTATAGCCACGCCAAGGCGAATCCTCTAAGCACTCCTCCCAGAGGCTTTTCAGTTCATTTTTGCACCAAGGGTGCCATGGCTTGATGTCACCGGCAAAATGCAGAAAAACTGTGTTCTGTGGCAAATCAGCAGCCGTACGTTTTTCATAAAAAAGATTATACTTTTTATCCAAAGGGCTGTAACTCTGCCCGATCAGGATATTGAGAGCATCCTGATCAGGAAAAGAAAAGGCTTTCCGCCCCAGTAAATCTACAGCCTGCTCAGATATTTGCGCCTGGTTCCAAGCCTGCAGATTCATATACAAAACACCAGAATTAAAATATTCGTGCTCAGCAGGGAGACCTATATCCTGCTTGTGCTGAGGAAGCCAATTGCCAGAGTCTCTAGCTGCCATGCATATTTCCTCAAAATCTACCTCTGCAAGATCCCTTAAGCTGCCCAGACATAAAATATCCGAATCAAGATACAGCAGCTTCTCTACCTCTGGATACAACACCGCCGCGCTGATGAGTCGGTAAAAAATAGCTGTTGGATAACGCTGGCTGCTTTTTATATGCATCAGCTGCTCCTTTGCCACCCAGTAGACCACTACGCCTATATTTTTATATATACTGACTAACTCCTCCACACGCTGGCCGTCTTCGTCAGGCAAACAATCACAGAACACATGGAAAATGATTTTCCTTTCCCGATTGCACCTAGCAATAGAGGTCATCAGCACACCAGCTTGGGCAGTATAATCCACGGAAATGCCGAAAGAAATATGAAAGGCCCCCTCATATTCCTCCAACGACGCTCTGAATACAAACCTTTTTCTTATAAACTTTGCAAAGTCCATAACAAACCTTCCCGCTTGTCAAAGCCTCCTCTGTTTTCCTAAAAACACTTCATCTATAGCGGAACAAATGTCAGATACATTCAGATATTTATTACATTTATCTCCGGTACAAGCGTCTCTTTTATCACCTCTGCAAGGTGAGTGCGGACATGGATTCCTAATGGGAAGACAGTTTTCCTTTGGTGCCCATATTTCTGGCAGATCAGAGGTAAAAACAGCTACCATGGGGATACTGAACGTCCCCATTATATGCATCAGCCCCGTGTCAACAGTAAAACCATACGCCGCACCTTTCAGCAAGGCAATAAGCTGCATCAAATTGGTTTTGCCAGCAAAATCAAAGACCCCCTCGCCAATTTCATGGACACATTTCTCTATTAAGGAATCTTTTTTTGCATTGACAAATATAACACTATAGCCGTATTTTTTTCTTATGTAGGATACAATGGCAAAAACTACCTCAAAAGAAAGACTGACACCGCTGTCCGTAAATGGCACCACGACAACATAGGGTGAAGAAACACCTGCATTTTTCAGGAGTGAATCCACTTGGGCAGTTTCAGCTTCATTAGGAGAAGATACCTCACACCGATGTTCAATAGGCAGGGGAACTCCCAGCCCCTCTGCAAGTTGGCCAGCAACGAACTCCCCATCCCAACAACCTTCAGCATCATTGTTGAAAGGAAATCTTTGCATCCAAACAGAGCTTCTATTCTTTGCTTTACAAGAGCCTGCACGATGCGGTATGCGCAGATAGTAGGCAAAACGCATCAACGTAGGTTGGTAGGAACGAAAAATCACATAATCCTGCGAGGCGATAACCCGAAGGGAGTGCATTCGACCTCTCAAGCTGTTGTCCCATTTCTCGCATTTATCAATATAAGGCAGGCGCGAAATAATTGGCAGATTATTGCCGAAGGTGACAAATGTTATGATTGATTCGGGGTAAAGTTCTTTTATTTTTCTTAATCCCGGCGTTATCATGACCAGGTCACCGATACCAACACCGTCCTCAATCAATATTCGTTTCCCATTAAGCAAAGTGAAGCCTCCGTTCAATCTTGATGGACAAATGGGTACTTGTGAGCGAATATGGACATCTTATTCCTAATCAGGCCTTTCATAATCTGTTCATCAGATATTCATGCAAAGTATGAGCAAGTATATTGTAATTGAAATTTTCCCTTGCAAAATCCCTGACCTGCCGGCTTAGTTCATTCAATTCATTATAAGACATGAATTTCTGCAGACCAGAGGCAAGAGACGCACTATCCTGGCTGACCACCGCTCCCCAGGGAACATCGTCAGGCACCTGATCATGGGCCACTCCCCCATAATCAGTGATGACCGGACAGCAGCCAAAATACATACCCTCCACCGTAGCTATGCCAAAACTTTCCCAGCGGCTGGTCATGCAAATGATGCTGGCCTTGGCACAGAGTCCATACATTTCTTCTCTCGTATCCAAATTGCCTGTCAGAACGAGCCTGTCAGCCAGTTCCGGCAGTTCCTGCTTGAACTGTGCCACTTTATCCAGGAAGGCCGTCTCAGCCGGCCCGGCAAGAATGAAGCGCCAATCTTCCAGTACAGCCGGAGCTTGCTCATGCAATACCTTGATGGCCTCAAGCAGCAGCTCATTATTTTTCTGATGGGCTCCCAGACGTCCTATGGTCAATACGACCTTTTCCTTCCTGACCATATCCAGTGCAGATATATCCACACCTACTTCAGATACGCCATTGGGCAGATATTCCAGCCTGTTCCTGAACACCGGCTGCTTCAAAAGCTCCCGGTAAAAGGACTTGGACTCTACGGTGAAAAGGTCAATGGGCCTGCTTTTGACAATCTCGCCTATGGACATCAGCTTTCTCCATGGCGTCCGGGCATTGAAATGCTCAAACCCATCATCCCTCATGTCCAATTTGCAATAGGCTATGGCCTTGGGATTATACTTCTTGACGGTTCTGGCCATACCATAAGAAACGGTTCCATAATTGAAGACCATTATCACATCGATCTCCATGGCATGTTCCTGCAGGTATTTTTTTGCCAGCTTGTACCTTTTCTTATATACCTTCTCACTGCCAAGATAAACCAGACGCACATGTTTCTCAAAATCTGCGTGATGAACCTCCTGAGGCCCGAAATAAGCCACAGTAGATTCCCAGCCCCCGTTCTTTGCCAAATAATAAGCCAGCGAGCAGGGATCTTTATACAGATGCATCATTGTAACCGTGGTCAGGACACAGGTATAACGCAGTTTTCTCTCTGTCATATCATCACTCTTTTGTCTGCAGCCTTCATTTCAGCAGGCCAGCCATAGCCTCTGCTATGTTCGCATCAATTTCGTCCAACAGGGCAAATCTTTTCCTGTACACAGCCCTTTTCCTGGTAGGCACTTCTTCCATAGTTTTCCTGGTCTCAGTCAAAGGCAGGCTGTCAAATCTGACATCATCAGTCCTGTTTCCACCAGCCTCCAACCAGAAATCGCTGAAGTTGGTCTTCAGCTTGCGATTGGCCCGCACATGGTTCATGGCATAGTAGCCTTCGTTGGTGACCCCGTAGATTTTCTCGATGCCCATGCTCCTGGCCACAGCCTGCAGCATGTAAAGGATGAGATTCTTGGTGCGATACCCATGGAAGGCCTTTGTCATCCTTTTGATGAGCTCGCGGGCTTCCTCCATATTAGGCCCCTGCAGGGCGCCTATATAGAGGCTGTCATGCCCCTCCTTGTCCTTGGCAAGCCAAAAAATAAGCTGGTAGACATGTTCCTCACCAAGATTCAGTTCCAGGGACAGCAGGCCCTCCTTGCGCTGCCCATCCTCAAAGATTAGCAGTGCCTGAAGGTCCTGGCCCTCGAATTCACCTTCCCAAACCACATAACCTGGCTGAAGGACACTTCCCAGCTTCAACAGATACTCATCCTTCACATGTTCCTGCAGGAAGGAAAAATGCGCCTTGATAAGCTCTGCCCTAGAAGCAAAGGTCGACCCCTTATAGAAAAAAGCCCTGGTGACCTGCTCCATGGGGAAAGGGCTTTCCTCGATGATCATGCGGCGCAGTGGATCAGCCTTGAACCAGCCGTACAGGTCCTTCATCCCTCTGCGATGCAGCAGCGCCCTGGCGCAGAAAATCACATACCGCCGCTGCTCACGGGGATTTTCCATATCATATATGCTGCGGCCCAGCCGCCTGATTTCCTTCATCAATGCTCATCACCTACATGCCCATTGGATTTCTCCAAATAATAAAGCTTCACATACTTGGCCATAGTATAGAAATAATGGAATGAGGCCAGCACAAAACCTATGCAGCCATCTCTCCAGCCCCCCCGCAGAATGTACATGCGGAACGAGGCCCAGAAGGGATGGGCGATAAAATCCCATAGATGGGCTCGCTTGCCCTGCTCGTGCATCTTCTCTGCTGCCAGGGTGGTATAAAAATTAAGCTTATTGAAGTAATGCTGCCAATCGCGATACGGGTAGTGAACCAGATAAAAATCCTTGGGCAGGTGCACTTCCTCATAATCGTGATGGAAGGCAGGATGAACAAAACCTGTGACATAGGTGCCAGCCTTGGGCAGAAGGCGCACTACATAGTCCGGGAACCAGCCACCATGGCGCAGGGGCTGCTCCCAGAAATAATTGAGCCTGGCATTGAGATAGGCATAACGCCGGTCATCAGCCATAACCAGCTCCTTGATCTTCGCCGCCAGCCTCGGCGTCACCCGCTCGTCTGCATCCAGGAAGTATATCCAGTCATGGGTGGCCTCACCAATGGCGAAGGTCTGCTGGGCCCCCCAGTTGCCAGCCAGGGCATGGGTCACCACCCTGGCCCCCAGCTCCCTGGCAATCTCCGGGGTGCGGTCAGTGCTGTTGTCATCGATGACCACGATCTCGGCTGCCCACTGCACGCTTTGCAGGCAGTCGCCAATATTCTTTTCCTCGTTTTTAGCCAGTATAAGCACAGATACCGGCGTCTTTTCCCCTGTCATCGCTGCTCCCCAATAATGCTTTCTATTCTTCCTGCAAAGGCTGCGGGAGAGTATTCCTCCGAAGCTGCCCGAAGCCCTGCCTCATATTCTGCCTGCTTGTCGCCATAACTGTTGATAAACTCCGTCAGTACCCGCTGCAAGTCTTCTAAATCACCACTGTGGAACAGAGCCCCCACCTTGAATGAATCAAAGACTTCCGGGTTCATATCATCACTGGCGATGACAGGCTTGCCGAAGCCCAGGGCGGTAAAGAGCATACCGCCCCAATGATAGCGATAGCGCGGCGCCGAATAGGGCAGGAGCAGCACGTCAATGGCAGCAATAGCCTCCTGCCACTCACGGCCAATCAGTCCCTTGTGCAGGAACTCAATGCTCTCCTCCCCCTGATACCTTTTTATTATGCGCTCAAAATCCTCCGCATCCTCCGGGTGCATGGTAGCCCCCTGCACCAGAAGGCGCACCTGACGGTTGAAGTCAGCCTTAGCACGGAGATAAACCTCAAGGAAGTCTTCCAGCTTCTTCTCCCGGCGATACTGACCGAAAAAGCCAATAGTGAGAATATCCTCTGCCTGCTGGGGCTTATATCCTTCCAAATCCCTTGGTGTATAGGTAGGCGGATAGATATAGCGGATATTTTTCCGCGTCTTCCCAAAGATATCCTGACCAAAGGTCAAAACCACCGGACGTATATTGGGACAAGCCGCCAGCTCCTCCGCCTCATGAAGGAACTTAGGCGCCTCCCCCGGATTTATACCATGAAGAATAAAGATGACTGGCACAGGGGACTTTCTCAGGCAGCTTCTTCTGATGGCCCTTAGATAGCGGTAAGTAGAGGTCGGCACAATCAAGGCATCAAAATCACCTGCTTCTGCCAGTTTCATCAGCTGCCGGTACCAGCCCATGCGATGCTTTTCACGCTTCACTGTATACCAGAGCCGCTTCAGCCCCTTGACCCCGCTATAGGAGACCACCTCCCCCTGCAGGTAATGCACCGGAACATGGTAGTCAAAACTGAACTTGAACTTCTCTGGAACATAGAAGCTGACCTCATGTCCAAGTTTCTGAAATTCTTCCACCAGTATGCGGTCAAAATCTACTTCATGTCCCCCGGGGGTCATGATGTTTTCAAAAATCGCCAACCGCAAGGCCCTTCCTCCCTCCGGCCCTTTTCAAGCCAATCACTTCAAAAGCAGACTGCGGCATTCGCGCAAGACAAGCTCCGGCCCCACGTTCCAAAGGCACTTGGGCTTAGGCCAGCTTGGGCATTCCTCAGCGCGTACTGTACAGGGACAGCACGCCTCCCGGCTGGTCAGCACCCTGGCTTTCTCATTGATGGGATGCCAACGGTCAGGACTGGTGCAGCCATACATGACCACCATGGGAACCTTGCAGGCAGCGGCAATATGCCCACCGCCTGTATCAACCGAAACCAGCAGGTCACTGGCTTCAAACAAGGCTGCCAGTTCCACCAGATTCGTCATGCCACAGAAATTAACCACCGGCACCTTGCATGCCCTGATTACTTCCTCTGCATATTCCCTGTCTCCCGGGCCTCCAGTCACAAAAAAAGCAGCCTTGTATTCACTGGCCAGCGTATCCACCACTTGGGCAAAATACTCCTTGGGCCAGGTCTTCAAGGGGAAGGTCCCCTTTACACAAAGGGCGATTATCTTGTCTGCCGGCGGAAGCTGTCCCAGAAGGCTACGGGCTTTTTCCCTGGCCTCAGGCGTGATGCGGGCAAAAACTGGCTCTGCCGTTGCCTCCTGCCCCTGGCCTGTAAGCCCCCGTACAATGTTCTGATATGTATCCGCCTGCAGGGTTTTATCCAAATTATACCCGATGGGCACAGTCTTTGTATATAGCCAGTTGACCCGGCTTTTCTTCGGGTCGAAGACCCTGTCAGGGCCTACTCTCTCAGGGATACGAGCCAGGAAAGCCAACAGGGCAGGACGCAGCTTGCGGTCCAGGGAAAGGCTCAGATCGAAATGACGGCTTTTCAATTCCCGAACCATCCCCATCATCTGTCCCCAGGAATTTTCCTTGGACTTGTATGCAAAGACCATAACCTCATCTATAACCGGGTTGTTTTCCACAGCCTCCCGTACCACAGGCTTTACCAGCATGGTAATGCGAGCCCCGGGATAAGCTTTCTTCAGCAGGGCAATGGCCCCAGTGGTCAGCACCACATCCCCAAGGTTCACCAGTGCATTGACCAGGATATTCTTGTATTTCTTCATAGCTCTCCTGTCCAGTCATCATCAGGGAGGAGCAGACAACCGCTCCTCATAGGAATTGCTTCAGCAAGGCCAGCAGGCTGCCGCCTTCATAGAGGGCCCCCCTGACACCTGCACCTGCCCCACATTCCACATCCCGGGGGCTGTCCCCTACCATAAGGGAATGCTCAAGGTCAATGGAAAAATCCCTGCAGGCCTGCTCAATAAGCCCGCTTTTTGGCTTGCGACAGCTGCAATCCTGACGGTACTCAGGCACCGCCGCCTCCGGGTGGTGGGGACAGTAATAAAAGGCATCTATATGGGCGCCAATGCTGCCCAATTCCTCGTTCATATGGGCATGGAGAGCCTTCACCGCATCTTCCCCGAACATGCCCCGGGCCACACCGCTCTGGTTGGTAATGACAATGGCCAGATAGCCTTTGTCGTTCACATATTTCACAGCTTCTCTGGCCTCGGGCATCCACTGCAGCTTATCTATCTCGTGAAGATAGCCAGTATCCACATTGAGGGTACCGTCCCGGTCAAAAAAGACCGCAGGGATCTTTCCCTTTGCATTATTATTTTCCATACTCAAAGTAACCGCCCTGATTCAGGAAGTCACAGTATTCCTTCACGGCTTCCTTCATGTCATAAAAGCCCTGGTCGTAGCCAGCTTCCAGCAGATGGGTATGGTCAGCCTCCGTGAAGTTCTGGTACTTGCCCTTCAGGACCTCCGGGAACTCCCGATACTCAATCCTGCCGGTGCCCAAGGCTTCAATGACAGCCTCTGCCACTTCATTGTAGGTATGGGCCTTGCCGGTGCCGCAGTTGTAGATGCCAGAGGGTCCCTGACTCTCCCAGAACCAGAGATTCACCTTCACCACGTCCTTGACATAGACGAAGTCACGGCGCTGCTCGCCGTCCTTGTAGCCGTCAATGCCCTTGAAGAGACGGGCCACGCCAGTCTCCTTGATTTGATGGTAGAGCTGATAGAAGATAGAAGCCATCTTGCCCTTGTGGTGCTCCTGGGGACCGTAGACATTGAAGTACTTCAGGCCCACGATCTGGCTCTTGGCCTCGGGCAGCACCTGGCGCACATAACGGTCGAAGGCCAGCTTGGAGAAAGCATAGGGATTCAGGGCGTCCTCACACTCATCACCCTCACGGAAGCCGTGCTTGCCACTGCCGTAGGTGGAGGCAGAGGAGGCATAGAGGAAGGGAATGCGATGCTGCAGGCAGAAGTGGAGCACAGACTTGCTGTACTCATAGTTTACCCGCATCATGTAGTTCACATCATACTCCATGGTATCAGAGCAGGCGCCCTCGTGGAACACGGCGTCAATGTCGGTGCCGTCGAAGTCATCATCCTCGATTGTCTGGAGGAAGTCATCCTTGTGCTGATAGTCGATGAACTGGAGGCCGCGCAGGTTCTTGTAGTTAGCCCCATCCTTCAGGTCGTCCACGATCAGAATATCCGTGCGTCCCCTGCGGTTCAGTTCTTTTACGATATTGCTGCCGATAAAACCGGCACCGCCAGTTACGATAATCATTCAGAATTCCTCCTTATGAAAAAGACCAAGCACCTGATAGGTGGTCTCAAGGTCGCTGCCCATATGGCGCAAAACATATTTGAAGAAAAGATACATTCCCTTGAAACTGCCGAAATGCGCCACCGCCTCTTGTGCAAGAGCCGGATGCTTTGCCCTGTATGCTGCCAAGGCAATCTCTGCCAATTCCGGGTCAGTTTCCTTCACCACGCTTTGCAGGAAAAGCAATAAATCCCGCCAAAGCCGCTGTCTGCGGCCCATCCTGATCAGGATGCCATCCTCAAAATCCAGCAGCACGATCCGTTCCCCATCATAAACCATATCCTTAAGAGCCGGACGACCATGGTGTATGCCCTGAGCATGGAGAGATGCCAGCAGTTCCGCTGCCTTGCAAATCAGTTCTTCCTTTTCCTGACGGGATGTTTCAGTATCCCTGATGACCTTAATGAGCTTTTTGCCTGCATTTTCCATCGCCAGCCAGTCAGCACCGGAAGCGCATACAACAGGCACAGGAAGGCCGCACTTCTCCAGGCGCCGCAGGCGTCCCGCCTCAAAGCGCACTGCCTTGATGCCATCGGGATCTGCCCCAGGCTGCAGCATGAACAGCCCCAGCCTGACACAGAGAGCCCGTGAAAAACGCAGCCAGGCTTTATGGCGCACCCTTTCTGCCCTTTTCACAAAAATCCTGCGCCCTTGGTAATCAATGGAAAATACCCGTGACTTGCCCCGGCAGATTATTTCCGTCTCGATGAACAGGCGAAGTTTATCTTCCTCAGCATCGCGCTCTGCCATCATGACTTAGCCTTCTTTCAATTCCATCAAAACATTTTTTTGAGCACAGCCAGAAGTTCCTCCTGGCTCACAGCATAAGTGCCAAGCTTTGCCACCACTACGCTGGCAGCCAGATTGGCCAGGAAAGCCCCATCCTTTGGCTTCAGCCCCCCTGCCAGGGCCATAGCAAAGACGGCTATCACCGTATCGCCGGCACCGGACACATCAAACACATCCTGTGCCCTGGTGGGTATGTGCTCCGTATCCTCTTCCCGCACCAGTGACATGCCCTTTTCTGAACGGGTGACGATGACATTCTTCAGCTTGTACTTCCGCATGATATAACGGGCAGCCTTCTCCACCTGGCTGTCCTCGTTCTGGATGCGGTCGATGAGGATTTCATTGACTTCCTTAACATTTGGCGTGATGTAGTCAGCCTGGGCGTATTTCAACCAGTTTGTGCCCTTGGGGTCCACCACCACAGGCACCCCGTGGTCATGGCAGGCCTTGATGAGCATCTGGCAGGCTGCCTCAGTGCAGGCTCCCTTGCCATAGTCGGAGATGATCACCGCATCCAGACTTTCGGAAAGCTTCTGCTCGATATAATTCTGCAGACGGGCCGCATAGTGAGCTTCAATGGGCTCATCTTCCTCGAAGTCCAGACGCAGCATCTGCTGATGCCCGCCAATAACCCTGAGCTTGGTGGTGGTGGGCCTGTCCGTAGTGACCAGCCCCTTGTAGTCAATGCCCCTGGCAGTCAGTTTGCCCAAAAGGCTTTCACAATGGTAATCATCCCCCACATAGCCTGCCAGGGAGGTCTGACACCCCAGGCGGGCCAGGTTGTGCGCCACGTTGGCAGCGCCGCCCAGAGTTTCTTTCTCGCTGGTAACATGGGTGATGGGGACAGGTGCTTCGGGAGAAATCCTTGTGACCTCACCATAGTAATACTTGTCCAGCATTACATCCCCTACTACCAGGATCTTGCATTTTGAGGTTCTCTCTGCTACGAAATCATATAGAGTCTGTATGTCCATCAGCTATTGCCTCTCTTTCCCTTGAAAAAAATATCCCCTTACGAGGGAGCAATACCATTTCCCAAATCTATGACCCGGCATTTGTAATCTCCGGGGTGAAGGGGCAGCTTATAGGCAGGCGCCCCGCCGAATTTCTCCAGCAGCTCATCCACATATTCCATCACTGTCTCCACGGGAATGTTCTTCATGCAGGCCATATGCTCCGCCCCCTCCTTGGGGCACTCGTGAATACGGCAGGGGTGGCAGGCTTCCGGGGTCTTCACCAAAACATCCTTGCCATCATAGGGGTAGAAACCTGTCACAGGAGAGGAACCAAACATGGTGACAATGGGCACATTCATGGCCACCCCCACGTGCATGGGGCCGGAATCAGTAGTGAGGAAGAGACAGCAACGCCTGAGCAGCCCTGCCAGCACCCCCAGGCTCACCTTGCCGGTGAAGACCTTGAGGTGATCGCTTTCTCTTTCCTTCATATCGTCAATACAACTTTCCACCAAATCTATATCCATGGGACCACCAAAGAAGGCCACATGATAGCCCCGCTTTATCAGGCGGTCAGCGCACTGGGCAAAGTATTCCTTGATCCACCGCTTGGTAAGCCAGCTGGCGCCAATATTGAAAGCAACGACCTTGGCCTCCTGGGTGAAAGTCTCCTGCCAGAGGCGGTCAGCCTTGTGCTGTGCCGCTTCGGGGATAGTCATTTCCAGCCCCGCATCGTCGATCTTTTCGACTCCCAGGAACTTCCTCAGCACATCAAAATGGGCCTCCACCTGATGCTTGATGAAGTGCTCATTGGCCATAACCCCGTCAAACAACAGGGAGAACCCCGGCTTGGCATAACCCACTATCTGCCCGCCCCCGGAAAAGGCGGCCAAGGCCGAAGCCCTCTCGTTGCGGTGCAGGTTGATGACCAGGTCATAATGTCTGGCCCGCACTTTCATGATGAACTTGCAGAAGGCCAGCGGATGATTGTCTTCCCCCTTCTTATCCAGCAGCAGGCACTCATCCAGATGGGGATTGTACTCCACCAGATCCCTGAGTTTCTTGTCCGCCAGCAGGGTAATCCTGGCCTGAGGATAGTTAGCCCTGAGGGTGCGGAGCACTGGCGTCACCAGCATCAGATCCCCCAGGTGCATCAAATTGATGACCAGAATATTCCTGTACTCTTTCAGCATCTCTTTCCCCTTACTCTCCCCGGCTCAGCAGCCCTTGTCTTCTGATATTTTCTTGATGACATTGGTGGTAGAACGCCCCTCCACCATCTTGACGAAATGCACGCTGCCGCCGTAGGACTGCACTATTTTGGCCTCCGGCAGGGTATCCAGCGTATAATCGCCCCCCTTGACATAGACAGCGGGACGCACCTTGGCTATGAGGCTTTCGGCTGTCTGTTCCCCAAAGAGCACCACATAATCCACGGACTTCAAGGCGCCCACTACCTCTGCCCTGTCAAGCTCGCTGTTGATGGGGCGCGTGGGCCCCTTCAGCCTTCTCACGGACTCATCAGAATTAAGGCCCAGCACCAGGCAGTCTCCTTGGGCACGGGCCTCCTGCAAATAACGCACATGGCCCGCATGGAGAATGTCAAAACAGCCATTGGTGAATACCACCTTCTGACCTGCCTCCCTGAGGGCCGCGCAAAAATCTTCTATTCTCTCAGCCGGTATCAGCACTTGTATACCTTCTTTCAAAATCCTATCGTTCCACGGCCCGCCGCAATTCCTCGACAGACACCGTGGCCGTGCCCAATTTCCGCACGGCTATGCCGGAGGCGATATTGCTGAGCTCGGCTGCCTTTTCAGGGCTGATGCCGGCAGCCAGCGCCAGAATCACCGTAGCCACACAGGTATCACCTGCACCTGACACATCGTAGACCTCGCTCTTATCGGACACTGGGATCACATGGACAGCCCCGTCTTTTTCCACCAGGATCATGCCCAATTCCCCGCGGGTCACCAGCACACCTTCAGCAGAAAGCTCTGCCAGGAGCTCCTGGGCAGCCTCAATGACCGCCTCTTCATCCGGCAGGTCCCTTCCCACAGCAGCAGCCAGCTCCGCATCATTCTGCTTCACATAGCCAATGCCCTTGAAGCTCTTCACATCATAGCGTGAATCAACCATGGTGGGAATGCCGTGCTCCCGGGCGTATTTAATTAGTGCCTTCCGCAGTTTCGGCGTCACCGTGCCAGAGCCGTAGTCGCTGAGGACAATGCCCTGCATCTGCGGCAAAACAGACTTGATATATTTCAAAAGTTCTTTTTCATGTGCTTCGGTAAGAGGCTCATGGCACTCCTTGTCCACCCGCACAATCTGCTGGCTGACGGTAGCCCGTCCTCCGGCAATAATGCGTGTCTTGGAAATGGTGGGACGTGCTTCATCTGTCAGCAGGCCCTCAATATGGGCACCGTTCTTCTGCAGCACTTCCTTAAGGCCCTCCCCGCCGCTGTCATGGCCCAGGAGACCCACAGCAAAGACGCTTCCTCCCAAAGTGGCAATATTGTTTACCACATTGGCAGCGCCACCTGCCACAATGATCTCTTTCTGCTGCTCCAGCACAAGCACCGGTGCCTCCCTGGAGATGCGGGAAATCGTGCCCTGAAGGTAAATATCTGCCACCACATCTCCCAAAACCAGGATGCGGCGCCCCTCCAGTTCATCCAATATAGAAAGCAATTCCTCTTTCATTTGCTGCTACCTCTCTTACCAGGGTGTGAACTGCCACCTGAACTTGACGGAATCCTTTTCATCCCTGTAATGCCTGTACTGAATGACAAATTGCGAGCAATGCATGTCATGGAACCAATAGCAGTCCAGCTTGTTGAATTTGAAGGCTCCATCGTCCATATTATAAGACGTACCCACCACAAAACGATCCCTGTCACTGGCCTGATAACTGACGCCAGCCCGGAACTGGCGGGTAAAATCATTTACACTGTAGTCAAAAAGGCTGGTTTCCTTGCTGTTCTTGGAATAGGCATAGGTGGCGTACATGGCCCAACGAGAATCAAATTCCTTCACTGTGGACAAGCTCCAGCTGAGACCATCCAACTTGGAATGATCATACGACTCCCGGGTGATGGAGTAGGTGATGCTGGGGCTGATGTACCAGCCTCCTCCAAGGAAAATCGGATCCCGGCTGAGGGTCAGTCCATAGTACCTGTGTGTACTGGTAATGTCGCTCTCCTTCTTGTGCCAGCGCCCCCACTCCACGTCAAAAGAATAATTCAGATGAGTCTTGCCCAAGGGACGGGCATACTTATAGACAAAGCTGGGTTCCTTCTTGATCCACTTGTCATCGCTGTCCTCGTAGCTGCCATAGCGCAACTCATAACTGGCGTTGCGGTTGTACCAGCCAATCTGTCCGTTGCTCTTGAGGCCCTCCTTGGTATTGGCATACAAATGAGCCTGGCCTTCCACATTCTTGAAAAGCGGCAAGCTGAAATCCTGGGATATCCACACCCCGTCATCCTTTGAATAGCCCACTCTGGGCAGTTCCAAATCGTTTTCGTTCTTCTTCAGATCCACTACATTGCTTTTCTTGGTGAATAAACAGACATTCTTAAGCCAAGTGCCCACATGCTCCATGACAATCTTGTCGTTAGGATAAATGGTCATCTTCCTGGCACTAAGGTGGTAGTCAGGGTTCTTGGCCCCACACTTGGTGGAGGTGCCATCATAGACCACAATCCTGTCCGGATAGAACTCAAAGCGCTTGCCCGTCACATACTGATGGTCAACCTTGCCTCTGGCCTCTCCCATAGTGCCCAGCTTGGTGCGATAGTTGTAAACCGTGTTCACGCCGTCCAGAATCACCCGGCTCTGACCGGGAGTGAGCTGCAACATGTGTGCCTTGCCCGGTATCTCGATGTCATTAGTCTTAAGGTTGCCCTGCACCGGACCATCCGGGGCATCAAACTGATGGGCGTCCAGCTGGATGGCATGCACCTTCCCCCTGGCCACAAACTCCCCCGTCTCCTCATTGTAGGTGAGGTCATCCCCTTCAAAGGCCATGGGAGAAGCCTTAGTGGGGTCAACGGGATGGCGCAGGTTTTCTGCCATTTCCTGAGTATCTGCCAGAAGCTTCTGCTGCTCATCCGTCAGCATATTTTCCCGCTCCAGACGGCGGCGGTTCTCGATGAAATCCAAGGCATCAGCCCCAGTCTCCGTGTTGGCCTTGTACATAGCCGTGGCCTGTGGAGGCAGCAGGGCAAGAAGCGACAAGAATGCCGCACAAGCTCTCCCTTTATTCTTCATGGAATGCTTCCTCTCTGTCTAAATAATCCTATCTCATATAGTACAACATCTGCAGTCTTTACGCAAATATATCATACATCAAGGGCCCCCCAGTCACCCCTGGGAGGCCCTTGCGTCCTCAGCTCTGCTTTAGCTTATTCTGCCACCGTGGCCACACCGTAGAGGCTTTCCTCATTTTCGGTCTGGATGTATAGTTCCGTGCCCTCCGGCAGGTCGATGTTCTTGCCCTTGACAAAGGCACCGCCGATGACGCCGATGGGGCCCAGGAGCAGCATACCTGCCACGCTGGCACCTGCGGCCATGGCCAGATGCTTCATTTCCTTCTTGGACTCTTCACCCACATAGGTGTCAACTTCCGTGCCATCGATGGACTTGGTCTTGTTGAAGTCAATCTGCACCTCGGCGCTGCGGCCGAAGTTCTTGGCCTGGCGCACCTTCTCCACGACGCCTTCCCCAGGCTCGCCCTTGGCAAAGATCAGGCTACCGTCCACCACTACATCTTCAGCTACCTGATAGTGGATAATATCACCAGCTTTAAGATTCTTGGCATTCACCCTGTCCACCAGTGCCACCTTGATGAGCGTGCTGGCAGGCACCTGCACTTTCTCCATGGGCAAAGTTTCTGCCCCGAAGGAAGCCTTGCCCAACTGCTCAGCACGGGCCTTGAAGGTGCCTTCCCCGGTCTTGCCCAAAAGACCAAGCTCCATATCAGCCAGGCGGGTCTCCACAGGCTTCATGCTCACTTTGTGGTCAATATTCCACTCGATGGCATTGAGCCTGGCCATCAGGGAAGGGCCGGAGCCATTGGTGTAGAGTTCCCTGTAGAGAGCATCCACCCTGGCCATCAGGCTGCCAGAGCGATGGCTGCCATCGTAATCCTTTTCCAGCTTGTTGAGCCTGTCCATGACGGCTCCTGTCTGCTCACTGCCGTAGGTGTCCTCCTCCATGAGGGCCAGCTTGCCCTGTACTGTCTCAGGCACAGCAGCTGCCGCCATGCCCATAGTCGTAATGAGCAGGGCTGCCGTCAAGAGCAGGCTGATAATCTTCTTTCCCATGGTAATTCCTCCATTTCTCAGGGCTTTCCCCTTTTAATGATACCTCGTCTATAATAATCTTATGTATTGCAAGGACTGGAAGAGTTGTTCTGCTTCGACTCCTCATACCGGCTCACCTTGTTTTCCGGTTCATGGAGCCCTGCAGGCTCCGGATGGATTACGATGTCGAAGCCGCCAAAAGCCTTTCTGATGCGTCCTTCCAACTCATCACATACAGCGTGGACATGAGCCAGGTGCATATTGCCGTCAAAGAGCAGATGCACATCCAGCAGCCGATAAGAGCCGGAACGACGGGTGCGCAGGCAGTGGAAGCCCTTCACCTCAGGGGCACTCTTCAGGATGCGCCCTATCTTTTCCTCATCCTCCTCCGGCAGGCTGGCATCCGTAAGTTCCAGAGCCGAAGCCCTTATCATGTGCCAGCCTTCCCGGAAGATGATGCCCGCCACGAAGATGGCGATGATGGCATCCATGGGAGCCCAGCCCGTGACCTCCATGGCAAAGAGGCCAATGAGCACGCCTACAGAGGTCCAGATATCGGCCCGCAGGTGAAGCCCATCCGCTTCCAGCGCCTGGGAATGGGTGATTTTAGCTACAGTAAGCAGCCGCCGGGACACCAGCAGGTTGACAATGATGGAAATCAGCATGATGACTACGCCGTAGCCCAGATTCTCAGGCACACCGCCCCCCTCCAGCAGCCCCAGCACTGCCTCGTGGACGATGGCGGCTGCCGCAGCCACAATCAGCAGGGCCTCCACTGCTGCAGACAGGTTCTCAAACTTCCCGTGTCCATAGTCATGCTCCGTATCAGGCGGCTCCACCGACTTTCTCACCGCCAGCCAGGCAATGAGGGCTGCCAGCAAATCTACCCCGGAGTGCAGGGCTTCAGAGATAAGGCTGACCGCACCGATATAAAGGCCGACCAAAAGCTTCATCAATACCAGGGCGCTATTGGAAATAATCGATAGATACGCCGTCCGCTGCTTCAGCCTGTCATTATCATCCATAGGGATCCCCCCTTAATAAGATTTCCGATTGGCCCGCTCCTGTTCTGCTTTCCACTCATAGATGAAATTCACGATGCCATTCATGGGGGAGGAGAACCCATAGTGACGGGGCAGACGCCCCAGATTGCTTTTCTCCAGCACCTCTTTGGTATCATAGGCCTGCACCTCAGAGCTGTAAATCTCGTAGGTCTCCTGTCTGCGATTGAAGCGCATCTGGTAGAGGTAGCGCCTGTTCCTGTCAGCCTTCACCACCGCCACCTGCGCCTCGACTATATCTTCGGGGGCCGTATCCTGGGGAATCTCCCCCGTGCCGAAGGCAAGGCTGCTCACATCCACATAGTAGCCCGTGAAGCCCTCAGCATCCACAAAGCGCATATCCTCAGCTGCAGCCAAAGGGCTGAGGCCAAGCAGGCACGCTGCTGCCAGTCCGCAAATCTTCTTTCTCAATCCCTTACCTCCCAATTTCATCACTATAGGTAAACATTATACCCCTATGGGCATGATTTTTCCATTGGAAAAACATTAAATCTGCAATTATCAGGGCAAGAGAAAAGGCCTCTCCTGAC
Organism: Selenomonas sp. KH1T6; assembly: GCF_900108415.1. Classification (NCBI taxonomy): domain Bacteria; kingdom Bacillati; phylum Bacillota; class Negativicutes; order Selenomonadales; family Selenomonadaceae; genus Selenomonas; species Selenomonas sp. KH1T6. Next base: position 45,642 of record NZ_FNWN01000014.1, read on the forward strand.
AGAAAGGCCTCACCATAAGCTTATGGCAATGGAAGCGCTGTCACCGGCCCCAAGGGAGTCAGATTGTCTGCAATGAGCGCTATGGCAGACAGTTTTTTCTCCATATTGCAGGACACACACTTGAGGCGCAGGGTGAAGATATGACCTCCCACGGATTGCTCTATCTGCTGTTCTTCTCCCGTCTTCACCGCCTCATTGATCAGGTGCCAGAAAACCTGAGCTGCCTGTTCATCCAAATGGGAAAGGGAATACAGAAGCTCCTGCATTCCCGGCACCCCCAGGCTGTGCAAGAGGCTCCGGAACGCCCCGTTGCTATAGAGGAAGGAAATCTCTCCATTCCTTACTTCCATGATGGCCAGGGGCACATCACTGATATGATCCCGCCTCTCCTCCGGAGGCAGGAAGGGGAATGTGCTCAGCACATTCACCATGCCCAGGTTGCGATAATAATCGGCCTCACCAAAAGGCTCGAAGGAAAGAGTAGCATGCTCCCCGGCATAGAAGGCCGCTGCATCCCTGAGGGGTGCAGGCCTGCCAAAGAGATACCCCTGCACCATCTCACAGCCAATGTCCCGCAGGAAAGCATATTGCTCCTCTGTCTCCACCCCCTCCACCAGAGTATGGATGCCCAGATCCTTCGCCAGCCCTATAATGCCCTTGATCATGGTCCTGGCCTTGGGATTATCCTTGAACATGCGCATGAACTGCATATCCAGCTTCACCACATCAAACTCATACTTGATGAGGTTGTTCAGAGAAGAATACCTGCTGCCGAAGTCGTCCATCCACACTTCATAACCGGCGGAGCGGAAGCGCTGGATGGTTTCCTGGAGCATCTCATCCTCAATGGCGCTCTCTGTCACCTCAATGTGCAGCTGCTCCCTCATGGTCCCTGTTTCTTCCCGGATTTTTTCGATAGCCTCGAACATATCCTTCAGCTGGAAATCCACCCGGGAAAGGTTCACGGATATGCGGGCCAGGTTCCAGCCATCCCCGGCATGAGCCCGGACCTCAGCAAAGTCCTCACAAACCTGCCTTACAATAAAGAGGTCCAGCTTATCAGAAAGATGGGCTTCTTCCAGCACCTCCACGAAAATCCCCGGTGATATCATGCCGTACACCGGGTCAATCCAGCGGGCCAGGGCCTCAAAACCACAGACCTGCCGGGTGAGCACCCGCACCTCCGGCTGGTAATAGACCCTGAGGTCCCCCCGGGCCATGGCCGACTCGAAACGGCTCACGATATACTGCCTGAGCTTTGCCCCTGACTCCATGGAAGTGTCAAAGTAACAATAGCTCTGGTCATAGAGCCGCTTGATGCTTTCGCAGGCCAGCTTCGCCCTGTCCAGCACCACCGTCACATCCACTGCATCCCCCTCAGAAACATAAATACCCGCCTTCATCCTGATGTCAACCTGCTGGGCAGAAGCCTGCACCCGCTCCTGCACCCGGAGCACACGGGACACGATATCCTCATTGACAATGGCCGCCACAAAGTGGTCTTCATGCAGCCTTGCCAGTATCCCGTCCGGAAAAGTATCCCGCATGATATGGGCCACCTGTCTCAGGAAGGTATTGCCCGCGTGAAAGCCATAGGTCTGGTTGTAAGCCTTGAAATTCTCTATGTCAAAGTAGATGACAGCCAGTTCCCCATCCTCTGAGTCTCGCAGGAGCACCGTAGCGTCCTCCAGAAAATGATTCATATTGAAGAGTCCGGTGATGTCATCTATTTGCCGCCTGTTATTTCTCTGATCCTGCAAGACCACCCACTCCTTGTCGGGGCCCAGGCCCCCTTCCTAATTTATCCACAGGTTTATCAACAATTTTTGTGGATAAACGCCCATTTCCTGTGGATAACATATTCTCTTGCAGGGATTATCCACAAAATCTGTGGATAATCCCCAACTTCCCTGTTGATAACTGCCATAGCCGACACTAGAGGGAGATGCGTAAAAACTCCTCCAGCGCATCCCTGGCAGTCAGATTCTTGCCATGGCGGGTCATGCCAGCTTTCTTGGAACGTTTCAGGTAGTCCACTGTCACCCGATAGACTTCATCCTCCACAGAGCCGGGCACCAGCCCCTCCCAGTTGGCAGGACTGTAGTCGCGCTCCTTGATGGCATTCTGTGGTCTGCCCGTGACTTCCAGCTCGCAGAGGAACTGAATCTGCTGCCTGTCCGGCCTGATGTAGTAGTGCTCCAGGAAATACGTCTGGGGATAGCTGTAATCTTCTTCAGAGGAAAACTCCCCCGCTCCTTCCTGCACCAGCTTCACCCAGACATCAATAATCTTTTCACTGGCAGAGTAGGGCAGATAGCGCCACTTGGCCGTCTGGGTATCCAGATAGTAAGTAAAGCCGCTTTCATCCTGGATGATCTTCAGGTAGCGCTCCTTGACAGGCTTGCCCTTTTCATCACGCTCCTGCCCTGATGTTTCATCCTCCGGACGCTCAAACCACTCATCTGCCCGGCTATTGTCCGAAGGGCGGCGAGCCTCAGACGCAGGCTTTTTATACTGCTGGGATTCCATTTCCTGCTCGGCTTTCAGGGCCGCCTCAGTCTCCTCGTCACCCTCTACCACAGAAACGATTTCATCGGCGGGGTCATAAGCCTGCCCTGCGGCTGCAGGTGCAAGCAGGACCGCCCCCAAAAGGACTCCCGCCAAAAACTTTCCGTACCTCATGGGGTCACACCTCCTTACTATGATTATTCGCCCCATAAAGGATTTTTCCTTGTTGATAAAGGAAAGAAAATAAAAAGCCCTGTTTGTATAGCATGAAAAACGCCCCCTATGATGACAGTTTAGTTTTTACTGTCTCTCATAGGGGGAGCATATCACACAGCAAAGAGGCCTTTTTATATTAATTTCTGCTACCTATTATTTAGCCGTCTGGGCGGCGGCTTCCTTATTTCCTTTCAGCTTGTTAGTCAGCCAGACGACGATGCAATACATTACCGGGATAAGGAAGATACCCAGGGAGGTGGCGAAAAGCATGCCGCCTACCACTGCCGTGCCCATGCCGTTTCTGGCTGCAGAACCTGCGCCAGAGGCCATGGCCAAAGGCAGGCAGCCGATGATGAAAGCCAGGGAGGTCATGATGATAGGTCTGAGCCTCAGGCCAGCTGCCTCGATGGTGGCTTTCACCGGCTCCATGCCGGCATCAACTCTGGCCTTGGCAAACTCCACGATGAGGATGGCATTCTTGGCTGCCAGACCCATGAGCATGATGACACCGATCTGCACATAGACGCTGTTCAAAAGTCCCATATTCGCATGACCGCGCATGCCGCCGATCATCAGCAAACTGAACAGGACGAAGAACGCCCCGAAAATGCCCGTCGGCACAGTCAGCAGCACGGCGAAAGGCACGCTCCAGCTCTCGTAAAGAGCTGCCAGGCAGAGGAATACGAAGACAACCGAAAGGGCCAGGACCTTGCCGGTGGTACCGGCGGACTTTTTCTCCTCGCGGGTCTGACCGGACCATTCAACAGCGAAACTGCTGCCGGCCTTCTCCTTCACCACTTCCTCCATGGCAGCCATGGCCTGACCGGAGCTGTAACCCTCCGCTGCAATGCCATTGATGCTGATGCTGCGCACCCCGTTGAAACGGGAGATGACGGAAGTGGAAGTTGAGAATTTGGGAATCAGGAGGCTGTCCAGGGGCACCATGGTCCCATAGATATTTTTCACATAGCAGAATTTCAGAGCCTCGCTCTCGTTCCTGTACTGGGCATCGGACTGCAGCATGACGTAATAGCTGCGGCCGAACCGCACGAAGTCATTGACATAGGCACCGCCGTAATTCACCTGCAGCGCCGTGAACACATCAGAGAGCTCCACGCCAAGCTGCTTGACTTTCTCACGGTCCACCTCGAACTTGCAAATGGGGGAATCCACAGAAAAGGTGGTATAGGCCATCGTCAGTTCCGGCCGCTGGTTGGCAGCCGCCAGGATTTCCTTGGTGATGGCATCCAGTTCCTTGTCCGTGTGGCCCGTCATGTCCTGAAGCTCCATGGAGATGCCGCCCACCATGCCCACACCTGGCAAGCTCGGGGGGACAATAGCCATGACACTGGCCTCGGGATGGTTCTTGCCCAGTTCATTCACCTTGCCGACAATGCCTTCCAGTGAAAGATCTTCCGTGGTACGTTTATCCCAGTTTTCCAGGCCTACGAAGAAAGTACCGCCATTTGATTTGGTACCGCTGGAGAGCATATCATAACCGGAAATCTTCATGACATTCTTCACGCCGGTAAGGCTGCCTATTTCCTTTTCCAGGGCAGTCATAGTGTCATAGGTACGGTTCAGGGAAGTGCCATCCGGCATCGACACCGCGGCGATGAAATACCCCTGGTCCTCGTCCGGGACGAAGGTTGACGGCAGCTTGCTGTAGAAGAAGCCTGCCAGAACGCATATCACCAAAAGGGAGGCTGCCCCCACCTTGGCATGGCCGATAAACCAGCCTACGATGCCGGTATAGCGGTTCTGCGTGCGGTCAAACCAGTCGTTGAAGGCATCAAAGAACTTATCAAGGGGCCCCTTCTTGGCATTGGGGTCATGGGGTTTCATCAGCAAAGCGCAAAGCGCCGGGGTAAGGGACAGAGCCACAAAGGCGGAAAGACCCATGGATACGGCAATGGTCAGGGCGAACTGACGGTACAGCACGCCGGTGGTGCCGGAAAGGAACGCAACGGGAATAAACACGGCCGCCAGCACGAAGGCGATGGCCACTACAGGCCCCTGTACCTCGTCCATGGCTTTTTCAGTTGCTTCCACCGGCCCAAGGCCATCCCTCTTCATGTGGGATTCCACGTTCTCAATCACCACGATAGCATCGTCAACCACCAGGCCGATGGCCAACACCATGGCAAAGAGGGTCAGAGTGTTGATAGTAAAGCCCAACAGTATGAAGCTGGCCAGGGTACCTACCAGAGACACAGGAATGGCCAGCACGGGAATCAGCGTGGCCCGCCAGCTCTGCAGGAACAAGAACACGATGACAATAACCAGCATCAGCGCTTCCTTGAAGGTCTGCACCACTTCGCTGATGGACTCATTGATGAACTCGCTGTTATCAATGACGGCCCGGTATTCCATATCATCGGGGAAATTCTTGGAGGCTTCCTCCAGCACTTTTTCAACCTGGCCTATGGTTTCCAGGGCATTGGCATCGTCCGTCAGCTTGACACCAAAACCGGCACTGGGAGCGCCGTTGGCATCAGAAATCATGGCGGAGGACTTGGCGCCCGTTTCCACCCGGCCTACATCCCTGATACGCACATAGGAGCCGTTGCTGTTCGCCGTCAGGATGATGTCGGCAAATTGCTCCGGCGTGACCAGCTGGCCTTCCACACTGCCTGTATACTGCTTCTCCTGGTTTTTCGGCGCAGGCAGCTGGCCGATGGTGCCTGCCGGTGCCTGGACATTCTGCTCCTTGATGGCGTTTTTCACATCAGAGATGGTCAGTCCCAGCTCCGACAATCTATCAGGATTCAGCCAGATGCGCATGGAATACGTGGAGCCAAAGGTGCTGATATCGCCCACGCCCTTGATGCGCTTGAGGTTATCCACGATATAGATGTTGGCATAGTTCATCAGGAACGTGCGGTCAAAGGTGCCGTTCGGAGAAAGCATGGTGAACATGTACGCCATATCGCTGGAAGATTTTTTCGTAGTGACGCCGGTGGTCTGCACATCCGACGGCAGGCTGGATTGGGCAATGGACACATTGTTCTGCACCAGCACTGTGTCCATGTCCGAATTCGTACCCAGCTCAAACTTCACATCCAGACTGTAGCTGCCGCTGTCGTCGGAAGTGGAGTTCATGTAGTCCATCCCCTGGGTACCGTTGACCTGCTGCTCGATGACCTGGGCCACTGTCTGGTTGATGACGTCAGCATTCGCCCCGGTATAGGTGGTGCTCACGTTTATGGTGGGCTGACTGATCTGAGGGTACTGGGCGATTGGCAGGCTAAGGCCGGACACAACGCCCAGGATGACGATAATCAAGGCGATAACAATGGCGAAAATAGGACGATGTATAAAAAATCGTGCCACGATTGCCGCCCCCCTTTATGACTTGTCTACGATGTCAGCAGATTCAGTCAGGGAGAAGCCCATATCCTCTGCCGTCACCATAGTGACATCCAGTTCCCTGCCTGACTGAAGGTTGGTCAGGCCATCGACAATCACAGTATCATCAGTGGTAACGCCCTTCTTCACAATATAGTAGCTGCCAACTTTCTCTCCCAGTTCCACTTTCTTGGAGACAGATTTGCCATCATCTCCCACCACCAGCACAAAGGTCTCGTCCAGCAACTGCTGCACGGCCCGCTGGGGCACAAGGATAGCGTCTTTTGCCGTCACGCCCACAAGCCCCACACGGACAAACATGCCGGACAGCATCACACCATGAGGATTCGGGAAAAGAGCCTTGACGGTAAGGGAGCCAGAGTTGTTGGAAAATCCCTTGTCAGCCGCGATGATATCGCCTTCCAGAGGATACACCTGGCCGTTGGAAAGAGTGATTTTGACTTTTGGCATCGGCTCGTCAGATGCATCGGGGTCGCCGTCTTTTTCCATGGCCTTGGCCAGGAGGTTCAGGTACTCAGTCTCACTGATGCTGAACTTGGCATAGATGGGGTCTATGGAGCCCAGGGTCACCAGCGTGGTGCCGCCAGCGGTAGCATAAGTGCCCACTGCCACATCATCCACAGACAGCCTGCCGTCCATGGGGGCATAGACAATGGTATCGTCGAGATTTTCCTGGGCCTTCCTCACCGCTGCCCGCTCAGATTCCACTTCTGCCTCATACTCTGCAACCGTAGCCCTCTGGCTGGTGAGGGTCTGCTCAGAAACGGCCTTTTTGGCCCAGAGCATCTCATCACGTGCCAGATCTTCCTGGGCATTTCTCAGAGTGGCCTGTGACTTGTGCAGGCTGGCCTGAGCTTCCAGCACAGCAGACTCGTACTGGCGGGAATCCAGACGGTACAGAGGCTGGCCTGCATGCACCTCGGCCCCTCCCTGGAAATATTTCTCCATGATGCTGCCGGACACCCGGGCATGGACCTCTACTTCATCCGTGCCCTCCAGCTGCCCCGGATAAGCATAGGAAACCGGCGTATCCTGCTTCATGACCTTCATGGCCTTGACTGACGCCTTGCTTTGCGGCGGTGCCTGTTCCTCTCCGCAGCCTGTCAGGAAAAGGCTGGCTGCCAGCACTACTGAGCTTAGCAAGGCTACAGATTTTTTCCCATATGCTACCATCACTTCTTGTCTCCCTTCTCGCTGTTCTCGTAAAGTGCCTGCCGATAAGGCTCCACATCCAGCTCCACTTTCACGCCCATGGCTTTTTCCAGGCTGGATTTGTTGACATTATAGCTGTAGAGGGCATTGATATACTCACCTTTGGCCTCCACCAGCTTGTTCTGGGCATCCATGAGCTCCAGGTTCGTGCCCACACCTGCGGCATAACGTGCTTCTTCGATATGGTAATCTTCCTCAGCCTTGTTCACCACATCTGCCATGATATTGATATTTTCCTCGGCAGCCTTGAGCTTCACATAAGCCTCACGGACTTCCAGCTTCACATCACTGAGCTTGTCCTGAAGCTCTGCTTCAGCGCGACGCACAGAGGCCTCTTTCTGCTTCACCTGAGCCTTGGTGACCTGATTGTCAAAGATATTCCAATTGACAGAAATGCCGGCCTTCCAGCTGTCAGAGCTGTCCCGATTGCTTTTGAAAGGGCCATCCCCCTCAATGCTGCGGCTGGCGCTTGCATCCACCGTGGGCCTGTAGCCTGACTTGGCGGCCTCCTTGTAGGCCTTGTTCTCCAGGAGATTGTATTCCTTCTGGAAGAGGTCCGGGCGGTGCAGCAGGGCATAAGCCTCGCACTCCGGCAGTTCCTGGAGGAAGCGCTCATAAGTGAGCTTGTCAAGGGCGTTGGTATCTGTCTCTGGAGGCAGTCCCACTTCCTTGTTGAAGGTAGCTACAGCCACTTTATAATCACTTAGCGCCGATACCAGCTTCTGCCGGCCCTGGGCCAGATTCACTTCTGAACTCAGCACATCTGCCATAGCCACTGTACCGGCCTCATATTTGTTGTTGACATTTTCCAGGTGGGCCTGCAGGTTGCCTACAGATTCTTCGTAGACTCCAACCTGGCTCCTGCATTTCAGGATGCCATAATAATCCTGAGCCACCGTGTCCCGGATGCTCTGCCTGGTGCGTTCCAGAGTCAGTTCTGCCCCGGACAGCCCCATCCTGGCGGCCTTGATATTGTTCTCCAGCTTGCCGCCGCTATAGAGCGGCATGCTGACCTTCCCCTGATTGGTAAAAAGGCGGTTCTTCCAGTCTTCATAGGCCTTGCCCCCTACGGCATCCCCTTCAAAAGCCCAGGACAAAGTCGGACCGGTCTTCCTGCGGGCTTCCCTCAGCGCCCAGTATGCGTTGTCCAGATCCGCTGCGCTTTCCTCGATGTCATAGTTGCGTTCCAGCGCCATCTGTACCCCATCCTCAAGGGTCATGTCCAGCCTCTCAGCCGAAGCCGTCCCCCAGATGCTGCATAGGATAAGTGTCATCACTGCTGCTTTTGCATGTTTCCTGTAAGATTTCATCTGCGAACCTCCCTGCTGCTTATGCAAATCGATTGTTGCAAATTGCTGCATAATTTCCCATTTTCTCATTCAGTTGGGCTGTTAATTTTAGAAAATAATTCACAATAGGGAATACTTCTCCCCCTCCACAGCATTTTCCTGCCCTGCAAACTGAATTTATTCTGTATGTCAATCAAGGTCCGATGCTTTTCCCTTGTATTTCGGCTCCCGTTTCTCAAAGAAGGAATTGATGCCCTCTTTGTAATCCTCGCCGCCATAGACCTTGTGGCGATAGGCGTTGATGCGCTCGAAGCTTTCTGCGCTGATGACCGTGGAAGCACGGCTCAGGATGCGGAACTGGCGCTTGATGGCGCTGATGGACAGGACGCTGTTGCGGCGCAGGGGCTTGAGGAACTGCTCTTCCAGCACCTCATCCAGCTCGTCTTTTTCAGTCACGCGGTTTATCAGGCCCACGTTCAGTGCATCTTCCGCTTCAATGGGCATACCCAGGAAGAACATCTCCCGGGCCTTGTTCATGCCCAGCTGATTGATGAAGTGCAAGAGACCTGAGGCATTGTAAGGAATGCCAATCTTGGCCGGGGTGATGGCAAAGGTTGCATTCTTAGAACTGACAATCATATCGCAGGACAGGCAGAGGTCACAGGCTCCTCCCCACACCGTGCCATCCACGCAGGCAATCACGGGAATGGGCACATCCTGCACATCCCGCAGCAATCTCTCCATGGGCACTTCAAAGGCCAGGGGGTCGCTGCCATCCTGGGGCAGTTCGTGCATATCGTGGCCCGCACTCCACACGCCCTTGTTCACCTCTGCCTGCAGCACAATGCCCACACATTCGCTGTTATAGGCAAACAGCAGCGCCTCCGCAATCCCCTCACACATCTCCTCGCTGAGACAGTTGTAATGTTTCCCGTTCTGCATGGTCACAAAACAGATGCGGTCTTTGATGATTTTATTAACTAACGGCATGCGAATCATCTCCCCTATCCTGCAAAGTTCCTAACCAACACAGATGAAATATTTCGCTCCCCCTCCCCATTATCCTGCCCTGAACGAAAAAAAGCCTTGCGAGTTCACAGTCTCGCAAGGCTTTGCTTTCAAGGTATCAAATTATTTGTTCAGGGGCTTCTTCAGCACGGAGAGCACTGCGCAGCCGACTACGGCGCCAATGAGGATGGCGACGAGGTACATCACCGGGTTGCCGATGGTGGGGACTACGAAGATGCCGCCGTGGGGAGCACGGAGGGTGCAGTCGAAGGCCATGGTCAGGGCGCCTGCCACAGCGGAGCCGATGACGCAGGAGGGAATCACGCGAATCGGGTCACCAGCTGCGAAAGGAATGGCACCTTCAGTGATGAAGGACATACCCATGACGTAGTTCACGACACCAGCCTTCTGCTCACTTTCGGTGAAACGGTTCTTGAAGAAGGTGGTGCAGAGAGCGATGGCCAGAGGAGGAACCATGCCGCCTGCCATGACAGCAGCCATCACATGGTATTCGCCGGAAGCCAGGAGGCCGGTACCGGTGACGTAAGCAGCCTTGTTGATGGGGCCGCCCATGTCGATAGCCATCATGCCGGCCACTACGATGCCCATGAGGATACGGGCAGAGGGATCCATGTTGGCCAGGGTGTCAGTGAGCCAGGTGTTGATGGCGCTGACAGGAGGCGCAATGATGTACATGGAGATGAAGCCCATGATGAGGATGCCGAAGAAGGGATAGAGGAGGACGGGCTTCACGCCGTCCAGGCTGGCGGGGATATTAGCGAAAGCCTTCTTGAGGAGGTTCACGATCCAGCCGCCCAGGAAGCCGGCCAGGAGGGCACCAAGGAAGCCGGAGCCAGTGGTGCCAGCCAGAGCGCCGCCCACGAAGCCCACAGCCAGGCCCGGACGGTCAGCGATGGACATAGAGATGAAACCAGCGAGCACCGGCAGCATGAAGCCGAAGGCTGCGCCACCAACGCTCATGAAGAACTTGGCGAAGGGGGTGTTGCTGCCGAAGGAAGCAGCCGGCTCGGGAGCATCAAAGAGGAAAGCCAAAGCGATGAGCACACCGCCGCCCACCACGAAGGGGAGCATGTGGCTGACGCCGTTCATGAGGTGCTTGTATGCCTGACGGCCCAAAGACTCGCCTGCGGTATCTGCTGCACCCTCAGCCTCGTCGCTGCCGGTGGCATGGTACACAGGAGCCTTGCCGCTCATAGCCTTGTCCAGGAGCTCGTCAGCCTTGTTGATGCCGTCGGCTACCTTGGTGATGATGGTGGGCTTGCCGTCGAAGCGGGCCATAGCCACGTTCTTGTCAGCAGCCACGATGATGGCATCAGCAGCGGCGATTTCCTCAGCAGTGAGGACGTTCTTGGCGCCGCCAGAGCCGTTGGTCTCTACCTTGATGGAGATGCCGCGCTTCTTGGCGTGCTGCTCCAGGGACTCAGCAGCCATAAAGGTATGGGCGATGCCGGTGGGGCAGGCAGTGACAGCCAGCACCTGGATGTGGTCGGAGACAGGAGCGGCAACCTGAGCCTCAGCAGCTGCAGGAGCCACGAACTTGCCGTCTTCCTTGTCGTCGATGAGCTTCAGGAACTCGTCCTTGGAGGAAGCTGCAATGAGGGCTTCCTTGAAGTCCGGGTCCATGATCATGGTAGCCAGCTTGGACAGGATGGCCATGTGCTCGTCATTGGCAGAGTCCGGAGCGGCAATCTGGAAGAACAGGCGGGAGGGCAGGCCGTCCATGGACTCGAAGTCCATGCCTGCGGGCACGGTCATGGCAGCCAGGCCTGCGGCCTTGACGCCAGCGCTCTTGGCATGGGGAGTGGCGATGCCGTCTCCCAGGCCGGTGGTGCCAGAAGCCTCGCGGGCCAGCACATCTTTCATGTACTGAGCCTTGTCAGTGAGGTTACCGCCCTTTTCCATCAGGTCGGTCAGCTGCCGGATGGCTGCATTCTTATCAGCCGGCTGTGCTCCGAGGAGGATAGACTCGCTCTTGAGCAGGTCAGTGATACGCATGATATCTCTCCTTTGTTAAAAAATATATGAGAACATAATAATGAGGAAACTTGAAGTTTAGTAAAGAAACGCAGTAGCAGGCCTTACCTGCCCCGCTTGCGGGGGCGCGTAAGCGCGGGAGCCCGGTGGGCTCCCTGGTGTGGGGACCACCGAAGGTGGTGGAAGGGGGGACGAGAGCAAGCAACGCTTCGGCTTCGATTCCCCCTTCCGTCAGCCCTTCGGGCTGCCACCTCCCCCGCAAGCGGTGGAGGTATGGTCAACCCTTTCATTGCTTCTTCTACAATCAGCTGCGGATGCTCTTGTAGAGGGCCTCAGCTTCTTCCCTGGTGGCCAGGTTCTCGCTGAAAGCGGAGGCGGAGCCGGTGGCTACGCCCATGTAGAAGGCGTGCTCAAAGTCTTCCGGCTTCTCATGGCAGCCGGTGATGAAGCCTGCCACCATAGAATCGCCTGCGCCTACGGAGTTCACCAGCTTGCCCTTGGGGGCCGGGCTCTTGAAGTGGCGGCCGTCCTCGGTCAGGAGGATAGCGCCGTCGCCAGCCATGGAGATGAGCACGTTGCGGGCGCCCTGCTCCTGGAGCTTCTTGGCGTAGGTGACGATTTCCTCGTCAGTGGTGAGCTTCACGCCGAACATATCACCCAGCTCGTGATTGTTGGGCTTGATGAGGAAGGGATGATACTTAAGAACCTTTAAGAGCAAACCTTTCTCGGCATCAACCACCACGCGGATACCCTTGCCGTCCAGGCGGCTCATGATGCGCTCATAAATGTCATCCGGCAGGGTGTTGGGGATAGAACCAGCCAGCACCAGGGTGTCGCCTTCCACCAGCTTGTCCAGCTTGGCAAAGAGCTCTGCCTGTGCCGCCTCGCTGATCTTGGGGCCCTGGCCGTTGATTTCCGTTTCCTTGTCGGCCTTGACCTTCACGTTGATGCGGGAGAAGCCGTTATCAAGCTGCACGAAGTCATGGGCTACGCCAAAGCCCTCCAGCTGGCGCTTGATCTCCTCACCGGTGAAGCCGGCCAGGAAGCCCAGAGCCGTGGACTTGATGCCCATGTTGCCCAGGACGATGGACACGTTGATGCCCTTGCCGCCCCCCAGAACCTGCTCGTAGTTCACACGGTTGATTTCCCCTGCCGTGAAGGAATCCAGCCGCACGATGTAATCAAGAGCCGGATTGAAAGTTACTGTATAAATCATGATGCTTCCTCCTGAAGAAATCGAAGTTGGTTACTCCCCATCTTCCAATATAGTGGTAAAATCCCGATATTTTTTGTCTTCCAAAACTCCCGTGATGATGGTGGCGCTGGAAATGCTGCCGAAGGTGATGGGAGCCACCCGGTTGAACTTGGAGCGGTCAGCCAGCACAAAGGCGTTCTTGCAGCGCTTCATGGCCTCCCCCTTCACCTCGCCCTCATCGGCGTCCGGCGTTGAGTAGCCTGACTGGGTACTGATGCCGTTGGTGCCAAAGAACCCCTTGGTGAAGTTGTAGGCCTCCAGGCTCCTGATGGCGCCGCTTCCCACCACTGCTTCCGTAGTGGCCTTGAGGGCCCCGCCCAGGATAAAGACCTTGAACCCCCTGGCCGAAAGCCTTGAGGCGTGAGGCAGTCCGTTGGTGACGTAGGTGGCCCCCTTTTCCGTCAGGAAATCAATCATCTGGAGGGTAGTGGAACCGGCGTCCAGATAGACGAAATCCCGCCGCTTCACCAGCCCTGCCGCCAGGCGGGCGATGCCCACCTTTTCCTCCGTGAAGAGGGAGCTTTTCGTGTGCATGTCCTCTTCCGAAGCAGAGTAGCGGTTGTCGATGGCGGTGGCCCCGCCGTAGACCTTGTAGAGCCTGCCGCTCTTGTGGAGGCTTGAAAGATCTCGCCTCACCGTAGATTCCGATGTGTTGAGGAGACGGGTAAGCTCGGTGACCGTGACGGCCTTCTTCTCCGCCAAAAGGCGCAGGATAGCCGCATAACGCTCTTCCGTGAGCATGAGGTTCCCCCCTTTTCTTTCTTTGTGGTATTAATATCATATAGCTAAACATAAGCAAAGTCAATCAAAATCGTGAGAAAGCAAGCAAAATTTTGGTATAAACGATTACATACAAGCAAAATCAACCATCCTCATCCAAAAAACGTCCAGAGTCCCTGCTGGTGCTCCCCACGCCCCTGGCGCCCACGGATGGGCGCCCGCGGACCTTTGAATAACGTGAAGTTATTCAGGTCCGGTTTTCTTTTTGTTACTTTTTCTTTGCGCCAAAGAAAAAGTAAGGCCGAAACGTAACATTTTAGGGTATAATGTATTATAGAAGAAAACCTTTTACAGAACGGAGCGTGACCCTATGACCGAATCCAAGCCAAAGATAGTACAGCACCGCAAAGCCTCCTTTTACTTCAAGAAATACCTCACCATCTTCATAGGCGCCCTCATTGCCTCCGTAGGGCTGGAGATCTTCCTCATCCCCAACGAAGTCATTGACGGCGGCGTGGTGGGCCTATCCATCATGGCTCAGACCCTTTCCGGTTTCAGCATCGGCATCTTCCTCATCCTCTTCAACCTGCCCTTCCTTTACCTGGGCTACAAGCAGATAGGCCAGAACTTCGCCATCGCCACTCTGGTGGCCATCCTCTTCCTGTCCGGTTGGTCGAAGGTCATGGAACCCATCCCTCCCCTAACCACTGACCCCTTCCTGGCTGCCATCTTCGGTGGCATCATCGACGGCCTGGGGGTGGGCCTCATCATCCGGGCAGGCGGCAGCCTGGACGGCACGGAGATTGTGGCCATCATCATGGACAAGAAATCCGTCTTCTCCGTGGGCGAAGTGGTCATGTTCATCAACCTTTTCATCCTCTCCAGCGCAGGCCTCTTGTACGGCTGGGACAAGGCCATGTACTCACTGGTGGCCTACTTCGTCATTTCCAAGATGATTGACGTGGTCATCAAAGGTCTGGACGAGTCCTACGCGGTGATGATCGTCACCAACAGTCATGATGACATCACCTCAGCCCTCAATGACCGCCTGGGCCGCGGCGTCACTTTGCTCCACGGAGCAGGGGGATACACCGGGGAGAGCAAGGAAGTGCTCTACTGCGTGGTGACACGGCTGGAAGTTGACAAATTGAAGGAAATCGTGCTTGAAAAAGACGAAAATGCCTTCGTAACAATTAACGCTGTCCACGATATTATAGGCGGGCGTTTCAAGAAGAAGGCTATCCACTAAGTCGAGGTGATCATCATGAAAAAGGTACGTTTAATTTTACCGTTACTGGTTACGCTGCTCATAAGCCTGTCTGCCCTCGCCTCAGCCGCCCCCCTGCGGCTGGCACAGTATCCCGTCATCGACCGGGCCTGGTGTCCTGCCGATGTGCTGATGACTCTCAATTCGCAGGTTTCACGGGCCACCCATGTGCCCCTTAACGGCTACTTCAAGACGGTGGAGTACCTGCCGGAGGAGGAACTGTTTTCTGCCATGAGGGCTGTCCGGCAGGAAATGGGGGCAAAAGCCAAAGACAAGGAACTGCTCCGCCCCCTGGCCGCCCGGCTGAAGGCCGACATGGTGGTCCTGCCCATACTGGACGGCTACCAGGAATGGCAGCGCATGAGCTGGCACAGGGGCACGATCTACCACAGCTACGCCTCGGTGATGCTCTATGTCTACGATGCCCGCACCGATGAAGTGGTGGAAAAAGGTGCTTCCCGCTTCTATGACGACGAAAGCTCTGCCATGGGCACTGCTTTCAACATGGCCAAAGAAGCCATGGATGATGTGCTGCGGTCCAGCCACCTCCATGAACGCATCTATCCCTCAAAGAAATAAAAAGGAAGAAACGGGCAGGAAAAGGCCGATTTTTGACGAATATGCACGTGAATGGATTTTGCAGGATGTCTCCCAAGAAGGAAGGTATGCACATGATGCCTACAGAAATCCATATACCTTTGCTCATCTTCCTTATCATGATTCTCTGGGGGCTTTCCCTGCTGGGCACGGTATATTATTTCCATCGGGTAATCCAACGGGAGCGGAAACTCAAGGAAGGCATGGGACATCTTCTAACCTTTACCGACCTCTGCACTTTTGTCTTTGATATGCGCAAGGACACCATGAGGCTTTCCGCCGCCTGTGCAAAACTCCTGGGATTGCCGGAGCTCATTGACAATTTCACGGAGGCCTGCCATGAAGAAAGCGGTCAGAAAACTTCCTACCAAACGCTTCTGGAGGCCATGACCCCGGAAGCTGACCAGCAGCGTATGCAGCTAACCCAGCCCAACGGTGCCTCCGGCACCTACCGGGTCACCAACCGCATCTACTATACAAAGAATGAAGAAATCGACTACATCATCGGCATTCTCACAGATGTCACCCAGGAAGCCCGCCGGGAGGAGCATCTGGCTCTGCACGCCCAAATCGACGGCCTCACCCATGTCTACAACAGCGGCACCGTCCGGCGGCTGCTGTCCGACTCCATGTCGGACTTCAATGAGTACGACCTGGGAGCTTTCCTGATTCTGGATATCGACAATTTCAAGAAATTCAACGACCTCTACGGCCACCAGACCGGAGACCAGGTGCTGCGCATTGTGGCCAGAGTCCTGAAGGAAAGTCTGCGGGTAAATGATGTGATTGGCCGTCTGGGCGGTGATGAATTCTGCGCCTACCTGCCGGGACTTTCCAGCATCGGCTTTTTGAACGGCCTCTGCGCGCGGCTGAACAGCGGCGTCACGGTGGCAGCTGCCTCCAATGGCATCGAAGCCCCTGTGACCATCAGCATTGGTGCCACCATGCTCCACACCTTCGACGACTTCCTCACCGCCTACGACCGGGCTGACCAGGCCCTTTACGAGGCCAAGGAAAATGGCCGCAACTGCTATGTAGCCAAAGAAGCCCCCTCCCCGGAAGGGACCAGCAAGGAAAAAAATGCAGACAAGGATTGAGGTCAGGTAATGCCTATGGACTTTGCAGCTACGCTTATCATCATTCTACTGATAGTTACCAACACAGCTTTTTGTCTGGCTGCCGTCATTTTTTACAAGCGGTGGCGCAGAGGCCAGCGCCTGGCAGTGCTCTCTGAGCAAAGCCGGGCCAGTCGTGTGCGCTCTGAAACGGCCAGGCAGGTCATCAAAAGGCAGCATTTTTTCATTTCCCGCTATGTGAGATATCTGGAAGCTCCCACCAAAGACATTAATGCGCTGACGGAGAAAATTTCCCAAAGCAAGGATATAAACTCGGCCCATGCAGCAGCCAGCCGTCTGGAAGCCCGAAGCCGCCTGTTGCTGAAGTCCATTGCCAATCTAAAAGATTTTGCCGATCTGGAGCTGGGGGAGCTGACCCTGCGGCAGGCACCTGTGTCCAGCCGCCAGCTGCTGGAAGAAGCCATCGGCACCATGCGCACTTTCTTCTCCTCCAGCCACCAGCATCTCTTGCTGGATATCAGCAGCTGGCACGAGCAAACCATTATCGTTGACAAGGAGAAATTCTGTGCCATGCTGGGTCATCTGGCCCACGGCATTGCCAGCTATCTGCCAGAAGGGTGCACCATCAACTTCACCGCCGAAGCCATCCGCTCAGGAGAAGGGCGCGTGGTCACCTGGCTGCAGATTTCCGACAGCGTCACAGACTTCGACCTGCCCGAAAGCGAGCATCTTTTCGACCCTCTGGGGGCCGCCCTGGTCTCCCATGCCAATATCGAAGTTGAGGGACAGATGCCTTCGCTGGATCTCCCCTTCGCCAAGCACCTGGCAGAGCTGATGGGTGGCTCCCTGAACTTCCGCCGCGTCGGCACAGGGCATGCGGTGGAAATAGAGTTATTCTTCAACGTTGGGGAATAAATGTGGAAAAAAAAGGACATTTGGGTTAAAATATAAAGCGCCTATGAGGCGCTTTTTTCATGCTGAAGCGTTCGGGGCAGGCAGGCGGCAACGCTTCACTTGAAATTTTGCCTGTGGCAAAATTTCACACGTTTCGCTTTTGCCGCCAGCCTGTCCCCCACTTAAGTTCACAAGGAGGCAATTATGACCCCTAAAGAAAAATACAGGCAGATTTGCCGGGAGGCGGGCGCCACGGGGCTGGTGCTGCTCTTGCTCATTATCATGTGGTGCGTGCTGGGTTTTGGACTTTCTGGCTCCGATGCGCTGATTTTCGGACTGCCCCTGTGGGCGGTGGCCGGCACCGTTGGGATATGGCTGCTGGCAATCTTCCTCACCTTTGTACTGGTGAAATTCATCTTCAAGGACATGGCCCTTTCACAGCCCTTTGACAAGAATTATATTGAGAAAGAGACTAAGGAGTGACTGCAGTGGGAAATCTATCTGCCTTGCTGCCCTTGCTAATTTTCATGGGCGTGATGATCGGCATCGGCTTCTATGTGCGACGGGAAGGCTCCCGCTCCGGCACGGGCTTTGTAAAAAATTATTTTATCGGCAATCATAATCTGGGCGGCTTCGTGCTGGCCATGACCACCGTAGCCACCTACAGCTCCGTCTCCTCCTTCGTGGGAGGTCCGGGCATGGCCTGGCAGATAGGCTTTGGCTGGATTTACATGGCGGTAGTGCAGGTGACAGCCATCTTCCTGGTGCTGGGTGTCTACGGCAAGCGGGTGGCTCTGCTGTCCCGGCGGCTGGAGGCCGTCACCGTGGTGGACATCATAAGGGCGCGTTTTAACTCCGACAGGCTGGCAGGCCTTGCGGCCTTCATCATCGTGCTCTTCTTCTGCGCCACCATGACCGCCCAGTTCGTGGGCGGAGCCAAGCTCTTTGCCGCCGTCACAGGGTACAGCTATGAGATGGGGCTCTTGCTTTTCGGCCTCACAGTGGTGCTCTACACAGCCATCGGCGGCTTCCGGGCCGTGGCCCTCACGGACACCTGCTGCGCCATTGTCATGATGGTGGGCATCGTGCTGCTGCTCTACTATGTGCTGCAGGCAGGCGGCGGCTATGAAAACATCATGAACACTCTCCACGCTGACCATCCGGAGATGTTCGAGCCTCTGTCGGCAGGCCACATGCCTTTGACCCTCTACCTCACCCAGTGGATTCTGGTGGGCATCTGTACCATCGCCCTGCCCCAGTCCGTGGTGCGCGGCATCAGCTACAAGGATACCAAGGGACTACATCAGGCCATGCTGATAGGTACCGTAGTGGTGGGCTTTATGAATATCGGCATCAACTTCACGGGAATCCTGGCTCACGGAGTGCTGACAGGCCCCCTGGAAAGTTACGGCGGCGTGGACAACATCATCCCCAAGACCATTGTCACCGCCATGCCGCCTTCTCTCGTAGGCTTTGCCATCATCGGCCCCCTGGCGGCCTCCATCTCCACCATCTCAGGCCTCCTGATAGTGGCCTCCTCCGCCATCATCAAGGACGTTTACCTCCATGCCAAGAAGGCCAATGGGGAAAGGGTCTCGGATAAGAAACTGAGGCTGCTGTCCATGGCAGCTACAGGCGTCATCGGCGTGCTGGTGTTCTTCATCGCCGTTACCCCGCCCTCCCTCATCTGGATCATCAACATGTTCGCCTTCGGCGGGCTGGAGACAGCCTTCTTCTGGGTGCTGCTCCTGGGCCTCTTCTGGCGCAAAGCCAACAAGGCCGGAGCAATTCTCGCCATGGCAGGAGGCACTTTCATCTACGTCCTGCCCATGCTGGGCAAGATGCTCCTGCTCCTCACCTCAGCCGAATGGGCAACCGCCTTTGCCGAAGCCCTGAACTGGTCCCCCTTCGGCCTGCACAGGATTGTGCTGGGACTGGCGGTTTCCCTGATTTGCTTCATTATCGGAGCATATAAGGGGAAGCCCACCAAGGAAGAAACTCTCGCCCTGTTCTTCCCCGGAAAATAATACAATGTAAGGAAGCGCTCTTGCTAAGGGCGCTTCTTTACTCTATACTAGGATAATATATTGTAAATTTTACAAACGGAAGTGATTTTTAATGCAGCCGGAATGGACTATCAACCGTCGGCAGGTGCTTTTGGAGGGCATGCGGGACGGACTGCCTATTGCTTTGGGGTATTTCGTGGTTTCCTTTACCCTGGGCATTGCCGCCAAGAATGCTGGCTTGAACGCTTTGGAAGGCTTCTTTGCCAGCCTGTTCAACAATGCCTCGGCGGGAGAATACGCTGGTTTTACCGTCATCGCCTCGGGGGGGACGCTCCTCACTATGGCAGTGCTCACCCTGGTGGCCAATGCCCGCTATATGCTTATGAGCACTGTGCTGTCCCAGAAATGCCCGGAAAACCTGCCCCTTTACCACCGCATCCTGGTGGCCTTTGATGTGACGGACGAGATTTTCGGCATCACCATTGCCCGGCCAGGTCCGCTGAATCCCTACTACAACTACGGGGCCATGCTGGTGGCCCTGCCCGGATGGTCCGTGGGCACAGCCCTGGGCATCATGGCAGGCTCTGTGCTGCCCCTGTCAGCTGTATCGGCCCTGTCTGTGGCCCTCTACGGCATGTTTATCTGGGTCATCGTACCCCAAGGGAAAAATGACCGCATCATCGCCGTCCTCATCGTCATCAGCATGCTGATGAGCCTCGGGGCCAGCCTTGCCCCTATGATTTCTGACCTGTCCGCCGGCACCCGCACCATTATCCTCACGGTGCTTATTGCAGGCCTGGCCGCTTATTTCTTCCCCCACAAGGAGGCTGCATGATGGAGCCAAGCATATTCACATATCTTCTGGTCATGAGCGCCGTGACTCTGGCCATCCGCATCCTGCCCCTGACCTTGATTCGGGGAGAGGTAAAAAGCCCCTTTTTGAAATCCTTCCTTTACTATGTCCCCTATGTGACCCTGGCCGTCATGACCTTCCCTGCCATGACTCAGGCCACCCAGAGCCCCGTCAGCGGCACTCTCGCCCTGCTCTCAGGGCTGCTTCTCGCCTGGTGGGGCGCCAGCCTTTTCAAGGTAGCTGCGGCCTGCTGTGCCGTGGTTTTCCTGACGGAAATGGTAATTTGCTGAAAAAGTCCATCTTATATGTATACATTCAAAAAATTCTCTCAGTAGTAGACATCTTAAACCAAAAGTGTTAAAATGTAAACATAGAAACCGCGCAAAGGAGCCGCATATATGTCCCATAGGATATGTATGCGGCTTCGTGCGTAAGAACGGGTTTCGAGAAAAATTTGGGAGGGAATTTCATGTCAGAAAAAACGAAAACCAACCTTGACAAGCTGGGGCTATGGATTATCATCGCCACGGTGCTGGGCGCTGTGGTGGGCCTCATCATGGGGCCGAACGCCCATATGTTCGCGCCTATGGGCGACCTCTTCATGCGCCTCATCAAGATGGTGGTTGTACCCCTGGTGCTCTTTTCCCTGATTGGCGGGGCTGCCTCTCTGGGAAACTCCAGCAGCGCCGGGAAGATAGGTCTTCTGACCTTTGGCTACTACGGCATCACCACGGCTGTGGCAGTGGCTTTGGGCCTTGCTGCCAGCGAGATTTTCCAGCCGGGCCGCGGTATCGAGATGGCAGCACTCTCTGAGGCTGCCATCCAGGTGGAACACATGGAAGAAAGCACTCATATTCCCGGCTTCTGGGATACGGTGCTGGGCTTCGTGCCCACCAATCCCTTCCAGGCTCTGGTGGAAGGCAATATCCTGCAGATTATCGTCTTTGCTCTGTTCATGGGCTTTGCCGCCACCCATCTTGAGGAAAGCAAGAAGAATTTCGTGCTGAGTTTCTTCAACTACCTCACTGAGCTCTTCATCAAGGTCATGACCGGCATCATGTATGCCGCACCTATCGGCGTCTTCTGCCTCATGGCTGACGCCACGGGCACCTTCGGCTATGCGGTGCTCACCAAGATTCTCTACCTCATCGTGCTGTACGTGGCAGTGCTGGCCATCGTCACCTACGGCATGATTGGCGGGACTGTGGCCATGTTCTCCAAGTGCACCAACTACAAGCAGTTCTTCAAGAGCATGTGGAAAGTGCAGGTCTTTGCTTTCTCCACCGCTTCTTCCATCGCCACCCTGCCGCTGAACATGAACACGGTACGTGAAGAACTTGGTGTATCCAAAGAAACCACTTCCTTTGCCCTGCCCCTGGGCGCCACCATCAACATGAACGGCAACGCCGCCTATTACGCCATGGCCGCCACTTTCATCGCCCAGATGTACGGCATGGAGCTTTCCCTGCCCCAGTACATCGCCATCATCGTCACCAGCACCCTGGGCGCTGTGGGCCAGGCAGGCGTCCCCGGCCCCACGCTTCTGGTAGTGGCCGTCCTGGTCGCCGGCGGCATCCCCATCGATGCCCTGCCCATCCTCTTCGGTGTTGACCGCATCTTCGACATGCTGCGCACCGCCGTGAACATCACCGGCGACGCCGCCTGCGCCACCATTGTGGACAGGTTCAGGACAGTAGACGAAGCCTCTGTCGAGCACAATTTGAAGGAAGCGTAATTACAAATAAAGAGCGCTGAAAGCCCCCGGAAAAACAAATCCGGGGGCTTTCGCATGCTTGTATGATATTTTAGTTGTTCATGGCAGGAATTTCTTCTGCCTCATCAGTCTTGTTGATGAGCTTGTTCAGCACAGGCACCAGGAAGGCCATGACTACCGTCACGCCCAGAGTCACCAGGCCGATATCGGTGAAGACGCCGGTGTAGATGCCGAGAGTCTCCACGGAATTCGTCATGCCCTCGGGCACAGCGGTGAGAGCTGCTACCTTGCCGCCCAGCACAGCTGCAATGGCGGTGGTGAGGAACCAAGCCCCCATGAGGAAGCCCAGCAGGCGCTGGGGCACCAGCTTGGAAATCATGGACAGGCCCAGGCCGGAAATCAGGAGCTCGCCAATGGAGGACAGGAAGTAGGAACCAACCAACCACCAGGCAGACACAATGCCGGCCTCGCTGGCAAACTTGGCAGAGAAGCCAACCACCAGGAAGGAACCTGCCGTCAGCAACATGCCCAGGGCGAACTTGGCGGGCATGGAAAGGTCAGTGCCCTTGTCGCCGAAGTGGCTGTACATCCAGGCAAGGATGGGGCTGGCCAGCATGATCCAGAAGGGGTTCAAAGTCTGGAACACCTGTGCATCGGGAATCTCAATGCCCATGATGCTGTGCTCCACGTTGTTGATAGCGAAGAAATTCAGAGAAGTAGGCATCTGCTGATACAGGGTGAAGAAGACAATAGCCTCCACAATGAGGATCAGGGCGGCAATCATTTTGCTGCGCTCAGCCCCACGGGACTGGAAAATCATCTTGAAGAACACGCCGTACACCAGAGCAGCAATGCCCCACAGCAGCACATGAGCCACTTCCAGATGGCTCAGCATCCAGGCAGAAACGAAGGTCATGACAATGACACCGGCTACCACCAGAGCCATTTTCGTAGCGGACAAAGGTGCCTTGCCAGCGGGGGAATCAACGCCCTTCACCAGATAGCGGAAGCTGAAGAAACCGCCGATAGCCACCACCAGGCCCATGGCACAGATGGAGAAACCCAGGGAAAGTCCATACATGGAGCCGACGATAGGCACCAGCAGCATGGAGCAGAAGGAGCCGATATTCACGGCCATATAGTACATGGTGAAAGCAGAATCAAGATGCTGCTCATCACCCTCATAAATCTTGGACAGCAAGGAGGAAGGGTTAGCCTTGAAGATACCGTTGCCGCAGGCAATGGCACCAAGAGCCACGAATACCAGGTACTCCTCAACCTGGTCGCCACTGGCAGCAAAAGCCATAATGGCATAGCCAATCATGAGGACAATAGCCCCCAGGGCGATAGTGCGCTGGGTGCCCAGCACCTTGTCACCGATATAGCCGCCGATGGACACATAGCCGTACACCATGGCGGAGAAAGCACCGAAGACGATGAAGGACTGCGCGTCCCCCATGTTCAGCGCTTTCACGAAGAACATAGCCAGCACGGCCTGCAGGCCGTAGTAGCCAAAGCGCTCCCAGAACTCTATGAAGAACAGCATATTGAATGCGCTCTTCCTGTTAATAGGATGTGCATCTGACATAAGTAAAACTCCAATCTCTCTACGGGAGTATCTTGCTCCTCCCGGAATCTAATATGTATCACACTGATGGACATTTTACCATATTCTTACGCACAATAAAAGGCCAAGTGACTGTAAAGACTGTTAATATTGGGCTTTTGGGCCTATCTTCTCTATATATTATGCACAAATGTGCATCAAGTATGGATTATAAAAAGTTGATTGTGCCTTTGGTGTTCATTATCTGCGGACATGGTCCTGAAAATAAAACAAAGTTTTTTTTGCTTTTGTAATCATGTATATCAATAAGGACATTCGACCACAATGTCCACAGAGTGTATACATCTGATATATTCCCCTTATTGACATGATTAATCAGTTTGCTACAATAAATGTATACGCTAAAAGAAAGGAAGATTCCATGTTTTATATAGTGAATTCCCTGATTACCGAAGAAGGCCGTCAGACCTTTTCCCTGCTTGGCATCACCGAGGACAAGCAGCAGGCAGCTGCTCTGGCTGCAGAGGTCTACAAGGACTACAACAAGAACGCCTCCTTCCAGAACATCGAAATGATTACTGAATGGCTGGCCACCCGCCGCAAGTACTCCTTCCGCAAGGACAAGGAGCACAGATTGCAGCTGGCTATCACGGAAGCAGGGGAACTCAACCAGCTGCTTCCCGCTGAGGCAGGGCTGGTATTCTCTGCTGCCGCTGAGGAGGAGGAACTGGCCCGCCGCATGAGCCAGGCACTCTTTGAGGGCCAGCATACAGCCAGCCGGGGAGAATTTCCCCCAAAGGCTGCAGGCTGCCCACTGGAAAGCTAAAAAGAGAGGGAAATGTTTCACACCGAAGCATTTCCCTCTCTTTTTATTTTTTATTTTTCTTTGTTTCTCCCCACGCACTCGCAGCTTCCAGTGTAGCTGCCGTACCGGTCTTTTCGTGATAGGCCTTCAGGTCCTCCAGCCACTTTGCCATCACATTATAGGCCTTCAAGCTCTTGTCCTGATAAGTGGCATGGTAAAGGTAGTTGGTCCATCCTTCATGCACTTCCTGCACATAGTTTTCCCCGTCCTTGCCGGTGAAGAAATCCAGCCGCACACCCTCCCTGGGCAGCACCAGGGTGTAGTATTTGAACTTGCGCATCTGAATATCCTTGGCGCTCCTGTAGCTGGCCCCGTAAAGGAGTTTCTCAACGTAGGGCAGCGGAGAAAAACCATCTGCCGTGGAAGGAGCCTCTCCATTCTTGCCCAGAGTATAGGCCTCCGGCTGGCCGTAGATGAAATTGGCCAGATAGATGCCAATATTGCTGTTGTCAGCAGTTACAGGCGTAAGGCCGTTGTCCCTGATGAAATCACCGTGCACATAATCCCATCCCCAGGCATTCAGCTTGGTCCACTGCCTTTGGTCACGCACCATATCCTCCTGGCTCTCACGCACATAACGCACATCGGTGGGATGGTAGTAAATATAATATCCGCCCTCTGAATCTTTGGCAATCAGCTCAGCCCCGGACATATCATGGCGAAGTTTCTCGTGGAGCTGCTCTGCCGTCAACCGGCCCAGACTGAAAATCCAGCCAGCACCTGACTCAGTCTCTCCTGCCTTTTGGGCAGCTTCCACAGAAGCCTTCTCAGAAACGGCAAAGAAGCTGCCCTCCTGGGCGGTAGTATCTTTCAGCAGCAGCTCATCGTATGCCTCAGGAATCCGCAGCTTCAGCCCCTGGCTCTCATACAGACGCCCCTGCCCTGCTTCAGCCTCTGCCGAAACAGCAGGTGCCGCCTCCTCAGCCAGAGCGAAATTCCCCGGTGCCGCCAGCACAGCTGCCGCCAGCAGGGCAGCCAGTATTTTTCCGCTTTTCATATATAATCCCCCTTCCACCGTCTTCGACGGTCCCCCTCCCCCGCAAGCGGTGGAGGTAAGGTCTGCTAGAAGCGTAAATCTCCCGAATGGAAAAATTCACTACTCAACTAATATAAGACACTTCCTCATTCTACCATATCCTGCCCCGTCCTTCCACCTGTTACACCTCTATTTGCACTTTTCAGTTTTATTGACAAATTAACGACAATAGACTATGCTAGACTTTAGTTTATTTGAATTCATATATTATTGATAGTTAGGAGCAATTGCTATGTCAGAAGCACAGGAAAAAAAGAAAATAATCCTCAGCGGCATCCAGCCCACAGGGGTTTTCACCTTGGGCAATTATCTGGGAGCGGTGAAGAACTGGCAGCAGATGCAGGAAGACTATCAATGCTATTATTTCATCGCCGACCTTCATTCCCTGACGGTACACATTGACCCGAAACTCAGGAAACAGCAGTCCCTGCAGGCCTTTGCCCTGCTCCTGGCCTGCGGCATCGACCCGGAAAAGAGCCTTATTTTCGTCCAGAGCCATGTGCCCACCCATGCAGAAATGGGCTGGATCCTGGCCTGCTGCTCCCAGTTCGGCGAACTTAGCCGCATGACCCAGTTCAAGGACAAGAGCGCCAAACACCCGGAGAACATCAACGCCGGCCTTTTCACCTATCCCTCCCTCATGGCAGGGGATATCCTGCTCTATCAGGCAGACTATGTGCCGGTAGGGGCTGACCAGACCCAGCATCTGGAATTCACCCGTGACATCGCCACCCGCTTCAACCATGTGTACGGGGAGACTTTCAAGCTGCCTGAAGGGTACTTCCCCAAGCTTGGCGCTCGTGTCATGAGCCTGCAGGAGCCCACCTCCAAGATGAGCAAGTCCGACACCAACCCCAACGCCACCATTTCCATTCTCGATGAAGAAAATGTCATCATCAAGAAATTCAAGCGGGCTGTCACCGACAGCGAGATGGAAGTGGTTTTCCGTGAGGGCAAGGACGGCATCAACAACCTCATGACCATCTACTCCGCTGTCACGGGCAAGAGCCTGGATGATATCACCAGCGAATTTGCCGGCAAGGGCTACGGCGACTTCAAGGCTGCCGTAGGCGAGGCTGTGGCAGAGGAACTGCGCCCGGTAAGGGAAAAATACGCAGAGCTTATGGGTGACAAAGCAGAGCTGGAGCGCCTCATGAAGCAGGGGGCAGAGATTGCCACGAAGATTTCCAGCCGCACCCTCACCAAGGCACGCAAGAAAGTAGGCCTCTACATTACCAAATAAAATAGTCCGATAGAAAAAAAACTATATAGCAGGAAAAAATCCCCCTTTGACGAATATGTCTATTACAAAATAAATAGACGTAAAAGGGGGATTTTAAATGCGTTTCATGGACAATCTCAAAGTAGCCTACAAACTGCTGATATTGGCCGTCATCGCTTTCGTCGGCATGGCCTTTATCGGCTTCTCAGGTTACTCCGCTATCCGGCAAGCCCAGATAGACATGGAAAAAATGTATATGGTGGATGTGCGCAGTCTCAGCCATCTGGGCGATGCCCGCCAGGGCATGCGTTCTGCCCAGACCATGACGGTCATCATGACCAACAAGACCGTCACGCCCGAGCGCATGAAGGATCTGGCAGGCAAGTTCGAAGCAGGTGTGAAGGGCACTGATGAGGCTTTGGCCAAGTTCAAGGAAGTTTCCGCCAGCAACACAGATGTGCAGGCTAAGTTCGAGGAAACCCTGACGGACTGGAACAGCATGAAAGCCAGTCTGCAAAAGTCCGCCAGTCTCTCTCTTGCGGGACAGCAGGACGAAGGCATGAATGTCTACAACCAGCATGCCACCGAGGCTACCAAGGTAGCCAAGGACCTGGAGGAACTGGCTGATGCTGCCACCAAGTCCGCTGAGGCCCTGAACACCAAGAACGACGAGGACAGCGAAGCTGCCAAGTTCAAGATGCTGGCAGAGTGCATCATAGCCCTGATCGTCCTCGTGGTTTCCGCCCTCTGGATCACCCGCGAGGTGGTAAATCCCCTGCGTCAGACCATCGGTGCCTGCGAACGCCTCAAGGAAGGTGATTTCCGCGACAGGGAACGCTCGATTATCCGTGGTGACGAATTCGGTGAAATGGCCGATGCCGTGGCGGGCGTGCGCGTAGCCCTCAATGCCATGATGAAGAACACCGGCCGCATTGCCGAGCAGCTGGCAGCTGCCGCCGAGGAGCTCAATGCTTCCTCCGGCCAGTCTGCCCAGGCCGCCGAGCAGGTGGCCCAGAACGTCACCAGCTCCGCAGGAGCCGTGGTGGAACA
This sequence comes from Selenomonas sp. KH1T6, assembly GCF_900108415.1. Classification (NCBI taxonomy): domain Bacteria; kingdom Bacillati; phylum Bacillota; class Negativicutes; order Selenomonadales; family Selenomonadaceae; genus Selenomonas; species Selenomonas sp. KH1T6. The sequence continues at coordinate 73,361 of NZ_FNWN01000014.1, forward strand.
GCAGCAGCTCCTGGCTGTCATGCAGGAATCTGTAGACCATTCCAGCCAGGCCGTAGACACTTTGGGCGCAGCTGCCAATGACGTGGCCCGCCAGGCTCAGTCCTCCAATGACGAAGCCGAGTCCGGTGCCAAGTCCATCGAGAACGCCGTATCCCAGATTCTCTCTGTAGAGGAGATTGTCAGTGAATCTGCCGCCACGGTGGACAAACTGGGCCAGAGCTCCCAGGAAATCGGCCAGATTGTGGAAACCATTTCCGGTATTGCCGAACAGACCAACCTGCTGGCCCTGAATGCCGCCATCGAGGCAGCCCGGGCAGGCGAGCATGGCCGCGGCTTCGCCGTAGTGGCAGACGAGGTCAGGAAGCTGGCTGAAGCCAGCCAGACTGCCGCCCAGCAGATTACAACCCTCATTGCAGGTATTCAGAAAGATACCGACGATGCCGTCAGCTCCATGAAGAAGGGCAGTACGGCAGTGCGGGAAGGTTCGGCCTCTGTGGAGCAGCTGCGTGATGCCTTCCAGGCCATCCGCACAGCTTCCGGCAGCGTGGTTTCCAGCGCCCAGCGCATGATCAACGATTTGCAGACTGTGGCCGAAGATGCCAGCAATATCAGCGAGAAATCTGGCAGCATTTCCTCCAAGGGCCGCCAGGTGGCCGAGGAAATGGAAAGCGTCTCTGCCGCTTCCGAAGAGCAGAGCGCTTCTGCTGGCGAGATTGCCAGCGCCTCCAAGGCTCTGGCAGAGCTGGCCCAGAACTTGCAGGATTCCCTGCACAAGTTCCAATACTAAGCCGTCCTCCAATTACCATATTTCCCTAACTCTCATTTTCTCCTTTCTTTCAATTCTCTCAACCCGGCAAGGCATGGCCCTGCCGGGGCTTTTTTTGCAATAAAAAACCTTCCCCTGGGGAGGGAAGGCTCAAAAAACATTCGTCAATCAATTACCCCATTGGCCCTCATCACGGCCTTGACGCTCTCAGCGCTCTTTTTCATCATCTCTTCTTCCTCAGCAGGCAGATGCAGGGGGATGCGCTTCTCTACGCCGTGGCGGCCAATGATGCTTGGCATGGAAAGGGCCACCTCATGGAGGCCATACTCCCCGTGGAGAGGCATTGACACCGGGCAGACGGCACGCTCGTCAAAGAGCACAGCCTTGGCCAGGCGACAGGCTCCCATGGCGATGCCCGTGTTGGTCCAGCCCTTGGACTGCACTACATCATAGGCAGTGTTCACAACTTCCTGGCCGATTTCTTCCAAATCCAGCTTGCCTTCATGGTCGTAAAACTCGTCAAGCTGCGAGAGGGGCACGCCGCCGATGCTGACAGTGCTCCAGGCAGGGAAGGCAGAGTTGCCGTGTTCCCCCATCATATAGCCCTGGACAGAGGAAGCATCCACCTTGTAGTGCCTGCCGATGATGCTCTTGAGGCGCATGGTTTCAAGGGTGGTGCCAGTGCCAAAAAGCCGTCCTTCGGGATAGCCAAACTCCGTGGCTGCCACATAGGTAGTGATGTCCAAAGGATTGGTAATCATGATAAAGACAGCCTCGCGGGTGTATTTCGTGACTTCGCCCATGATCTCACGGATAACGCCGATGTTTTCCTTGGCCAGGGTCAACCTGTCCATCTTCTGCCCGGGCAGGATGCTGGGGCCGGCATCGCAGATAATCACATCTGCATCAGCGCACTCCTCGAAACCGCCGGAATGGACGCGAATCCCAGGCACGTAATCGCAGGACAGGGAATGCACCGCATCCACTGCCTCCCCATGGGCCACTTCCTTCTTGATATCAATGCAGACAATATCTGCTGCCAGCTGGCAGGCAATGGCACGGGCCAGTACAGCAGAGCCCACATGGCCCAGCCCAATGATGGCTAATTTATGTGGCTTGAACACTTTGACATATCCCCTTTGCTAACTGTATTCTGGTAAAGAACGTTTACAAGTTTACAGTATACACCTTATAAGGGAATTTATCAACACGCCTCAATGCCACACCCCTGCAAAACTCGTCAGACCATCTATGGCCTCCTCCCCAGCTGAGTTATGATAGGTCAGATCCGACACCAGCACTCCCTGCACATACTGGCCAGTGCCTTCATTGATGAAATAACCGCTGGTGCTGTGGATGCAGAGCGGCGTACCGCTGGCATCCGTGCCCAGATACATCATCACATGGCCGGGTTTGAAAAGCAGGTCTCCCGGCTCAGCCTGCTGTCGCAGCGCTGCATAACGTGCCTCTGTGGAGAGGCCGGTCATTTTCACCTGCTTCAAGAGTGTCAGCTCCTGATGGTCGGCATCCCGGGGAATCTTCAGCCCCATGGTGCGGTAGACGTCCTGCACAAAGGAGGAGCAGTCCACGCTGTCATCCTGCCCACCCCAGCCGTAGGCATCCCCAAGGCATTTGAAGGCCATGGCAATGAAGTTCCCGCGGGTGCAGGGCAGATAGCCCTCGTGGAGGGTTTCATCAAAATCAGCAGGGCAGTTGTCTATATAAAGCCAGCCTTCAGCGTCCCTCTGAGGAAGCAGCAGGCCCCGCGTCCCCGCTTCCAGGCTGCCGGTGCTGCCATGGACCTTGCCCAGAGGAATCGCTGCCCCCAGCTGATAGAGCTGGGAAATGCCCCCCGCTTCCAAAGTCTTGCGATTTTGGGTGACAACAGCCACCTGAGCGGGAGCCGCATATCTCAGCCAGTCCTCTCTTTCAGCCAGAGCCAGGCTGTCCAGGCTCACCCAGCCCTGGTAATCCTCTGCCTGCACGAAAGCAAACTTCCCATCCAGGCTTTTGTGCCAGATCAGCACTGCCTCCGCCGGGTCCAGCACCGTGCCCTGCAAGTCGTCATAGTGCTCATCAGGCTCATCATTCCAGGCCTTAGACACGGGCAACAGGCGCAGAGCAGCCCGCTGGACGGTGACAGCATATTCTGCCTCTGCCTCCTCTGGCAAATCAGCCAGATTGCAGTTCCTGCGGGCCTGTTGCCACCTGTCCCAGGTCAGCAATTCTCCTCCCACATACTCCTCAGGCAGTTTCTCCTGCCAAAAGTCCTGCATGGCAGCCATGATATGCTGCCTTACCTCCCGCCCCGGCAAACGGTCAGGAGAGGCTGTGAGGTCTATAATAGAGGTATCCCGCAGCTGCAAGTCCTGATTCTGGGCAGAAATCTGCTCCGGCGTCAGGATAACTTCCTGGGCATGGGTAGTGCGTGAAAGCCAGTAGCCAGGGGCAGCTTCAATGCCAAAACGGCCAGAGGCGGCCTCGGTGGTTACTGTAATTGCTATAAGAAAAGTAAAAAGCAACGTAGATAAGATTAGTTTTTTCCAGTTCATGGCAAAACCTCCTCGCAGACATTACCTCCACCGTTTCACGGGGCAGGTAAAGCCTACTCAAAATTAACCATTCTAAATATAAAAAAAGCTCAAGCAAGAACGCTTGAGCTTTGATTACAACTGGTGCGGTTGATGGGACTTGAACCCATACGTCTTGTGAACACTACCCCCTCAAAGTAGCGCGTCTGCCAATTCCGCCACAACCGCATGATATAAAAAGGACTATTTAGCATAAACAAAAACGTTTTGGAGGAACCCAAAATTCATATCCATGAATTTTGGATAAGCGATTCACGACATTTTGTACGTCGCTTCGCTCCTTCAAAACGTGTTCTCTGCTTAAAAAAATGGTGCGGTCGAGAGGACTTGAACCTCCACGGTATTGCTACCACTAGCGCCTGAAGCTAGCGCGTCTGCCATTCCGCCACGACCGCATGTTTGTATTATATATCAATTATATGGATTTGTCAAGAGATGGTGCGGTCGATGGGACTTGAACCCATACGTCTTGTGAACACTACCCCCTCAAAGTAGCGCGTCTGCCAATTCCGCCACGACCGCAATATATAATTTTTAGCGAAATAAGGGAAAATGGTGCCGAGGACCGGAATCGAACCGGTACGGTTGTCTCCAACCGACGGATTTTAAGTCCGTTGCGTCTGCCAGTTCCGCCACCCCGGCAGCTTATTCAATAAAGTGGAGCGGGTGATGGGAATCGAACCCACGTGATCAGCTTGGAAGGCTGGAGCTCTACCATTGAGCTACACCCGCGTAAAAGCTAAGTGGAGCTGGCGAGAGGAATTGAACCCCCAACCTGCTGATTACAAGTCAGCTGCTCTACCAATTGAGCTACACCAGCTTGATAAATGGTGCCTCAGAGCGGAATCGAACCACTGACACGGGGATTTTCAGTCCCCTGCTCTACCAACTGAGCTACCGAGGCATTTCATCAAAACAAGTTGAAAATTTATATTATAAACGCTTTCGCGTTATAATCAAGTGGCGACCCCAAGGAGACTTGAACTCCTGACCTCCGCCGTGACAGGGCGGCGTTCTAACCAACTAAACTATGGGGCCATAATATGGTGGGCGATGACAGGATCGAACTGCCGACATCTTGCTTGTAAGGCAAGCGCTCTCCCAGCTGAGCTAATCGCCCATAAATGGTGACCCACCACGGAATCGAACCGTGAACCTACTGATTAAGAGTCAGTTGCTCTGCCAGTTGAGCTAGTGAGTCATGATAAAAGGGGAATACTATCTATATTGGTGGCTCACCCGGGGGTCGAACCCGGGACAACCTGATTAAAAGTCAGGTGCTCTACCAACTGAGCTAGTGAACCAACATGGCTGGGGTAGCTGGATTCGAACCAGCGGTGCGGGAGTCAAAGTCCCGTGCCTTAACCACTTGGCGATACCCCAATTAGTTATGGGGGGCTCCCCAGATTATTTTTAAAATTGGCTCCTCGAACAGGACTCGAACCTGTGACATTCTGATTAACAGTCAGACGCTCTACCGACTGAGCTATCGAGGAATCAAACTGGCAGCTTCCTATCCTCCCAGCCCGTCTCCAGGCAAGTACTTTCGGCCTCTGAATGCTTAACTACTGTGTTCGGAATGGGAACAGGTGGATCCATTCAGGCATCGCCACCAGATATTCAGTTGAAAGATTGCTCTTTCAAAACTATACAGAAGAATTACTTTGCGTTGAACATCTTAGATTAAGTTAAGCCCTCGACATATTAGTAGTAGTTAGCTTCATGCCTCACGGCACTTCCACACCTACCCTATCAACCTTGTCTTCTTCAAGGTGTCTTACTAGCTTATGCTATG
>NZ_FNWN01000003.1:0-37527 GCF_900108415.1 Selenomonas sp. KH1T6
GGCACGTATGCCCCACGCACGTGGGGATGAACCGCGGTCGGGGGCGTGGGATGACCTGGTGAACGGGTATGCCCCACGCACGTGGGGATGAACCGATTAACGACATCGAGAGTTATCGCACTCCCGAGGTATGCCCCACGCACGTGGGGATGAATTTGGAAAATTTTAGCAGGAATTTCATAAGGGGAGGAGAATAACTATGCTTAAAGATGGTATATAAAAATCCCAGAGGGGGTGGGGATTTGAAAAAGGACTTGAAGGAACTTCCGAAGCTTCGTGATAGCATCAGCTATTTTTATGTTGAGCATGCCATTATTGATCAAAGTGATTCATCCATTATTCTTCATCGTATCACAGAGGATATTCCTGTGCCGGTGTCTGCTCTTACATGTTTGATGATAGGTCCTGGTACAAAAATTACCCATGCAGCCGTGAAAACAATTTGTGAAAACGGGTGCATGGTGGTTTGGTGTGGAGAAAATGGGGCCAGGTTTTATGCTTATGGACAAGGAGAAACTAGAAGTGCGAAAAATACATTGATTCAGGCGAAATGCTGTATGGACGAAGAACTCCATATGCTTATAGTCAGGCGTATGTATGAGATGAGATTTCCTAAGATGGATTGCAAGAATATGACATTGCAACAGATAAGAGGGTTAGAGGGAATAAGGGTGCGCAAGGCATATCAGGCAGCAGCCAAGCTGAACGGTATCCCATGGAAAAAACGTTCCTATAAGAATACTGATTGGGATGCTTCCGATAATATAAATCGGGCTTTATCGGCTGCAAATGCGATTTTGTATAGTGTATGTCAGGCATCAATTTGTTCTTTGGGATATTCTGTAGCTTTGGGATTTGTTCATACCGGGAAAATGCTGTCGTTTGTGTATGATATTGCAGACTTATATAAGGCAGAGACAACGATACCTGCGGCTTTTGAAGCAGTGAAGAAAGATGCTAAAAATCCAGAAGCACATGTAAGAGAAATATGTCGCAAGTATTTTCATAACGCTAAAATAATGCAAAGAATTGCCAATGATTTAGGAAAGCTGTTTGAAGATATAGATAATGAGCAATTGGAGGCAAAGAATACAGGAGATCTATGGGATGATAATGTAGGGGCTGTTGATGGCGGAGTTAATTACGCAGATGAGGGATATATAGATGATAGTTCTGGTGATTGATAACGCTCCTGCCAAACTTCGAGGTGAGCTGACTAAGTGGTTGTTGGAGGTAAAGCCAGGAGTTTTTGCGGGCAAGGTTAGTGCGATGGTGCGAGAGCGGCTGTGGGAGAAGGTATATAGCGATGAGTATATAGCGGGGGCGGTCATGCTATATAGTATGAACACGGAACAGGGGTTTCATATGGAAATGTGCGGATACCCTACTCGCAGAGTGGTGGATGTCAATGGCATACAGTTGATCGGCATAAATAAGAAAGGTCCTTCTCAAAATGAGGGCGGTGAGTCTGGTGTTGAACGATGAGGAACTGGTACGGGGAATTGAGCGTACGTTATGGGCGAAGAGTGAACCGTTCAAACCCTTGTGGATGCATTTGCTGGAAACTGGAATTATAGCTCAGGAACTTATCTCATCTGGATGTTTTTATCCCGTGGGAAAGGAACTGTCAGAGAACTTCAATCTGCCCAGGGAAGAGATAATTAATCTTGTTGGCTATATTGGCTCAGTGCATGATTTAGGGAAATGTTATGCTTATTTTCAGATGCAGGCAACTGATAGTGAAATTGCTAAAATATTAAAAGAAAATAATGTGCCTATATTTGAAGCTGATAAATTCAGACATGAACTATATGGCTGTAAAATATTGAAGAGAATATGGAAAGAGACTGGTGTTTTTTCTTCTGACAAAAAATTTAGAAATCGTGTGGCTGAAGTAGTGGGGTATCATCATCAAGGCAAGACCAGGAAAAGGTACATCAGATGGAGCTGATCCTTCAGAGAAAGATGTTTGGCAGAAATTGCAAGAAAAAATCGAAAAGGGAATGCGGGAGTGGTTTAAGCCTCCGGAAGCTGCTCCCAGTCACATGGATGCGGCATGTATGATGCTTTTGGGCGTGTTGGTTACAGCTGATTGGATTGCATCTGGAGAAGATTTTTCTGAAACAGGCTGGTATCAAGAGTGGCATGATATTGAGAAAGAGACACGCAATAGAACGAGAATTTTCCTGCAGGATAATCATTTGCAACATCGTGAGGTAGATAGAAGTAAAAGGAAATTCACGGATTTGTGGCCCAAGATTCCTGAGGATGGGATGCGTCCCTTGCAAAAGGCAGTGGAAGAGATATTTGCCAAGGATGATGAATGTCCGCTGGGGGTTATCATAGAGGCACCTATGGGATGCGGGAAAACAGAAGCCGGGTTGTATGCCGCCCTGCGTTTGGCGCAGAGGTGGGGAAAGGAAGGCTTTTATGTGGCTTTGCCAACTTCAGCAACATCAAATCAGATGCATGGCAGAGTGAATGATATGCTGGCATCACTTCATGATCCATCAGCCAAGCTTATGCATGGCATGGCGTGGCTGATGGATGAAGTGGAAGCTTCATATAATACAGAGGATAAAATGGAAGCTGCACTATGGACAGCGCCTATGAGAAGAGGTTTGATTGCACCATTTGCAGTAGGCACCGTGGATCAGGTTATGATGAGTGCCATGCGCACTAAGTATGGTGTTTTGCGTTTGACAGGATTAGCGCAGAAGGTGCTGGTTATCGATGAAATACACGCCTATGATGCGTATATGAGCAGTATTATTGAAAAATTGCTTTCCTGGTGCAAGGTCTTGCATATACCTGTAGTGATGCTTTCGGCAACTTTGCCAAATGATAAGAAGACGCAATATTCTACATGTTATTGCACAGAAGAAGATTATACACTGGCTACTGATATGTATCCTGGCATTACCTTGCTATATGAAGACAGGAAGCCAAAACAGATTCATGTAGATGAAAACAGCAGAAATATAAAAGTGAGAATGAAGTACGCAACGTTGCTGAATTCTCCTGATGAAATCGCAGAGTACCTGAGAGAAAGAATGGATGAAATTGGTGGAGGATGTTTCTGTGTATTGGTCAATACGGTCAAGGAAGCACAGGATACATATAAATCTATCAAGAATAAATTGACAGGGGTTAGGACGATATTATTTCATGCGAGATTCAGTGCTAACCTCAGGCAGGAGATAGAGAAGGAATGCCTGGAACTTCTTGGGAAGGATAAGACGAAACGCCCGCAAAAACTGATTGTTGTAGCCACTCAGGTAGTCGAGCAGTCATTGGATCTTGATTTCGATGAAATGCTCTCTGATATCTGCCCTATAGATTTGTTGCTTCAGCGTATGGGCAGAGAATGGAGACATGATGATACTGTACGTCCTAATGGATGCCATGAGCCAATTATGACAGTGATGCTTCCTAAAGAGGATGCTTTTGGGAGTACAGAAATGGTTTATCCTAAAATATTATTGCAAAAGACTATGCGGGTTTTAAAGGATAAGGAAAATATATGTCTCCCAGATGATATTTCTTCGTTAGTGCAAATGGTATATGATGATACGCAGCTTGATGAGAGTGAGTTGGAAGCGTGGTTGGAGTATAATACGGATAACGAATTTAAGGAAGTGCAGGCTGGCGTTCAGGAACTGCCGAAACCATCTGCAAAAAAATTCTGCTTTGCCGATAATCATGCAAAGACTGGTGATTTATTCTTCTCTGATGATGATAGTTGTTTCTTACCTGCAAGAACAAGGTTAGGAGAGCCAAGCCGGCGCATCGCAATTGTGCCAGAGAATTTGTATAGTGAAGTGGTGTCAGCAGGAAAAGTATCCAAAAAATTGGCAAAGAAAGTTTTAGGATACAGCTTGAGCATTGCAGAGCGTGTTATGAAGACTCTGCTAGACAGAAAAACAACAGGAGTAGAATATGTAATTGGTGAGGGATTATTGCAAGGCACATATATATTCCCCGGCAATAATGGCATCTGTCATTTTATTGATGGCGGATCTATTGAAATGAATAATGAGATGGGATTTATTTGCCAGTCTGGCAAGGAGGTGTGAAGATGAAGTATGATATACGGACAGAACCTTGGATTCCTGTGCGTAGCCTTGATGGAATTGCTCATGAGATAAGCTTGTGTGATTTGTTTGCCAAGGCGCATGAGCTAAAGGATATAGATTGTGCAACTCCTATGGAAACTTATAGTCTTTATAGGTTTCTGACTGTTTTCCTTATGGATGTATATCGTCCTGATACTTGGGAGGAAAGGGTTGATATACTTGATGAAGGTTTTTTTGATGTAAAGAAGATAGAAGCATATGTAGATGAATGTGAGCAGGCAGGAGTAAGTTTTGATATTTTTGATAAAGACAAGCCTTTTTTGCAGGCTCCAGCTGATAAGACTTGGGACACTGAGAAAAACATTAAATATGTGGCAACTTTGGATAGTACACGTGCCAGTGGGAACAACGCTATTCATTTTGACCATAAATTGGAAAGTTTATCAAGTTTTACCCCGGCAGAGGCTTTCCGTTGTGTATTGACAGCACAAATGTTTTGTACGGCTATGTCAGGAGGGTATCCATCTGGTGTAAATGGTGCTCCGCCACTATATTTCTTGCCGAAAGGTCACAACCTTTTTGAAACATTGATACTTTCCTTGACAGAAATTGATGAGGAGAATTCAGGTGTGCCTCTTTGGAGAAGTGACAGAGATATTGTACCAAAGGAGGAAGTGGTAAAAACTAGTCAATTGTATGGTATGTTTTTTCCAAGTCGTAGAATCAGGCTGATTGAGCATGAAGGTATGGTTAAGCAAATGTTTTATCAACCTGGTCTTAATTTTACAGGTTATGCTGGTTGGAATGATCCTCATGTTGCGTATCGCAGAGGAAAAGATGATATTTTTACATCTATAAAGCCATCTGTAGAAAAGGAGCCATGGCGCAATATAAAGACTATAAGTGAGGATTATGAAAATGGAAGCGTGCCTGCAGTCATCAACGATTTTTACCAGATACAGGAAGAGAAGGGATCATATGCTATGCCTGTTCAAATATTGGGGGTTGTAACTAGTAATGCCTCTTATCTTGATACTCAAAGTGGTATGATGATATTAGATACGAGAATTATAAGCAATGAGGATAAGCGAAAATATGTTGCCAATTACATTGACATGGCAGAAAACATAGGCTACATTCTGGGCAAATCATTGGAAAATATCATATCGCCTGATGATAGTAAACGTGGCATAAACGAAGTGAAGCAATATGTTCACAGATTCTATATGGAATGTGAGAGGAAATTTTATGAAATAATGGATGATTTAGCAGTGAGTGATGGTATAGAAGCAGAAAATTCTGTTTCGGCAAGATGGAAGGAGAACCTTAGAAGAATAGTTTTGAATATAGTACAAGAATTGGAGAAGAATTATTGCTATCAATCTAAAGATTTAATACGGGCTCAGCAATATGAAAGAATATTGATGGGGAGTGTCAATAAAATTATAAAAGGGGGTAGGTCGGATGAATGAGAAAGAAAAAATAGCTGATTGGCTGGAAAAGGTGCAAATAAGGCTAGAAAAAGATAAAGGTCTTAGATCTGTTCTGAAGCGAGCTGCTGGAAAGACTATGCCTGCAGCAGGTGGCGCTGCCATGGCGGCATTTTATAAACTGCCACCCTCGCCGAGTTGGGAACAAGCATGTTTTACAGTTGTGTGTCTTATGTGCTTGTGGGAGGTTGAAGATTGGAAAAAAGGAAAAAATCTTGCATTGGCTGCCAAAAATTGCTTGCCTGCAGATAGGAGAGAGTCTTTTGGTAAAAAATTGGAAACTTTAATGGATTTAAGCATAGATGAAGATGGCTATTTTCAGTCTAAGCTATATAGAGTAATTAAACTTATTAAAAATAAAGGAGCCTTAGTTGATGCTTCGCAGTTGTTATACGATCTCGTGCGTTGGGAAAGTGACTCACGTTTCATACAGAAACGCTGGGTGAAAGAGTTTTATCAGGATGCAAAGGAAGACGAGAGTGAAGGAGAGATGGAAAATGTTGATTGAAATCCATATGTTAAAGAACTATCCGGCTACCAATCTGAACCGTGACGATATGGGGGCACCGAAAAGCTGCGTATTTGGAGGAGCACAGCGCGGAAGGATTTCGAGTCAGTGCTTGAAAAGGAGCTGGCGTGTTTCGCAATTCTTGCAGAAGGAATTGTCTGGTTATTTAGGTGTACGCACCAGAAAAATGCCTCAATTGGTTGTAGAGAAACTTAAATATATGGGGGTCGCAGATGAATTTTTAGAAGTTGCAAAAAAGAAACTAACAGGGTTTGCAAATAAGAATGGCAAAGAAAGTGATTTGGGTATCACAGGACAACTTATCATCTATTCTCCGGAAGATATACAGGCAGTAGCGGAAGTGGTGAAGCAACAGATAGATGAATTAGATGATGTCAAGAAGTTTGAGAAGATGAAGGCAACAGATATAGAGAAAATGATTAAGGGTGTGGATAGCAGGCCTGTTTCACTTGACATTGCTTTATTTGGACGAATGGTGACATCACCAGCTTTTGCCGATGTAGAAGCATCAATGCAAGTGGCACATGCGTTTTCTACTAACAGGGTAATCATGGAGTCTGATTATTTTACAGCTATGGACGATATGTTGACCAATAATGAAGAACTGGGTGCTGGCATGATAGGTGAGGTGGATTATAATTCCAGTTGCTATTATATCTATGCTTCTCTTGATGTGAACAAGTTATTGGAGAATCTGAAATATTCAGATTCTCCTGAGGCATTGGTTGAGGCAGCTGTTCCTGCTTTGTTGCGTGCTATGGCATATAGCAATCCCAGTGGAAAGCAGAATACATTTGCTGGCAATGTACTTCCGTCAGCAGTGCTGGTGGAGTGTAAAGATTATCCTGTTCCTGTAAGCTATGCCAACGCATATTCAAAACCTGCAAGAGCAATCCATGACAGAGATTTAATTACAGTAAGCATAGAAGCCTTGCAGAATAAAGTATTGCAGACGGTAGAGGATTTCCCTTCTTTAGGAGATGTGAGGCGTTTTTGGTTCAGTGAGGGAAATAGTATGCCTTTTGATAGTGATACAGGCATTGTAAATACTAAGAATTATGATGATTTGGTTGAATCTGTAACAAAGGTATTGGAGCTGTAAGGGGAGGGTAATATGACATCCATACCAATTTTAGTCTTGCGCTTAGATGGCGTGCTTCAAAGCTGGGGAGAACATAGCAAGTGGAATTATAGGGACTCTGCTGCTATGCCAACCAAATCAGGTATTGTCGGTTTATTAGGATGTGCGTTAGGTTTCTCCAGAGAGGACAAGAGGCTGGCAGAATTACAAAGAAACATAAGGATGGCAGTTAGAGCGGATCGTCCTGGAACTATGATGGTTGATTATCAGACGATACGTTCAAAGCGTTTGTTGAATGCGGAAGGCAAGATCAGAGCAAATGGTGATACGATACTGTCCTTTCGCACATATTTGCAGGATGCGTATTTTACAGTATTGTTGACTGGCAAGGTTGAAATACTAGAATATTTGTCAGAAGCACTTAATAAACCTAAGTGGCCAATTTACCTTGGGCGGAAGAGCTGTGTTCCATCCAGGCCTGTTTGTGATGGTATAACCACGACTTACAGTTCGCTGAAGGAAGCATTGCGAGAGCTTTCGAGTCCTGAGTCAGGGAAAATGTTGGTTGAGATGGATGCATCAGCGGGGGACACTGTGATAGAACGCAGAGATGTAAATGATGGTTATCGAATATTCCGCAGCAGGAGCGTTACAAGAACGTTCATAACAAAGGAGAGTGCGCAGGATGTACCTGAGTAAGATGCACTTAGATATCAGGAATATATACGCGAAAAAATGCTTGCGAGATTGCCAAATCATGCATCGCAGCATTCAGCACATGTTTCATAGCAGCAGACAGGAAAGCGGTGCGCTATATAGAATCAATCCGCAGCGCTTGGACGTGTATGTTTGGTCTGCGGAGAAACCTGACTGCGATTCAATCCCGGCGGGTATGAAGATGATTGGATGCAGGGATTTCTCTGAAATAGAGGCTGGCTTGCAGGAAGGGGGATGCTATAGGTTCAACCTTTTGGCGTCTCCATGCAAAAAAGTTCCACAGGAAGGGAAGAAGAACAGCCGGCGTAGGTTTCTGAAGACTATTGAGGAAAGGATGAAGTGGCTTCGCAATAAAGGGGGGCAGTATGGTTTTTCTGTGCTTCAGGTTCAGGAGAGTCATGAAAGCATGACACAGGGGTTACATGACAAAGATGATACGCAAGAGATTTTTTACAAAGGCGTAATATTCCAGGGCATTTTGCGTATTGAGGATGTGGCACTTTTCAAAAAGGGCTGGCAGAATGGTATTGGTCCCGGGAAAGCTTATGGGCAGGGGATGTTGATTTTGTATAGTGTGTGAAATAGTGACTGACCCCACGCAAGTGGGGATGAACCGATGGTTTATAATAATAAGCCCGTTGTTGTTTTTATTCCCCACCTATGTGGGGCTGAAGTGTAGAGCCCGTCCTTTTTTTGTGATAAAATTATATCAAGAAATGCATGATTGAAGGGCAGGGGGAGGAGAGTGCCATGAGGGAGCAGAGAAGGCGGCTGCCTATTGGGGTGCAGAGTTTCGTGAGCCTCAGGAAAGGCAATTTTGTCTATGTGGACAAGACGCGTTATATATATGAGCTGGCTTATGGCAGCAAGCAATATTTCCTGAGCCGTCCCAGGCGCTTTGGCAAGAGTCTGTTTCTTTCTACCTTGAAAGCCTATTGGGAGGGGAAGAAGGAGCTCTTTGCCGGGCTGGAGATAGTGGAGCTGGAGCAGGGGAATGAGGAGGCGTGGCAGCCTTATCCAGTATTTTACTTTGACTTCAATGGGCAGAACTATCAAGAGGAGTTGGCTCTTGACGATGTTTTGGATAAAATGCTGGGGAGGTGGGAAGAGGAGTACGACTGTAAAAAGGATGGATCAATAAGTTATCGCTTCCAAAATTTGCTCATGGCAGCTAAGGCAAAGACTGGCAGGGAATGCGTGGTGCTTGTGGACGAATATGACAAGCCTTTGCTGGAAGTGTTGGGTAATGCTGCTCTGGAGGAGCACAACAAAGCTGTATTCAAGGGCTTCTTCAGCAATCTTAAAAGCTATGATGAGTATTTGAGGTTCGTCTTCATAACCGGGGTCACGAAGTTCAGCAAAGTCAGCATTTTCAGCGATCTGAATCAGTTGGATGACATTTCTCTAAGCGAGCGATTTGCTGATATTTGCGGTATTACAGAGGCAGAGCTGGAGCGTGGTTTCGAGCCGGAGATAGAGATCCTGTCTGAAAGCCTGGAACTTGGCAGGGCTGAGTGCCTGTTGGAACTCAGGAAAATGTATGACGGTTATCATTTTCATCCCAAGGGCAAGGGAGTTTACAATCCCTTCAGCTTGCTCAGAGCGTTGGCGGAGGGTGAAATGGAATCTTATTGGTTTGCTACGGGTACGCCTGCTTTTCTGGTGCACAGGTTGAAGAGCATGCATTTTGATGTACGGCAGTTGGCGGAAGGAAGAATAGAAGCTGCCAGCAGCAGCATTACGGACTATAGGGCGGACAATCCTGATCCGATTCCCATGCTCTATCAGACGGGATACCTTACGATTTTTGGATATGACAGGAAATCGCGTCTGTATACTTTGGGGTTTCCTAATGAAGAAGTGAAGTACGGTTTTTTGGAAAGTCTTTTCCCCGAATATGCACCGGAAAGCACGCCGGGAAGCGGCAAGGATATTATTTCTTTGCGCCGCCGTATACTGGAAGGGGACACGGAGGGCATGAGGGATATTCTCACAGCTCTCTTTGACAGCATTCCTTACACTACAGATGATGCTCCTTTCGAGCATTACTTCCAGTCAGTGATTTACATCGTGTTCACTCTTTTGGGACAATATGCAGAGTGTGAAGTGCACAGCAGCCGCGGGCGTGCCGACTGCATAGTGTCTACGGAAAAGTTTGTCTATATCTTCGAGTTCAAGGTAGATAAATCAGCCAAAGAAGCCCTGGACCAGATAGAGGAAAAAGGTTATGCTGCGCCCTTTGCTGCAGATGAGAGAAAGCTTTTCAAGATTGGTGTGAGCTTTGATTCTAAGGAACGAAGCCTTGCTCAGTGGGAAAGTGAATAGTATGGTATGACAAACAGCCCCGCTTCGTGGAAGCGGGGCTGAAATTTTATGCTTTTGTTTCTCAAAACGCCGGTACTACGGCACCCTTGTACTTATCCTCGATGAATTTCTTCACATCGTCGGACTTCAGGGCCTTGATGAGGGACTGGATCTCCGGACGGTTCTCGTCGCCTTCACGGACGGCGATGATGTTCACGTAGGGGGAGGTGCTGTCCTCGATGAAGAGGGTGTCCTTGGTGGGGGTCAGGTTGACCTGCATGGCGAAGTTGCTGTTGATGATGGCAGCGTCAACGTCCTCCAGGGTGCGGGGCACCTGAGCGGCCTCTACTTCCTGGAACTTCAGATTCTTGGGATTCTCGACTACATCCTGCACGGTAGCTTTCTCGCCTACGCCAGCCTTGAGCTTCAGGAGGCCAGCCTTCTCAAGAAGCAGCAGGGCACGTCCGCCGTTGGTGGGGTCGTTGGGGATGGAGACGGAGGCTCCGTCTTTCAGCTCCTTCAGGTCCTTGACCTTCTTGGAGTAGATGCCCATGGGCTCGATGTGGACGCCGAAGGCGCTGGCGAGCTTCACATCCTTATGCTCTTCCATGAAGTTGTCAAGGTAGGGCTTATGCTGGAAGAAGTTGGCATCCAGTTCCTTGTCGTTGAGGGCCAGGTTCGGCTGCACGTAGTCGTTAAACTCCACGATTTCCAGCTTCACGCCGTCCTTTTCCAGGACAGGCTTCACAGCCTCCAGGATCTCTGCATGGGGCACAGCCGTAGCGCCCACCTTCAGGGTTTTGGCAGCAGAGCTGCTGCTGTTGCCTGCAGTATCCCCGCCGCAGCCCGTAAAGGCCAAAGCAGCCACAGACAAAGCTGCCAGCATAGAAAGAACTTTTTTCTTCATACAAAAACCTCCCATTCTCTTCCCGGAAGTAAATCCTCAGCCCAACCACAGCCCCTCAAACTTCAGCCCACGGATGGGCGTCCTGCGGCCGTTGGCTTTCAAGGATGAAAGGCAAGGCCGGTAAATATGCCACTGGCATATTTACCTTTTGGTTCGTTTTCTTTACTATAAAGAAAATGAACAGACGGAAGTAAAAAAGAGGGCTAAAGAGGATAGCTAAGGACTTCCTCCTTAACGCTTATCTAATTTCTTAGCCAGTGTACCTCCCAAGAGCTGCACTAACTGGACTAACACAATAAGTATAACCACCGTGGCCAGCATGACCTCCGGCCGGAACCTCTGGTATCCGTAGCGGATAGCCAGGTCACCTAATCCGCCGCCGCCGATGGCCCCTGCCATGGCAGATTCGCCCACCAGGGCGATGATGACTGTAGTAAGCTGTGCCACGATGGAGGGCAAAGACTCAGGTATCAGCACCTTCCAGATGATCTGCATGGGGCTTGCCCCCATGGACTGGGCCGCCTCAATGAGGCCGAAGGGCACTTCCTTCAGGCTGGTCTCCACCTGCCTCCCGATGAAGGGAATGCTGGCAATCACCAGAGGGACCATGGCCGCGGTGGTGCCGATGGCAGAACCCACAATCAGACGGGTAAGAGGTATGATTGCTACCATCAAGATGATGAAGGGGATGGAGCGGACGGCGTTCACCACTGAGCCAATGACTTTGTTCAGGGCCGGTGCGGAAAGGATGCCGCCCTTTTCCGTGGTGTGCAAGAGCACTCCCAAGGGGACGCCCAAGATCGTGGCAATCACCATGGACACGGCTACCATGTAGACTGTCTCGCCCAAAGCCTTAAAGAGCAGCATGATCATGTCTTCTGACATAACCAATCACCTCCTCTTTCAGGTCTTTGGCGGCCAGGTATTCCATAGCTGCCTGGATGCGTTCTTTCCGGCCTGTGAGGCCGATGATCATGCGTCCGAAGGGCTGGCCGGAAATCTGATCCAGGTCCCCGAAGAGCATGGTGCATTCCACCTCAGGGAACTGGCGGATCATGCCTGCCAGCACCGGGTCATCGGCAGATTCGCCGATAAAGGTCAGCCGCAGCAGCAGGTAAGAATCCTCACTGTATTCCTGCTGGATAGCGCCTCCCCGGAAAGCCACGGGCAGCTCATTGGACAGCAGCACGGAGATGAATTCCTTGGTGATGGGCTCCTTGGGATTCGTGAAGACTTCCAGCACCGTACCTTCCTCGGCGATGATGCCCTTGTCGATGACTGCCACCTTGTCGCAGAGGTCCTTGATGACCTGCATCTCATGGGTGATGACCACCACGGTGAGGTGCAGCTTGGCATTAATGTCCTTGATGAGCTCCAGGATGGAGCGGGTGGTCTGGGGGTCCAGGGCGCTGGTAGCCTCGTCGCAGAGCAACACCTTCGGGTCAGAAGCCAGGGCTCTGGCTATGCCCACCCGCTGCTTCTGGCCGCCGGAAAGCTGGGAGGGATACTGGGAAGCCTTGTTCTCCAGTCCCACCAGTTTCAGGAGAGGTTCTACCTTTTCCCTGATTTTTCCTTCCTCTGTGCCGCTGAGGCGCAGGGGGAAGGCGATGTTGTCATAGACTGTGGCAGAGGACAGCAGGTTGAAGTGCTGGAAAATCATGCCTATGTCCTTCCGGGCCTCCCGCAATTCTGCGGCAGAAAGGGACATCATGTCCTTGCCGTCCACGATTACCTGCCCCGCCGTGGGTCGCTCCAAAAGGTTGATGCAGCGCACAAGGGTAGACTTGCCGGCACCGGACAGGCCGATGATGCCGTAAATTTCTCCCTTGGCGATATGCAGGTCAATCCCCTTCAGCGCCGGAACCGGGCCTGAGGGACTGTCGTAGGTTTTCTCTATATGAGAAAGCTTTATCATGTTACAGCTCCTATTGCATAGTTATTTAGTAGGTTTTAAGATTTTAACATAGAAAGACATCAAGTGTCAATCTGTAAAGAAGATGAAACTTACCAGAGAATATTATACAGCCATACAATGAGTTTTGGCAAAGATAATGTGTGAAAAATCTCTTTCCTCTTTAATTTATGGACTTTAAAGAAGGGATATATTACAATGAGATAGTATTTATATTATCGTAGTTTATTTGCGATAAAAGGAGAGGTAGTTCCCATGAAGGTTTTGGTAACCGGCGGGGCCGGATTTATTGGTTCTCATGTAGTCAGGGCCCTTTTGGCTGAGGGGCATGAGGTGACAGTGCTGGATAACCTTTTCACCGGTTCGTTGGATCATATACCCTTGAGCGAGGTGCACAGCTGGGTCATGGACATCCGGGGGACGCGGGCCAGGCGGGAGATTGAGTTCAGCCGCTTCGATGCCATTGTGCATCTGGCTGGGCAAACCATGGTGGATATGTCCTTGAAAGACCCCTACTATGATGCAGATGAGAATCTCATGGGCACGGTAAATATATTGGAAGCTGCCCGCAAGAGCGGCGTGGGCCGGATTGTGATGGCATCTACGGCAGCAGTCTATGGGGATGTGGCCCAGAGCCGACTGCCCCTGGTGGAGGAAACGCCACTGCTGCCCCCGTCTTTCTACGGCTTTACCAAGATGGCAGTGGAGCATTACCTTTCCCTCTATTATAGGAATTACGGCCTTCCCTATGTGGTCCTGCGCTTTGCCAATGTGTACGGCGAGCGTCAGGGAGACAAGGGCGAGGGCGGCGTCATCAGCATCTTTGCCAAGCGCATTGCCAAGGGGCAGGGCATCACCATCTTCGGAGATGGGGAGCAGACCCGGGACTTCATCTATGCCGGGGATGTGGCTGGCGGCATATTGGCAGCCCTGAAAACCGAGAATGTGAATACGGAGTATAATCTGGCCACCCAGACGGAGACTTCTCTCAATCAGCTGATACACCTCTTTGCCGAGGTGGCAGGCAGGGATATTGAGCCTGAGTATGCGGACGCACGCAAGGGGGATATCCGCCGCTCCATGCTGGCCAATGGGAAGGCAAAAGCGGGGTTGGGCTGGGAGCCAAAGGTGAGCCTGAAGGAAGGGCTGGCCAACACTTATGAGTATTTTGCCAGGAAATGAGGCTTATTATGTATAAATCTTTGAAGAAATGTATGGGGCTGAAAAAGTCCGTTTCAGCATTGCTGGCGGCCATGCTGATTTCCCTGCCGGGGGCATCTTCCCTGGCTATGGAATCCATCATGCCCTACAGTGAGGTCTGGGGCGGGGAGACCGGCACGGCTTACACTGTGGTGGACGGCTCCGGAGAGATCCAGCCGTTTCAGGTGGATCTGATCGGCAAGATGGACGGGGGCAAGGGAGGCAGTCGTTCCATCATGGCCCGTGCTTCCGGGGCGCTCATTGAGCAGACTGGCGGAGTATTGCAGGGCATGAGCGGCAGCCCCATCTATGTGGAGGGACGCCTGGTGGGTGCCCTGGCGGCAGGCATCAAGGACATGGCCCCCTATACCTTCTTCATCACTCCCATCGAGGATATGCTGCCCCTCTGGAGTCTGCCTGACAACAAGAACAAGGGCAGGCTCGCGACATTCGACCTGAAGAAGTATCAGGAGGACAAGGCCAAGAAGGCAGAGGAAGAAGCCAAGAAAGAGGCCAAGGCTGAGGGCGAGAGTGCTGCAGAAGAGAAGCAGGACGCTCCTGAGGCGGAAAATGCTGCAGAAGAGAAGCAGGACGCCCCTGAGGCGGAAAATGCTGCAGCAGGAAAGCAGGACGTTCCTGAGGCGGAAAATGCCGCAGCAGGCAGGCAGGACGCTCCTGAGGCGGCAAAGTCCGCAGCTGAAGCTGATGAGGCGGGCAAGGCTCCTGCAGCTGCAGAGGCCGGCAGTGAGGAAAAGTCTGAGGCTGGGGCAGCTGAACCTGCTCTGGAAGAGACCGCCGTGGCTGAAAAGAACGAAGCTGGTGAACCTGTTGCAGAAATGGAGAAGGAGCCAAAGAGCACTCTGTTTTTCTCCGGTTTCAATACCAGCGGTCTTGATTACCTGAAGAAGAAGCTCGATCCCAAAGGGGAGCTTTCCTTCGTGCCCATGGGCATCGAGGCGGGGCAGGGCTTCCTCGCCACCCGTTACAATGCGGAGCTGCAGCCCGGCAGCCCCGTTGGGGTGGCAGTGGTCTGCGGCGATTTCTCCGTGGGAGCCACCGGCACGGTCACGGCCGTGGAAGGAAAGAAGGTGCTGGCTTTCGGCCATTCCTTCCTGCACAAGGGCAATGTGAACTATTTCATGACTGATGCCAGCGTGGTGGGGACCATCAGCGGGCCGGCTGCAGGCATGAAGATTGCCAATATGGGTTCCATCATCGGTCGGGTGAATCAGGACCGCGAGACCGGTGTGGCCGGCATCCTGGGAGAGTTCCCCTCGGTGGTGCCCATGAAGATAAGGGTGGAGGACAAGACCCTGGGCCGCCAGGACAACTACGGGGTGCGCATTGCCTATGACGAGGACTACCTGCCCCAGCTGACGGCAGGGGTGGCCTATGCTGCTGTGGCCAAGACCAGTGACACCACCGCAGGTGCTACCGCCAAGGTTGACTTCACCATCCGCACGGACGCCCTGCCCGGAGGCAAGGTCACACGCAGCAATATGTTCTACGGGGCTGAGGATGTGGGGCAGAATGCCGTGGGGGAACTGGCGCAGGCCATGAACCTCATCTGTAATAATAAGGATAAGGAAAGCGATATCGTAGATGTGCAGGCAGATATTTCCCTGGAGGAAGGCCGCCATACTGCCAGCCTGGTGTCTGCAACGCCGGAGAAGATGACGGCGGCTCCCGGTGAGACGGTGAATTTCAAGACCACCATCAAGCCCTATCGCGGCGAGAAACAGACCCTCACCATTCCCTACACGGTGCCGAAGCTCCAGCAGGAGGGTACACTGCACCTGGATGTGCGGGGAGGCGGCTTCATCCCCGTCACCGCCGCCATGCTGCTGCAGCAGGTGGGCCTTGAGACAGCTGATGAGGAAGGCAAGAACCAGAAGGTGGCAGACAGGCTCCAGAATCTCATGGACACCCCCAGGAACAACGAAATAATCATCGCTCCCGGGGCAGGCCAGCCTCCCACTTCGGAAAAAGAGCAGCGCCGCATGATCCGTGAGGCTGCCAAGGCTGCCAAGGCCCAGGCCGAGGAGGAGAAGAAGAACCACAAAGTGGAGTTCCTGAAGGACAAGAAAAAGGACGACCAGACCCGCTTCGAGACAGAGTATATTATAGATAATGTCATCCATGCCACCCTCAAGGTTGAAAGGCCTTAAAAGTATTGCCAGTACAAGGGGTTAATGGTAATATATGTAGTGTTGCTTTAGAATACGCAAGTTTTATTGATAGATACCCGCAGCAGCGGGGGGCTTTTCAAGCCTTAGGGGGATTGTAAGCAAGAATGGAAAAACTTATCATACATGGAGGCCGTCCCATGCGGGGACGGGTGAAAATCAGCGGGGCCAAGAATGCAGTGCTGCCTATCATAGCAGCTACCCTGCTGGGGCAGGATAATCCCAGCGTGCTGGACGAGGTGCCGGCCCTGGAGGACGTCTACACCATCACCGAGGTGCTGAAGCAGTTGGGGGTCAGCGCCAGCTTTGATGAGGAGAAGCATCAGCTCACCGTGGACAGCCGGGTTATCGGCAGCTGCGAGGCGCCCTACGACCTGGTGCGGAAGATGCGCGCTTCCTTCCTGATCATGGGGCCGCTTCTGGCACGCTGCGGTCAGGCCAAGATATCGCTTCCCGGCGGCTGTGCTATCGGCACCCGTCCCATTGACCTCCATCTGAAGGGCTTCGAGGCCCTGGGGGCTGAAATCAAGATTGGCCACGGCTACATCGAGGCCAATGCTCCGGAGGGGCTGAAAGGCACGAAGATTTATCTGGACTTCCCCAGCGTGGGGGCCACGGAGAACATTATCATGGCCGCTTCCATGGCTGAGGGCCAGACGGTGCTGGAAAACCCGGCCCAGGAGCCGGAAATCGTGGATCTGGCCAACTACCTCAATGTCATGGGAGCCAAGATTCGCGGAGCTGGCACCAATGTCATCAAGATCGAGGGACAGCCGAAGCTCAGGGGACGGGACTACACCATCATCCCTGACCGTATTGAAGCTGGCACCTACATGGTGGCAGCAGCCATGACCCGTGGGGATGTCTATATCGAAAATGCCATTTCCGAGCATTTGAAGCCCGTCATTGCCAAGCTCAAGGAAGCTGGTGTGACGGTGGAGGAGGATATGAACGGCATCAGAGTGGCCTGCGAGAAGCGCACCCGCGCCGTGGACATCAAGACCATGCCTTATCCAGGCTTCCCCACTGATATGCAGGCTCAGTTCATGGCCATGCTGGCTGTATCTGAGGGCACGGGCATGGTGACGGAAACCGTGTTCGAGAACCGCTTCATGCACGTCGATGAACTGAAGCGCATGGGGGCCCAGATCAAGATTGACGGCCGCACTTCCGTGGTGGAAGGCGTGGAAGGTCTCACCGGCTGCCAGGTGAAGGCGACAGATCTGCGCGCTGGCGCGGCTATGGTGCTGGCAGGTCTGGTGGCTGAAGGGGAAACCCAGGTGGGATATATACATCATATTGACCGTGGGTATGACCAGCTGGTTGAGAAGCTGGTGGGGCTCGGGGCAGATATTGCCAGGGTTGACCAGTAAGATGTAAGTTAATAGGCTCCTCTTAGGGGAGCCTTTTTTCTATAAGTTTAGTTGCCAGGGGCGTGCTTTTTCTTTCCAGAAAGAAAAAGCACCAAAAAGGTAAACATGCCGGTGGCATGTTTACGCGGGCTGCCTTCCTTCACGGAAGCCAAAGCCCGCCGGGCGCCCATCCTTGGGCGCCAAGGGGTTGGGAGTTTGAGGGGGCTTGTAGCGTGAAACGCAAACTTATTGTGGGAATCTCTGTGGCAATTATCTTCTTGATAGCCATCGTCAGCGGTTCGCTGTATGTCATGAATCATCGTGAGGCGACGGCTCAGACTGCCAGTTCCAAGCAGGAGCAAAAAACAGAAAATAATAAGGAGCAGCAGAAACTCCTCACTACTGACGAGCAGGTGGAAGATATCTTATCCCGTATGTCTTTGACTGAGAAAATTGGGCAGCTGATGATGGTTAGCCTGCCTGGTACGGAGGTGGATGATGAGGCACGTTATGCCTTGCATCAGTTCCACTATGGCGGTATCGTGCTCTTTGACAGGAACTTTGAGAGCAAGGAACAGGTCAAGAACTTCGTTCTGGATGTGCAGTCCGGAGCGGGGGAGAAGGTGCCTCTCTTTGTGGCCATTGATGAGGAAGGGGGACTGGTGTCCCGGGGCAAGGAGGTCATCCCGCCGCCGCCTTCGGCTGAGGCTGTGGGGAAGGAGAACAAGGAGTTCGCCAGGAAGCTGGCTTCAGCTGTGGCAGGCGACCTCAGGGAAATTGGCGTGAATGTGAACTTCGCGCCGGTGGCTGATTTGGGCCTGGGCCGGGAGCGCTCCTACAGCACGAGTCCTTATGAAGTGCTGAAATTCGTCCAGGCTGTCGGAGAGGGCTATCATGAAAAGGGACTTATCTACACCCTGAAGCATTTCCCCGGCATAGGCAAGGGCACGGTGGATTCCCACGAGGATTTTTCCTCCATCGAAGCCACGGAGCATGAGCTGAGGAAAGAGGACCTGGTGCCCTTCCGGGAGACCATCAACGGCACGGACAAGGGCAGGCCCATGGACTACATGATCATGGTGGGCCATTTCCGCTATCCTGCCTTTGATACCGAGAATCCCGCCAGCCTGTCAGCCAAGATCATCACAGGCCTCCTGCGCAAGGACTTGGGCTACGAAGGCCTTATCATCACTGACGATCTGGGCATGGGAGCCATTATCAAGCAGTACACCTTCGGAGAGGCCGCAGTGAAGGCCTTCCAGGCAGGCTCCGACCTGATACTGGTCTGCCATGACTATGGTCACGCCGAGGAGGCCTATATGGGGATCCTCAATGCAGTAAAAGAAGGGAAAATCAGCGAGAAGCGGGTGGACGAATCTGTGCGCCGCATCATCAAGACTAAGTTCAGGCATGGCTTGAAGCCAGTGCAGTAAAAAAATCCTCCCTACAATGAGGGAGGATTTTTTATACGTTTTGTGACAGGGTTTCCTGCCACTCTCTGTCGTGACCCATGAGGGTGGAAATGCGGTTGATGTTGTAAACTATTTCTGAAGCATTCCCCTGGGACCGTTCAATAGCTTCCCTGTAGAGCAGGGCCAGGGCCAGGAAGGCTCTGCCGTTATGCCTGAGGGTGCCGTCCAAGGTGCAGGGGAAAAGCTCTACGAAATACTCTGATACCAGGATGTTTTCCAGCATGAGTTCCAGGGGGGGCAGAGCTTCCTCTGTCTTTATGGGATGCAGGGCCTTCAGGTGCTGATTCCTGCTCTCGGGCACAGCCAAGGTTTCCCTCAGGCCGGGGAAGTGCTCATCCAGTTCCCAGGAGAGTCCTTCCTCCCGCTCTCCGCCGCCGTGGCTGTAGTCATCGGAGAGTGCAAGGAGCTTTTCGAAGTCTCCGGCCTCCACTGCCTGGTCAGCTTCCCTCAAATAGGCCAGCAGGGCGGAGAGTTTTTCAAGCAGCGGCATTTTCAGCTGCAGGATATTCAGCCCCGTGTCCTGCAGGAGCAGGCAGGAGGCCGCCACACCTTCCTCACCCTTCTGGCAGGCGATTTCCTGCCAGAAGGAGGGGCGGCTTGCGTCACGCTCCCTCCATTTGAACTCGACAAGCGTGTCACGGAAAAGGGCCAGCTTGGCTGCCAGAGGACAGGACAGGGAGAGGCTCATCTGGAAGCTGCCGCCGATATCCACGGGCTTCCGGGGATAGATGGCGCAGGTGCTCCCCAGATATTCCTCCCCGTGCTGCCGCTGTATCCCGCAGAGAAAATCCTTCCGCAGGAAGTGACATACCTTCTGCTCCCCGAAATCCCAGGCCCAAGGGGCCTGCCCTTCCTCTCCATGCACAAGGCGCTTCAGCATCTCACTGCCCTGCGCCGCAGGCAGCCCCTTGTACTTCTCATAAGTCTCCCCATCCACAAACACCGTCCAAAGCCGGCAGCACTGCGCCCCGCACCGCTGCCCGTCGCAGATGAATTTTTCCAGATAATCAGGCTCAAGGCAAAGCATGGCAAAACCTCCCCATTGTGATTGCTAGAGGTCCTTTCGACTTCAGGCATCATTTTTCCTGTCTGCTATTGTCAGAAAAAACAAAAAGCACTTGTCCGTTGAATGGGCAAGTGCTTTTTTGCTATGGCATATTCTCCTGCAGTTTCTCGATTTTCTTTCTTAGTTCCATCTCATTATAAGCCATCAAAAATTCTATGCCGTAGATGATGAAGCTGACGATGAATTTGAACCAGACAAAGAGGGCGAAGAGGCCGAACAGGGAGCCGTAGGCGATGCCCATGCTGGGAATCAGGGTCATGCACCAGCCATAGACTCCTGTCACCATCAGCCACAGGCAGGTGACCAGGAGGGCTGTGATGAGGGCCTGCCGGAAGGGGGGCGTGTAGGAGTGGGGGGCGAAGATGTAGAAGCAGGTCAGCCATACCACCAGCACCACGAAGGGCAGGAAGATGCGCAGGACATTCCAGAGGGTGAGAAAGACAGTGGAGAAGTGGCTGCTTTCGTTAAGATAATAAACCAGGGAATTGCCGAAGACCGGCAGGCCCAGGGTGAGGAAGATTACCACCATCAGGCCGAAGGTGAAGATGATGCCTTTGGCGTAGACCAGCACATTGTGGCGGTTGTCCCGGGCCATGGAGGCAGTTTGAGCGTAGTCAAGGCTGTCCGTAGCCCGGGTCAGTATCACCAGACCCTGTACGAAGCTGTAGAGGGAGAAAAGGCCCGTCACCCACATCCAGAGGGTGCTGTGGGCGGCCATGATGCGCTTGATATCCGCCATAAGGGGGCCCGCCATGCGCTCCGGCAGGTAGTGGGCAGCCATGCCGTAGATGGCGTCCACCTGTGAGGACATCACAAACAGCATCAGGTTCACCGTGAAGACCAGAAAAGGCAGGAAGCCCAGCAGGAAGTAGTAGGCCGTACCCGAGGCCATATCGAACCAGCTGGCAATCTTATGGTAGTCCGTAAAACGTTGATAGAAGAAGTAGAGGGTCTCCCAGACGGGGGAGAATTTTTTTAAAAGGCTTTGCACAAGTTCATCCATAAATGTCCACCTTGCCTATATTTTTCACCTTTATGTGATACTATAATCTACTTACAAGATTTCCGCCCCTTGCAGGGCTGTGATTCTAGTATAGCACACCGGGGAGGTGCGGCCATGAAAATAGAAAGATTGCTGGTCTTTGGAGATATTCACGGCAAGTGGGATAAATTCCTTTCAGCTTATGAGAAAGTGCATTTCAATCCTGCCAGGGATATGATGATTTTCCTGGGAGATTATCTGGACCGGGGAAAAGATCCCGTACCCGTCATGGAGTGGGTGCTGGGGCACGCCCATGAGGATAACATGGTCTTCCTCAAGGGCAACCATGAGGATATGTTCTACCGGGCCATGAAGCAGTGCAGGGAGGGCCTGGGGAGCTGGGATGATGTGGAGCTCACCTGCGAACTGATAAGCTGGCTCCCCAATGGCGGCAATGCAACCTTGAAGCAGCTCATAGCCAGCGGGAAGGGGGAGGACTTGCTGCCCGCCTGGCTGAAATTCATAGAAAAGCTCCCCCTCTATACAGAAGTGCAGACTGAGGGGAAGACCTACTGGTTCATGCACGCTGACTGCAGTCCGGAGCTGCCCCTGACGGAGCAGTCGGAGGAAAAACTGCTCTGGCACCGCCATCTGGCCACCCATCCCTGGGATCAGACGGGGGAACAGACCATTGTCTTGGGACACACCCCTGTGCAGAGCATAGGTTACGAGCCGGTACCCCAAATTTTGGAGGAGGGACGTCTGGTGCTCATGGATACGGGCAGCTTCCTGCCCACAGGCAGGGTTTCCTGCCTGGATCTTTTGACGGGCATGGTTTACCAATCAGACTAGGGCGTGTTGATTAATTAACTAAGCTCATTTAATCAACACGCCCTGCCGTGTTGGCATCAAGTCGGGGGTATGCTAAAATTAGAGTATGATTTAGACGATGAGAATTTGGGGAGTTAGGGGTAGAGGTTTTGGGAAAGATAATTCTTAGTTATATGGCAGCCCTTGGCATCCTGTTGATTTTATCTGTGGAAGTGGGCTTTATGCGGCTGGTCTGGGCTGAGTACAGCCCGGAGGATGCGCCGGAAGCATTTTTTTCTGATGTTTTTACTAATACTCTGGCCTTGCAGGAGCCTCTGCAGTACACGCAGGTTCCCCGGGGGGATGACCAGGCCCGTATGCCTGCTGACTTGCAGGTGCTGCTGGAAGAACGGATGGCTGACTACGCCATCTACTACCTGCGTCCTGACCTGGAGCAGGAACCCTTTGTTCAGAGCTCCCGCCAGCAGCAGCCCGCCAGCATGATCAAGCTCTTTGTCATGGCCAAGGCCATGGAGGACGTGAAGGCAGGCCGCATGAGTCTGGAGGAACCGGTAACCCTGCAAAAGGAAGACGTGGTAGGCGGGGCTGGGAAGCTCACCATCTACAATCTGGGAACGCCTATCACAGTTAGGGAACTCATCACCCTCATGATACAGGCCAGTGACAACACCGCTACCAACGCCCTGATCACCAAGCTGGGCATGGGGGAAATAAATGCCTACCTGGAACGGGAAGGCTATCATGATACCAAGATAAATCACAAGATGATGCTCCAGAAAGTGGAGACCATGGAGAAGAAGGGCAAGCGCCTGCAGAAGGTAGTGACGAAACTGCCGGATAATCTTTCCTCTGTGCAGGACGTCGGCACGCTTTTCACCCGCCTCTACAAGCATGAATGTGTGGGGCCGCAGGAGGATGAAATCATGATAGACATCCTCAAGGGACAGGAGGACACGGCTTGCTTCAACGCTGCCCTGCCTGACTGGCAGATAGCCCACAAAACCGGTGAAATCAGCGGGCTTTTCCATGACGGCGGCATCTTCTACGGCTCGGAGGGAAATTTCGTGCTGGTCATCTTCTGCGAGAAGTACGCCGGGCGCCAGATTGCCATCGAGGATATACAGGAAATGGCCTGGTATTTTGCGGCCAGGCTGTCGGAT
Source organism: Selenomonas sp. KH1T6 (assembly GCF_900108415.1). Taxonomy (NCBI): domain Bacteria; kingdom Bacillati; phylum Bacillota; class Negativicutes; order Selenomonadales; family Selenomonadaceae; genus Selenomonas; species Selenomonas sp. KH1T6. The sequence continues at coordinate 23,266 of NZ_FNWN01000003.1, forward strand.
TTGAAAAATAAGTGACGAATAGTCAGGGGGAAATTGTAATATTTCCCTGCTCCGCACGTATGTATGTGTATATAAGTGTTGATGGCAAGGGAGGCATGCATCATGAAATGGTGGAAGAAACTGCTGATAGCAGTGGGGATATTGGCTGCTTTGGGGCTGGGGCTGATTGGCTATGGTGTCTCGAAGGTAAGTGATGTCTATGAGGAAAAGATCCAGCCCGATATGCAGCGCTACGTGCAGATGACTAAGGCGGAGCAGGATGAATACGTCATTGCTCACATGGAGGACCTGATGAAGTCCATCCAGAGTGATGATACAGATGAAAAAGTAAAACTGGAGACAGAAGCTATCGAGAAGGATCCGGCTTCGCGGCAGGCGGCTGTGGAAGTGGGCCGCTCCATGTGCGCTGTCCTGCTCAGTGCCTCTGAAGATATAACCAGCAAGCTCTCAGCGGCAGACAAGGCCAAGTACGAGGAGGAAGGCAAAGCCCTGGAGGCCAGGGGGAAAGCCTTTGATAAGGCAGTGGAAGACTACGCCGCCAGCAAGTCTAAGTAACAGGTGGTATACGGGATACGCAAAACAAAGAGGATGTGAAGAAATGCGGGAGCATTTGTCCACATCCTCTTTTTCTATGAAATATCCTATTATAACTCGGAAGAAGATGTCCCCCACCTCTATAGGTGGGGGTGGCGAATATCATAACAGGCGGGAGCGCATATCTCCCGCCTCGTTGAAACACTGATTGGAAGATTTTGTCTATCGACAAAATTTGAACAATGGTGTTATAAAAACGGCGGTAGATGTTTCACGTGAAACATCTACCGCCGGGAAAACATCAGTTTTTCTCACCGAGGTAGTCCTGCCTATAGATATACAGCAGGGCAATAGACACTCCTGCGGAAACGACCTCCGCTACTGCCTGGCATATCCACAAGCTCTTGGCGCCAAAGATCAGTGGCAGGCCGAAAATCGCCAGGGTCTGAAAGAGAAAGGTACGGCAAATGGCAATGATGGCCGAGATCTTTCCGTTGTTCAGCCCGGTGAAATATGCCGCAGCATAGATATTGAAGCCCTGCAGGATAAAGGCCAGAGCAAAGGCTTTCAGAGCTTCCTCGGCCAAGGCACAGACTGACGGATCATAGCCCACATAAACTTCTGCTATCCAGCCGGCAGTTATCTGTGCCAGGGCAAACATCAGTATGCCAAAGCCTAAGTTGAGGACGATGCCCTTTTTTAGCAGGCTTCTCAATTCCAGGTGGTTTTGTGCGCCGAAATGGTAGCCTACGATGGAATTTGCCTCAAGGCACAAGGCGGCGAATACGGCAGTGAAGATGCCCTCGACGAATACTACCACGCCAAAGGCGGCCACTCCGTCCTCGCCCATGAAGCGCAGCAGCTGTATGTTGTAAAAGACGAAAACGACGGAGATGGCCATGTCATCCACCATTTCCGACAAACCGTTGGAGCAGGTAGCAAACAGGGCTTTGCCATCGAACTTGTAGGAGGTGAAGTGCAGGCAGCTGCTGTTGGGGCGGGAGAAGTAGTAGAGGGGGATGAGCCCGTTGATGCAGGCACCTATGCCCGTAGCCACTGCAGCGCCCACCATTTCCCACTGAAATACCACGATGAAGAGATAGTCAAAGATGATGTTGCTGAACATGTTGGCAACGGAAAGATAAAATCCCAATTGGGGTTTCTCGGCAGTTATCAGTATGCTTTGGAAAGCATAGCCTACAATCATAACAGGCAGGAAGAGGAAAAGGGTTCGCCCGTAGGGCAGGCCATATTCCATGATGCTGGGGGTAGCGCCGATCAGCTCGCCTATCTCCGGCAGGAAGATGAAACCCAAAACTGCCAAAGCGACACCGATAGTGAAAGCTGTCTTGATGAGCATGGTGAAAATCTGCCGGGCCCGTTCCTCTTTGCCGCGTCCCAGCTCCGAAGCTATGAGAGCGCTGCCACCTGTGCCAAACATATAGCCGATGACGGAAAGCATGAGCTGGAAGGGGTAGATGATATTGACTGCCGCGAAAGCTGTCTTGCCGATATAGTTTGACACGAAGAAGCCATCGATAATATCGTAGGTTATGGCAATCAGTACAGTGCCAATGGTAGGCGCGGCAAAAAGCAGTATCTTTTTATAGGTGAAGTGATCAGATAATTTTATATCCATTTTCTCACCCCAAGATAAATTTCACAAAAGTTTCCATATACAGATTGTGGAACTTTACGATGCGGTTCCGGGAGAAGATATTGCCTGCCCACTCAAATTCTTATTCAAGGTAGCCTGAGTTGTCATTGTTCTCCAGGAACTCCAGCTCCAGCGTTGTTCCCGGAGCACGGTATTCGTTGGGCAACGGCAGATAGAAGGGCTGCAGCTCATCAAGCTCATCAGCGTTGATGTTGAGCTGATAGTTCACCTCCATGGGGGCCTCCTGGTAGGATTTGTAATTGGCAAAGAAGTAGTCGTAGCTGGAATGTGTGATTCCCTCCGTTACCTGTTTCTTTACTTCGGCCAGCAGGTTTTCCATGCTGTCTATCTGCTCCATGTGTACCCCCACAGGCAGATTCTTTATCAGCATGCCTACGGAATTGGCTGCATATCCTCCCAGACGGTTGTTGAAAATCCAGTTGGTCATGATGTGCTTTTGGCCGGAAAATTCGTGGAGGGCCTGAATGGCTGATGCTATGGCAATCACGCTTCTGGAAGCGTGCAGGCGCTCTTCTGCCTCGGCCAGGTCAGTCTCGTCAAAGGGCAGCTTGATCTGCCGCGAATCTGCCTCCAGGTTCAGGTCCGACTTGTTGCCCTTGTCTGGCTCGGGGATGCTGCACCAGTCATAGCCGCCGTAGGTTGAGAGGAAATATGATTTGTCTTCCTCATACTGAGGGGATGCGCGCAGCTTTTCTTCCTTGGCCAGATAAGTGCAGTAGTAATCACGGGGCAGGGGCTCCCCGCGATAAGCCCTGATGATGTCCGACATGAGGAGCCCCAGGGAGGAGCCATCCATGGCCAGGTGATGCACATCAAAGAACATATAAATGTAGCGGGGGGATTTGAAAAGCCTCACTCTGACCAGAGGGTCTTTGAAGATATTGAAGGGGCGTATCAGATCCTTTGAGAGTCTGATGATTTCCAGGTCGCTCAGATATTCATAGCTGATTTCCTGGAGAAGTTCCGGGGTATAAGTCTGCACCAGTTCCCCTGCATCATTGAAGCTTATCTTCATGGCCAGGGCCGGGTGATTGCGAAGGGCCTCATTGACGGCTTTTTGCAATTTATCCGGGTCTGTTTTCCTGGAAAAGCGGAAGAAGTAGGACATATTGTTGAACATGGTGGATTGGAGTTTGGCAAATTGATTGTCCACCATCTCTATCTGCATGGGAGATAATCTATGGGGCTTTTTCCGCTCCTTGTCCTCACGCTCGTCCAGGGATTCATCAGAACCTCGTTCTGCCAAAAGGGCTGCCAGGCGTTCTACTGTGCGCAGCGAAAATACATCAGCGCTGGAAATGCCCTTGTCCATCAGCTTTGAGACCAGCACCATGCTGGAGAGGGAGTCGCCTCCCAGCTGGAAGAAATCATCTTCGATGCTCACGGCCTCCGGGTCCAGATGCAGTACCTCTGCGAAGGTGTGGCAGATATAGCGCTCGGTGTCATTGCGGGGAGGGACATATTTGCTCTCACCATGGGCAGGTTCAATCTGGGGCAGCTGCTTGCGGTCGATCTTGCCGTTTACAGTTTGGGGCATCGTTTCCAGCTGCAGCATGGCGGTGGGAATCATGTAATCAGGCAGCCGTGTCTTCATGAAGGCAAGGAGTTCTTCTGTGACAGTAGCTCCTTCGGCAGAGGCAGTGAAGTAGCCTGCCAGGTAATCAGATTTGCCTGCACGCTGCAGGACTTTTACCGCGCAGGAGTCTATGGCAGGGTGTTCACCCATGACTTTTTCTATTTCATCCAGCTCTATGCGGAACCCGCGCAGCTTGATTTGATTGTCGATGCGCCCATGGATCCTTATCTTGCCATCCCTGGTCCAGGAGGCCAGATCACCGCTGTGATATGCCCTGTGCCCGTTGCAGGTGAAAAAGGCCTTGGCGGTGCGTTCAGGCATATTGATATAGCCCCGGCCCACACAAGCCCCGCAGATAATGAGCTCGCCTTTTTCCTCCAGGGGCAGGAAGTCTCCCTGCTGGTCCACCACATAAAACTTCGTATTCACCATGGGGCCGCCTACGACGATTTCTCCCTCTGCTTCCATGAGGGCAGAGGAGCAGCCCATGGTACATTCTGTGGGGCCGTAGACATTCATGATGACGCTATCAGGGCGCAGCGCCCGCAGCCTGGTAAAAAGCCCGGCAGGGAAGGCCTCTGCTCCCACATCGTAAAAGGTCACCTGCTTCAGAGCCTCCCGGCATTCGGGGATGTTCAGGATGCTGAGGAGGAAAGTGGGGGTGCAGGTTATGCCATTGACCCCTGCGGACTGTATGAGCTTTGACAGGAGAAATGGGTCGTGTATCTCATCTTCAGTGGCTATGCATACAGTGCAGCCATTGGAGAGAGGGACAAATTCTTCCACAATGGAAACGTCAAAGGAAAAGGCGGCCATGGCCAGGGATACCCGTCCCTCTTGGACGAAGTGCATGATTTCTATGGATTTTTCATCCCGTTCCATGTAGTTGGCAAAACTGTGCTGCTCAATCATAACCCCCTTGGGCTTGCCGGTGGAGCCGGAGGTATAGATCACATAAGCCAGATCATGGGGGCCAATCTCTGTAGACAGCGGCGTGGTATCGGCAGAGGCCAGGATTTTCTCTATGGTGAGGAGTTCAAACTTCCCCTTTAGGTCAGTGCGGGCAGCTTTTATCCTGGCAGAGGTGATGAGCAAAGGCGCCCCGGCATCTTCCAGGCAGAAAGATATCCTCTCGTCAGGGTAGGAAGTGACGAAGGGCAGAAAAGCTGCCCCGGCCTTCAGTATGCCCTGCTCGGCAACATAAGCCCAAACTGTACGCTCCAGCAACACCCCTATGACGATATCACGGCAAGGGCTGCCACCATGCTGCTCCTTCCCGGCAGCCAGTTTTCTTTGCAGGAAATTGGCCACGATGTTGGTCTGGGCATCTAACTCACTGTAAGTCATTTCCTGGTTGGGGGCATAAATTACAGCTGTCTTATGGGGATGCTTTTGTGCCTGTGCCTGAATCCGCTGGGAAACAGAGACAAAGGGAAAGTTATTTTCGGTTTGATTGAATTTATCCTGCTCCAGCAGCGCAAGCCTGCTGGCTTCATTTTTTTCCGGTCTGTCCATGAGTATCACACCATCTTTCTCCGGTATCGCTTTTATGTATCCTGCTCGTGGCAGAGAGTTAGTAATATGTTATATTCGCTTGTCATAGGTGTTTTACCTGCAAAAGCTCCTCTGAGCTGTTTTCCATGCTAAAAACGGCGGTAAATGTTTCACGTGAAACATTTACTGCCGTTTCTCAGTCATGTATCAAAGACGCATCCTATATGTAAAAATCTCAAGCAACTTTTGCAGCTTCAATCATCTTGAGGACATCTGCATGGGAGATGCTCTTGCCATTGTAAGAATACTTGTTGTCCTTGGACATGAAGCCGGTGCCGAGCACGCCTACGCTCAGGTCATGGGAGATGCCAAGCTGGCTCAGGCCCTTGCCTACAGCTTCCCGCAGCAGAATGTTGACCGGACCGGCCACGCCGCTCTTGTCGTTCAAGGCGCTGTGGATCTCGGCTACAACTTCTCCGAAGATGCCGCCCTTCTTGGCGAAGGCATCTGCCAGCTGATTGACTTCTGTAAGAGTCCCACCGGCTACGAAATCCAGTTCAAAATCATTCAGCTTCTTGTTGATCATTGCGTTCTTCATTTTCATCTACTCCCTTCGGTGGTTGTCTTTGTTTGTGTTTTTGTTTTCTGTCTATACATACGCACCGGCGGGGAAAGTATTACAGAATATCTTAAAAGTTTTTTGAAATGTTTCCGATAGGTAGGCATCAGCATTCTTGTTATTGAAACAATACACCATTATGGTTTATAATAGGGGTGAGGTGGAGAGTATGCCAAATGTCTTGGATAAATACAAGCCTACATATGATCTGAATTCTTTCAAGCATTCTGATTACGGTATAAAGCAGTCGGCCTTGTCTGGGGCTGCTGCTATGGGCTTTGAACGCAGGGATATCTTGCAGGCGGTAGAATCCATGCAGCCGAAGCATTTCTATAAGTCGATGACTTCCTATAACAATCATAGGATATGGCAGGATGTTTATCATGTTCCATATAAAGGATACATGGTGTATATAAAGTTTACTCAGGGAATACTTACCGAGTTTGACTTGTTGTCCTTTAAGGAGAAATGAGGTGCTGTCATGGAAGATGTGATGTATGACGTTGAGACAGGAGCAGAACTTAGGAGGGATATTCGTCCCTTTACCATAACCTACCAGGGGAGGAGCAGGACTTTCAATATGCCAGGCTGGTATCCTGCAGGGGAAGAGTGTGAGGCTACTTTTACGCAGGAGGATTTGAAGGTCTACGACAAAGAAATCAAGGTGCTCAAAGCTGAGGCGGAGCATTTGCTTCTGCCGGAGGAAATTCGTTCTATCCGCAAGCGATTGAAACTGACCCAGGTTCAAGCTGGAATTATCCTGGGTGGTGGTAAGAGGGCTTTTCAGAAATACGAGAACGGCGATGTGCTGCCCAGTAGGGCGATATCAAACCTTTTACGGTTGCTGTCCGTAAATCCGGCTTTGCTAGGTACATTGCCGCAGTAAGGTGGCTGCGATATATTGCATTATAAAAACGGCGGTAGATGTTTCACGTGAAACATTTACCGCCGTTTTCGATTCGTCAGGCAACTTTTTGCTGTCTTTTATTTCTCTATGAGTTTTTCTGCCAGCTTAACCGCTGCCACGCCATCTTTGGCGTAGGCATCGGCTCCGGCACTGTCGGCGTAGTCCTGGGTAAGGCAGGCACCGCCTACCATGACTTTGGCTTTTGAACCTGCTTCCCTGAGGTCGGCGATGACTTTGTCAATCTGCACCATGGTGGTAGTCATGAGGGCGCAGAGCCCCACGATATCCGCCTGTTTCTCCAGGGCGGCCTTGACGATTTCCTCACTGTCCACATCACGGCCCAGGTCGATGAGCTCGAAGCCGGAGTTCTTGAGGAGTGCTCCCACGATATTCTTGCCCAGGTCGTGGACATCGCCTTTGACGGTGGCCAGCACCACGGTGCCCTTCTTCACAGTTTCTGTCTCCGGGGCGGCTTCCTGCAAATGGTTGAAGGCTTCCCTCATGGTCTCTGCAGAGAGCAGCACCTGGGGCAGGAACATGCGGCCTGCGCCGAAGTCCTCGCCGATGTCCGTCATGGCAGCGGTGAGGGCTTTTTCCGTGATGGTGTTGGGGTCATGTCCTTCGGCCAGTGCCTTGTCGATGAGGGGCACCACTTCGTCCTTCTCACCGGAAATAACCGTCTGCTTCAGAGCTTCCAATACGGGCAGGTCGGTGGTTTTCATGGCAGCTGCCGCCTTGGGCACGGCCAGATTTGCCTCGTTCTGGCTGTACTTCAGGCCGCAGGGGTCTTTGCCCAGGAGGGCTGCGGCGGCAGAGAGGGCCTCCTGCATCTTCTCGTCATAGGGATTCATGATGGGGGCCGTAAGGCCGGCGGCCAGGCACATGGAGAAGAAAGTGGCGTTGATAAGGGGCCGGTTGGGCAGGCCGAAGGAAATATTGGAAAGGCCCATGGTGGTGGGCAGTCCCTGGGCCGTCACCTGACGCAGGGTTTCAAAGACGGAGCGGGCGGCCTTTTCGTCAGCGGAAAGAGTCATGACCAGGGCATCAACCAGGAAGTCTCCCTCCGTCAGGCCAGCCTCTTTTGCCTTGGTGATGATGGTATGGACGTGGGCCAGCCTTTCCTCCACACTCTTGGGCAGGCCTCCGTCGGTGAGGGGCAGGCAGAGGATGGCGGCGCCGTATTTCTTCGCCAGGGGCAGGAATTTTTCCAGTCGTTCCTTTTCCGCAGAAACTGAGTTGATGAGGGCTCTGCCCGGGTAGGCGCGCAGCCCTGCCTCAAGAGCCTCCGGGTCGCTGGTGTCGATGGCCAGGGGGGCATCGGTGAGCTGGGCGATTTCCGTCACGGCTTTCTTCATGGCGGCGGTCTGGTCTATGCCGCCCACCCCCATGTTCACATCCAGCACCTGGGCCCCGGCCTTAACCTGACCCAGAGCTTCTTTCTTCACGGACAGGAAGGAGCCTTCCTTGATCTCTGCCGCCAGCTTCTTGCGGCCTGTGGGGTTGATGCGCTCGCCAATGAGCACCGTGGGCAGGCTGCTGTCAATGCAGACTGACTTGCTGCGGCTGGTGAGCCAGAGTTTTCTGGGGGAGGTGTCCCTTGCAGGTTCTTCCTTATCCTTCACAGCTTCAGCCAGCGCCCTGATATGCTCCGGGGTGGTGCCGCAGCAGCCCCCGAGATAAGTGGCGCCCGCTGCTAAGAGCTTCGGTCCCCAGGTGCCGAAGTCCTTGGGCCCCATGGGGAACTTGGTCTCCCCGTTTTCCAGGTAGGGCATGCCTGCGTTGGGCTGGACGCTGATGGGCACCCGGCAGTTGGCTGCCAGAGTTTTAACCACAGGCAGGAGCTGCTCCGGTCCCAGGGAGCAGTTGACACCGATGACATCTGCTCCCAGCGCTTCCAGCAGGATGGCAGCGCTCTGAGGGTCGGTGCCTGTCACGGTGCGCCCGTCCTCGCTGTAGGAGAACTGGCAGATTTTCGTCAGGGCAGGGGCCGCTTCATGGGCAGCCAAAAGAGCTGCCCTCATTTCCTGCAAGTCGATGCAGGTCTCGATAATCAGGGCATCTGCACCACCCTCGGCCAGAGCTTTGGCCTGAGCAAGATAGTTCTGATAGGCTTCCTCGAAGTCCAAATCTCCCAGAGGGGCGATAAAGCGGCCAATGGGGCCCATGGAGCCAACTACTTTAGCCTGCACGCCAGCTTCTGCAATGGCCTCTTTGGCCACCGCCACGGCAGCCTTGTTCAGCTCAGCCATGCGGTCCGTGAGCCCATAGTGGGCCAGCTTCAAAGGGCTGGCTCCGAAGGTATTTGTCTCGATATGGTCAGCCCCGGCCTTGAGATAGGCCAGATGCACGCTTTTCACAACATCGGGGGCCTCTACGTTCATCAGCTCCGGTGCTGCTCCCGGCTTCAGTCCCCCTGCCTGCAGCATGGTGCCCATGGCCCCGTCAAAAATATGTATCATAAATAATCACTTCCTGTATCAATAAATTGTAAAGATGTAACTATTGTACTTCAATAACGGGGAAAAGTACATAAATTTATCTTCCTATAAAATATTCATTAGGCTTTTGAATATGGATTAGAAAAATCAGAAAAACTTGACATATATGACATCGGTGCTATAATGAAGCTGTAGGAACTTATTGCACCATAGCGAGGAACATTAGGTTACTACAATAAGGTCTAGCCTATGGCTAGTACCGCAAAGCTCTGACGGCTCGCCTTTTGGCGGGCCGTCATCTTTATAATGGCATATATTAGTAATGGCAAATTTGCTTGGATGATACAGTAGGATAGAATTTCTGAAATGACATGGCAAAGGAGTGGGAGTATGGATTTGCGCTATGTGTTAGGTCTGGACATAGGGATAGCTTCCGTGGGCTGGGCGGTACTGGCTCTTGACGATAATGATGAGCCGTACAAAATAGTGGCGCTTAATTCCAGGATCTTTGAAAAGGCAGAGAATCCTAAAGATGGTTCTTCATTGGCTGCGCCACGGCGCGAAGCCAGAAGCATGAGGCGCAGGCTCCGTCGCCGTCGGCATAGGAGTGAGCGTGTACGCCATCTGTTGGTAAGAGAAGGCGTTTTGTCTGTGGAGGAAGCAAAGTCCTTGTGTTCCTCAGCTATTCCGAAAAATTTTGTGCGTGGCAAGGGGTTGCACGCCTTGCGCTATGAAGGGCTGGACAGGAAACTTTCACCTGTGGAGTGGAGCAGGGTGTTGCTATACTTTGCCAAGCATCGTGGCTTCAAATCCAATAGAAAGAATGAGCCTGCTGATAAGGAAGAAGGGCGTGTTCTTCAGTCCATTGCCGCCAATATGGAACTGCTGTCAAAGTATCGCAGCGCAGGTGAAATGCTCTACTTGGATGAAAGATTCAAGATTAGGAAGCGCAATGCTTCTGATGACTATAAAATGACCATCAGCCGTGATATGCTGCTGATGGAAATCAAAACTCTATTTGCAAGCCAGAGAAATCATGGCAATCCCTATGCAGGTGATGAATTGGAGGAGGCTTATACGAGCATCTTCCTGTCTCAGCGCAACTTTGACGAAGGCCCCGGCGAAGGGAGTCCCTATGCGGGCAATCAGATAGAGAAGATGATAGGGACGTGTACTCTGGAAGGGAAAGATGAACTTCGGGCTCCTAAGGCCAGCTATTCCTTCATGCGGTTCAATCTCCTGCAGAAACTGAGCCATATCCGCATCCGTGGCAAGGCGGGGGAGAGAGCACTGACGGAAGAAGAAATAAAAAGGCTGGAGGCCCTGGCCTGGTCAAATGCCAGCCTGAACTACGGACATTTCAGAAAAGAACTGGGACTGGCTGATACGGACAGGTTTGCAGATGTGTACTACCATACGGAAGATTTTGTGCAGGAGGAAAAGAAGAACAAAATCAAAATCACAGCAGCTTACCATGAAATAGTCAAAGCTTTGAAGGATAAAGGCAAGGAATATACAGCCACATTATCAATAGATCAACTTGATGCGATAGCATACGCATTTTCTGCCTATAAGAGTGACAGCAAAATAAGGGATTATATGCAGGCAAAGGGGATATTGTCAGAAGATGTTGAACTTTTGTTGACAAACCTGTCTGGTTTTAGCAAGTTTGGTCATATTTCCATCAAGGCTTGCAGGAAACTTATTCCTTATTTGGAGAAGGGCATGGCATATACAAAAGCCTGTGAAGCTGCAGGTTATAAAGACGAGTCAGTTCAAAAAGGAGAAACTTTGCCAGGCAATATCAAGGAAGTAAAAAATATAACAAATCCGGTTGTAAAGAGAGCGGTCAGCCAGACTATTAAGGTTATAAACGCCATAGTGGGTGAGTATGGCAGCCCGGTGGAAATTCATATCGAGTTAGCGCGTGAAATGGCACGAAGTAAAAAAGACCGGGATGCGATGACTTCCAGTATGGAAAAAAATAAAGCCGAGAATGAGAAGATAAAAAAGGATCTGATGGAAAAAGGCTTGCTTTCCCCAAAAGGGTTGGACATTATAAAGTGGAAGCTTTATAAAGAGCAGAAGGGAGAATGTGCCTATAGTCAGAAAACCATTAAGGTGGAGAGGCTTCTTCATGAGGAGGGATATGCAGAGGTTGACCACATCCTGCCTTACAGTCGGTCCTTTGATGATAGCTTCCGCAATAAGGTGCTGGTGCTGACAGGAGAAAATCGCAAGAAGGGCAATCGGACGCCTATGGAATATTTTGCCGATATGCCAGAGCGGAAGCATGCATTTGTGACATGGTGCAAGGTGAATATCCGTGATTTCAAGAAGCGTGAGCACTTATTAAAGGAAAACTATGACCGTGAAGATGTGGGCTGGAAGGACAGGCATTTGAATGATACCAGATACATAACCAAACTGGTCAAGAATATTATAGAGAACTATCTACTGATGGCTCCCTTTAAGACCAATCGTAAGAAGAATGTGGTAGCAGTCAATGGTGCAGTCACGTCCTATGTGCGGAAAAGGTTGGGCATTGCAAAAATCCGTGAGGATGGCGATTTGCATCACGCCGTTGATGCTGCGGTGATTGCCTGTGTCACGGACGGGATGATAAACCGTATCAGCAGATATAGTAAGCGCAGGGAAATCCTCTATAACAATAAGCTGGTGGATGAAGAAACAGGAGAAATTATCAAGGAAAGGGAAGTCTTTCCTGAACCTTGGCCCTGGTTCCGCAAGGAACTTGAAGCCAGAACCAGCAAGAATCCTGCCTTTTTCATACGGGAAATGAAATTGCCGACATATACAGAAGCGGAATTGGAAAAACTGCATGAACCATTTGTATCAAGGATGCCATGCCACAAAGTGCGCGGGGCAGGACACAAGGAAACTATCCGTAGTCCCCGCTTGCGTGAGGAAGGGAGGTCTGTGACGAAGAAATTACTTACGGAATTGAAGCTCACGAAAGACAAAAGAAAGATAGAGGGGTATGTCAATCCTGAGAGTGACAGGCTGCTATATGAGGCTCTTTATGAACGACTTTGTATGTTTGATGGTAATGCTAAAGAGGCGTTCTCAGAACCATTTTATAAGCCAAAAGCCGATGGAGGACAAGGACCATTGGTAAAAAAGGTGAAGATATCAGAAGTATCTACCTTGAGTGTTCCTGTGAATAATGGTAAGGGGATGGCGGATAGTGACCGTATGCTAAGAGTAGATGTATTTTATATCTCAGAAGGAAAGAAAAAGGGGTATTATTTGGTGCCTATATATGTGGCGGATACTCTGAAATCTGTTTTACCTAAAAAGGCAGTAAAAGCACATAAATCTTATGAAGAGTGGGATGAAATGAAAGCTGAGGATTTTGTTTTTTCTCTGTATCCTAATGATTTAGTCTATATTGAACATAAAAGTGGATTCAAGTTGAAGTTAATTAACAAGAAAAGCACCTTACAGAATGAAATGTATAGAAAGGATGGATATTTTTATTATTGTTCGATGAATATATCAACAGGGGTTTTAAACCTTGAAAATTTTGATGGAACTTATCAAGTGGAAAGTTTAGGTGCAAAGACATTGATTTGTTTGCGTAAAGGAGAAATTGATACTCTGGGAAATACCAGGCTTTTAGAGAAAGAAGAACGTCAGGATTTTAGGCAGATGAAAAAGGACAGATACAAGAAAGTGTGATTGAATATGTATCGACAAGTGATAGTACAAAGGGAGGCAAGGATATATCAAAAGGAAAACCAGTTAATCATAGAAAATGAAACAGCTTACAAAATACCTATAGAGGATATAGACACTCTGGTCATTGCCAATCGCAGGGTCAATATCTCTGCCTATTGTCTGGATAGTTTGGTGGCAAATGGCAGTTCGGTGGTAATTTGCGGAAAGAATTATCATCCTGCGGGCATAGTCCTGCCTTTTGCTGGATATTCCCGTAGACTGAAGATGATTCGTGTCCAGATTGATCAGCCCAAGCCACGATTGAAGCAACTTTGGCGTACGATAGTACAGCAGAAGATATTGAATCAAGGGAAATGCTTACAGTTGGCGGGAGCAAAAGATGTAGTAAGTGCATTGGCTGAAAAGGTGCGCTCCGGGGATAAGGGGAATGTGGAAGGTTGGGCTGCGGCTAGATATTTTCCTGCCCTGTTTGGCGATGGATTTGAACGTCACGAGGAAGATTTCCTGAATGGCGTGCTGAATTTTGGCTATGCTATCATGCGCAGCTCCCTGGCCAGGTTTTTGGCGGCATACGGCTTTGAGCCAAGCTTGGGTATTTTTCACCGCAGTGAGACAAATGCCTTCAATCTTGCAGATGACCTTTTGGAGCCATTTCGTCCGGTAGTGGATTTGTATGCGAGCACCTGTGAAATTCCAGCTATGGAAGAATTGACTCCCACCATAAAAAAGGATTTGGTTGGTTTGCTATCAGCTGATGTTCTGTATGGAAAGGAGAGGGTGAGCGTGGACTATGCAGCAGAGCAGGTAGTGCAAAATTTGCGAAGGTGCTATTTGGAGCCGGAGGAGCAGCTTCAGCTGCCGCAGCTGCTACCTCTGCAAATGCACAAGTATGAGTAGGTTTATGCGGTTGTTGGTTATGTTTGATTTGCCTGTAGTGAGCAGTGAAGATCGTAAGGCGGCAGCTGAATTCCGAAGGTTCCTGCTCAATGATGGGTATTACATGATGCAGTATTCGGTCTATGTAAGAATTTGCAACGGCTATGAAGCGGCGCAGAAACATATCGGTAGGCTCAAGCAGAAATTGCCGGAGCATGGTTCTGTGCGTGCATTGACGGTGACAGAGAAGCAGTTTATGTCTATGCAGATATTATGTGGACAACGGCACCAAGATTTTGATAAAAATCATCAGGAGCAGATGGTTTTAGACTTGTGAAGAATATTTTACAGCAAAATCCCCCTTGATAAAGCTAACGCTATCAAGGGGGATTTTGTATTGAGATTGTACCATAGCGAGGAATATTAGGGAACTACAAC
>NZ_FNWN01000003.1:38367-191593 GCF_900108415.1 Selenomonas sp. KH1T6
GTGTATTGTACCATAGCGAGGAATATTAGGGAACCACAACTGAATCCTTCTAATAGTATTCTTATGTGGAAGTGTTATTATATGTTCGTATTTTTAATAATTGACAAGGAATGGAAAGGAGAGCGTTATGGGGGATTTTGGCAAATATGCTTGCCCTGAATGTGGCAGTGAAAATACGATGGCTATGTCTATGGTTTATAAACATGGCCATGCCTACAGGAAATCTGATAGGAAATACTGCTCTGGGCATAAGGTTGATGAGAACGGCAGGAAGGTTCCTGTCTTTGAAAATGTGACATACGGGGTCTATATGGAATCTGATTTGGCGGCAGAGTCGGCGCCTCCTGAGAAGCCGGAAGTGCCCAAGGAGGAGAAAACAGGCTGCCTGATGGGTGGCATGATTTTCCTGACGGCGGCAGGAATTGCAGTAGAACTGACCGCTGATATAGCTGCTCTTTTAGGCTGGGAGGGAAGTTTCAAGGCTGTGATGCAGGTTTTTGGTACATGGTGTGCCACTGCATGTGCCATTGGCTGGCTTATGGATAAAGTCTGGAGTTATATCAGCGGCAAAAAGTTTAGGTATGCCAGAGCAAAGGAGCAGTATAAAACTGATATGGATAGATACCATGAGGAGTATGATTATTGGACACATATGTATGTGTGTATGCGTTGTGGCAACAAATATTATATGGGAGAGGATTTTGAAGAGGCTGATGCTGTTTGAGTTCGCAGAAAGACATTGATATTAGAAACTTGCTCAGAGAGAATCGGGCAGAATTTGAAAAGATTTCAGCAATAGCATGAATGAATGGGTTGCCGCACATCAAGCAAATGTGCAGCAACCCATTTTTCGATATGTTTCACGTGAAACATCATCTCTTCCTGCTGGGGCAGTCCTTTTGGCCACAGCTTTGGCAGCCTTGTTTGCCAACGGCATCGCTGACCTGCTCAGGGCGGTATAGTCCGATGATGGCGGTGACGCTTTTGCGGGGGGAGAGCATCATGCTTTCCGTGAGGGTGATGCCTATTTCTGCCGCACAGGTCAGGGGCATGAACTCCTGCTGGGCTTCCAGGGGCCAGTCACCATAGCCGGGGGAGAACCGCCAGCGGCTGGCAAAGCCTTGGGCTTTGATCTTGGGGGAGAGCATTTTCTCCAGGGCATTGGCTGCTTCCTCCACTGCCTCCGTGGCGGCGGCATCCAGCAGCACGGAGTGGGCGTAGCGTCCTTCGTCGAAGTGCTGGGTGATGGCTTCTACTATATCGGGACCGATGGTGGCAGAGATGGCCAGCACCTTTTCGCAGCCGGCCAGATGTTTCTTGATGGACTTGCCCGTGAGGGCAAGTTCCACATCTGCCTTGATAACGCCTCGCTGGCAGTCGTAGTCATAGACGGCATAGGCACTTCTGGGGGAGATGAGCAGCAGGGCTTCCTGGGCTGCTTCCTCTATCATCTTCTCATCGAAATCCGCCCTGGCAAGACCTGCATAGCGGCGCACTTCGGACAGGTCCAGTTCTTTCAGGCTGGCATTGTAGATGGGCATAGGCATCCTCCTTTGCAATTCTGTGGCAGGTTATGTCTCTTAGTATACCACTTCTGCCAGTTGATGATATCGTTCTTTTTAGGCAAGCTTAGGTGAGCCGCCCGCCGTTATAAGGCAATTGTTCCAGTTTTGCCGAAGGCAAAACTTCCTCTTGGCCTTTCAACGAGGCGGGAGATATTAACTCGCCGCCTGTTAGTAAGTTACCGCCCCCACTTATAGAAGTGGGGGACATCTTGTACTCGTTATAGATTTTATTACCCGCTCCTTTCCTAAGTCAGGCCTCATTATCTTCTTGGCAGGAAAAAACACACTGCAAGGCGAAGATAACTGAAGAACAAATCATTCTGGAAAGGAAGGGGATTGCTATGAAACGCCTTATTATCCTGCTGACTCTTTTGGCCTGGTGTCTGGGCACTGTCATCGCAGCTGCCGCAGGCAATATCATAGGCAGTGTCTATCCTGCGCGTTTTGAGGATGGCAGTCAGTTGCGCGTGGCCAGGGGGGAAGGCAGCGGAGGTCTGATGTGGGATGTCAGCGCCCCCAAGCACGGCAAGAAATCTGCCGCGCCAGAGATTTGGCTGATTCGGAGCGACATAAATTTTGACGCCATTCCCTATGCTGCCGTTCAGAGATGGTATCAGGAAGGGATCATTCCTGAAAACCAACCCCTCTACTACACTAAGGCCGATGAAAAAGGTCATTTCGCCTTTGAGAATATCCCCCCGGCTGTCTATTATGTCCTGATTCTTGATCCCAAAGGGAAAGAAGCTTCACAGACACTGGCCGAGAGAAGCAACCGGGAAGAGTTGTGGGCAAAACTGCCAAATGTGACTGAATTTGAGTTTTTCACAGTGGGCACCAAGACCTGCCTGGTGGAAAAAGTCACCCTGCAAGAGGGACACACCGTCAAAATACGCCCGGGGATAATTTGAAAAATGATTAAACGGGGGAATGTTTCACGTGAAACATTCCCCCGTTTTTTACTCTGGTATCAGGATGGCTGCTATGGTTCCCACCAACATGAAGAAGGAGACCCCGAGGATGAAGAGGATGGGGCCACAGGCTGCCAGTTCCTTGAATTCCTTGAGGCGGGTGAAGAAGGAGACGTTCCTGTCCTGGTCTGATTTTACCCGTTCCAGCTTGCCGTCCGGGAAGACGCGGTGGAGGATGGGGTGGTTGTAGACCCTGATGCGGCCTACAGCCACCCAGAAAATCAGGCTGGCGGGCACGGAGAGAACCAGCCAGACGGCGAGGTAGCTGTAGTCTGCCGTCCCCTCAATATCCAGCGGAAAGGCCAGGATGGCAGGCAGGAAGTTGAAGACCAGCAGCAGGAGCAAAGTCTTGAAGATGCGCCCCGGGGGGTAGAAGGCAATCTTTACCGGCACTGTCTCGCCGTTCACTGGCTCGGTGAAGACGGCCTGGGGGGTGGTATCTTCTATGGTGTTTTCTCCTTCTGTCACTGTGAGCTTGCTCTGGACGCGCTCGGCCCGGCTCTTTTTGGTCTTGAAGATCACCCGCCGCCATTCTTCGCCCCGTCCATCGCTGAAGGCAGTGAAGAAGATCAGGCCGAAGACCACCATGGACATGAGTCCCACGTATGGCTCCCAAAGGGCCAGCAGGCCGCCGACCAGCAGGGTCAGCAAGGTGGGCTCAATGAGCCAGGACAGGACTTTTTCCTCCTTCTCCCTGGAGACAGCCACCCGTCCTGTCTGGCCATTCACCACTGCCAGTACAGGGCCTAAAGAGAGGACATAGACAGGCAGCAGGGCAGGCAGCCGCAGGATATTGCCTGCCTGCATACGCATGATGATGCCTGTAGTCTGCAGCTCTTTCTCTGCTTCGGGACGGAAGCCTGCCTCCACTTCCTCCAGTACCCTCTTCTTCAGGGCTTTGGCACCGATATCCGAGAGCTTCACCCTTTGGCCAGCCAGGAAGGAAAATTCAAAGGGGCGGGAGGCGGTCCATTCAAAGGGCTCCATGGCATCAAGCACCAGATTGTCCAGCTGTTTAGAAGTATTCACGGCGATGCCGTTCAGGAAGCCTCCGCAGTGGTACTTCTGTCGGAGAAGGTCTCCATGCGCTCTACTTCGGCAGTGACCGGTCCGCGGATTAGCTCGTAGGGGAGGTAGTAGCCCCTGAGTTTATCAATGGCACTGAGCACTGTCCGTGCTTCTTTTTCCTTCTGATTGGCATTGGCCCATTCCTGCAGCCTTTCCCTGGCCTCTTCCTCTGTCAGCACGAAAGGAATGATGACTTCCGGCAGCTCATCTGACTGGGCAAACTCCCGGCGTACAAATTTGCCGCCGCAGAACTCGCAGTTCCCAGTGGCCTCCCCGGCGGGTATCATGACCTCTGCCCCGCAGTTGGAGCAAACGTGCAAGCCCTCGGCAGAGTTTTCTTCCGCGAAAAAGCTCTTCCGATGGGCATCCCGCCACTGTCCCAGCTTTTGTACCGGTTCCCTGATATCTGTCCGGGCCCCGCAATATTTGCAGTGGTAGTCCTGCTTCACAATGTCGTAGACGGCAGGCGCCCCGCAGGAGGTGCAGTAAATGGCTAAGGGATGGTTGTTTTTATGCATGCTTCCATCACTTCCTTACAGAAAAATACAGAAACTTTTCGGCAGGTTTTCTCTTGAACTCACTTCGTCAAAGTTTTGGGTATTCCTGCCTGGCAAGTGAGACCGGGGGGAGGAATGGAGGGTTTTATGTAGAATAGAGGAGTGTGACACAATTCTGGAAGGAGGTTTTTTCATGAACAACAGATATATAAAAAAAATGACGGGAGCTGCTTTGGCTGCTAGCCTGCTGGTAGGCGGCGGTGGATTCCTGCCCCAGGGAGTTATGCCTCTGCCTGTCAGCTGTGTGGCGGTGGCAGAGGCTGCGGCGGTGAATCCGGCGGATGCTTCTGGTTTTGTGGTGCTGGCAGACGTGGTGCCGGATGTGATACAGGAAATCCGCTACTACTCCACCTATAATTTCGTAGGGGACAGGATTCGCGGCTATGAGGAGCCCGTGGCCCTGATGACCAAAGAAGCGGCCTTTGCCCTGAAGGATGTGGCAGATGAGCTTAGGGAAAAAGGATATCGCTTGAAGATCTTCGACGCTTACCGTCCCCAGATGGCCGTGGACCATTTCAAAGCCTGGGCGGAAAACCTGAAAGATACCCGCATGAAGGAGTATTTTTATCCTGACCTCAATAAGGATGTGCTCTTTGAGCAGGGCTATATCGCTGCCTACTCCGGCCATAGCCGGGGCAGCACGGTGGACCTGACCCTTTTCGATATGAATACCGAAAAAGAAGTGGATATGGGCGGTACCTTCGACTACTTCGGCGAGCGATCCCACCCGGACTTCAAGGGGGACCTGACTCCCGAGCAGCTGAAGAACCGCCGCATCCTGCAGCAGGCTATGTTCCGTCATGGTTTCAAAGGCCTTGATACGGAATGGTGGCATTTCACCCTGCGCAATGAACCATATCCTGACACTTATTTCACCTTCCCCAGCGGCAAGGCTTCTGTGCAGGAGGCTGTGGAAGTTGTCTACAGTCCTGCCTGGGTGGCGAAGCTGCCTGCCGCCTCCACTGCCAAACAGATGGTAGTAGTGGGAGGCGTAGCCCCTCAGTCTGCCTGGATTTCTATGCATGAGAAAGACAGTGACGGCAACTGGGTGCAAGTGCTTTCCACTCCCGGTTTCATTGGCAGGGAGGGCCTGGGCAAGACAAAAGAGGGGGATGCCAAGACCCCTGTGGGCACTTACCACTTCACCAAGGCTTTCGGCATTGAGAAAGACCCGGGATGCAAGCTGCCTTATACCCAGGTAGATGATAATATCTACTGGTCAGGGGACAGCCGCCCTGGCATGCACTACAACGAGATGGTGGACATCCGCAAGCTGCCCAATCTGAACAAAGAAGACAGCGAGCATATTGTGGACTACAATCCCCACTACCTCTACTGCCTGAATATCAGCTACAATGAGGAAGGAAAGCTTGGTGCAGGCTCTGCCATCTTCATGCACTGCTTCGGCGTGAACAAGCCCTACACAGGAGGATGTGTCTCTCTGCCGGTAGACAAGATGCGGGCCCTTATGCAGAGGGTAAAACCTGACTGCGTGGTAGTGATTGACACTTTGGAGAATCTGGGCGGGAAGTTCTAAGGACCAAACTGACAAGCGAAATGAAGGCAGCCCTGCAAATGTTTCACGTGAAACATTTGCAGGGCTGCTGTGCATCTTCCTGCCGGTTGTTGCAGATGGGAATAGATGGTAAAATTGTATTTAGCTAGATTGTGTAGATTATAAAGGAGAGTTTATCATGGAAAATACGACCGAGAGAGCCGAACTGGCAGCAGAATTAAAGAAAAAGCATAACTGCGCTCAGGCAGTGATGATGGCCTTCAAGGATGAGATCGGCATGAGCGAGGAGGACCTGCTGTCCCTGGGCTCCGGCTTCGGCAGCGGCATGGGAGGCATGGAGGCCACCTGCGGAGCTCTCTGCGGTGCTGCCATGACCATTGGCTGGCTGAACAAGAGCGGCCAACCCACCAAGATGATGACTAAGGAAATGCTCACGGAGTTCAAGGAACAGGCCGGCGCCACCATCTGCAAAGAGCTCAAGGGCGTGGGCACAGGCAAGATGCTCTGTTCCTGCGATGATTGCGTGAGGATTGCCACTATGGCGGTGGAGAAGCGACTGTAAGTTTCTTTCATAAACTGATGTTAGAATGAATGTTGTGCTGAATTGCTCACTGTGGCCAATAGTATTTTTCTTTCACTTGAGACCTGTGGAAATGGGGTATTGATTTGCATAAAAGATTATTAGGAGCGTTGACGGCTTTTTGCCTGGGGGCTATGACCATGATGCCGGCGGCTTCGGCGGCTGAGGTGAACGTCAAGGGGCCGGGGGCTGGGAAGAAGATTGTCTACATTCCCATCGACAACCGTCCCGTGAATGACAGCCAGACGGTGGAGGTGGCGGAAAAACTTGGGTATAAGGTGCTGGTGCCGCCCAAGGAGATGCTGGGGGGCATCAAGGATTACGGGCACCCGGAAGAGCTGCTGAAATGGCTGGAGGAAAACTCTCCGGGGGCGCAGGCGGCGGTGGTGTCTACTGATGCCATGCTCTATGGCAGTCTGGTGGGCTCCCGCAAGCATGACCTCACCGCAGAGAAAATCATGGAGCGGGCGGAGGCCTTGAAGACTTTTCATGAGAATCATAAGCGTCTGCCCCTCTATGCTTTCGGTACAATTATGAGGACACCACGGGGCGCGGCTTATTCCAGCGAGGAGCCGGCTTATTACAAGACCCACGGTGACCAGATTTTCGCCTACACCGCCCTGTTGGATAAGGAAGAAATGCAGGGGCTTTCCCGCAAGGACAAGAAGCAGCTGGCGCAGCTCAAGGCTGAGATTCCCGCTGAGTACCTGGATGACTGGCTCCAGCGCCGGGCCAGGAATTACGATGCCAATGAGCGTTTCATGACCATGGCTGAGGCTGGTGTGTTCAACTATTTCCTGCTGGGCTGCGATGACAGCGCCGTGCCCTCCCAGACCCATCGTGAGAGCCGTCATCTGGAAGAATTGGGGGAGACCTTGGGCAAGACACGCTCCGTGGTCACCTCCGGGGCAGATGAGCTGGGCATGCTGATGGTATCCCGGGCTATCCATGATAATCTCCGGGATGTGCCCTTTGTCTATGCGGAGTATGCCAAGGGCAAGGGGGCTGAGACTATCCCCACCTATACCAATGAAAAAATCGGCGATTCTGTGGAAAAGGCCATTGCGGCCCTGGGGGGCATACCCGTAAATGATCCCAAACGGGCCGACCTGGTACTGCTGGTCAGCACCAATCCAGACGGCAAGACCTCAGAGGCCAACTTTCCTGTGAATACGACGAAATTCCGCAAGGGGACCAAAGACTTTGTCAAAAAGGTAAATGACTATGTGCAGAAGGGGTATCCCGTGGCCGTGGCAGATATTGCCTATGGCAATGGCGCTGATAATGCCCTGCTGGAAGGCCTCAGGAAGGACGGCCTGCAGTTCCGCCTGCAGGGCTATGGCGGCTGGAACACCGCCACCAACAGCAGCGGCTTCCTTTTGGGAGCTGCTTCTCTGGCGAATAAGATGAGCAAGGACGATGTAGCTGACCTGCTCTTTACCCGTTATGTGGATGACTGGGCTTACCAGGCTAATGTCCGCCAGCAGGTGGCCAATATGCTGGGCGGCTGGCCGGGTGAAGGGGGCTATGGCAAGCTGGATGCGAAACTGGAACCTGCCCGGGAAAAGACTGCTGCCCTGCTGAAGGATTTCCTGCAGAGAAACCTCTGCTTCCCCTGGGGGCTGAAGGTGCAGGAAGTGCAGGTGGATTTCCCCTGGAACCGCATGTTCGAGTGCGATGCCAAAGTGGTGCTGAAGGATGAGGATAAGCGCTGAGAAGGCAAGCGTGTTCCTCAACTGAAGCAGATGTTTAGGAAAGTATACAGTATTTCATCAAAAACGGCTTGACTTAGACTGTTTTTGTATAGTATCATAGCAACATAATTTCCGGCACAAGCAAAGGCGCTTGACGGGGAGCCAAAGGAGGCTCTCTGTCAGCGCCTTTTTTGGGCCGTGATATACATATAGACGCGGCAAAGGAGCCGACGGACAGGGGAGATGCCCTGCCTGTCGGCTCCTTTTGCCTAAATGACTGAATGACTGAGTGAAATGGGAGGGGTTATCATGAGTGCGAATCATGCAGGGGTAATTACGGCGAAGGCGCCGGAAGTCCGGGAAGAAAATCTGACACGGGTGCTGAAACCAATTCATCTATGGGCGCTGGCTGTGGGGCTGGTGATATCCGGCAACTACTTTGGCTGGAGCTACGGCTTTGCCGCTGGCGGCGTCATGGGGCTGGCTTTGGCCCTGATTCCGGTGACAATTTTCTATGTGACTTTTATCCTGTCCTATTCAGAGCTGGCTACAGCCATTCCCCATGCAGGCGGTCCTTCCGCCTATGCCAGGCGGGCTCTGGGGAAGTTCGGCGGCTATGTGAACGGCATCAGCTGTCTCATTGAGTTTGTCTTTGCCCCTCCTGCCATTGCCCTGGCGGTAGGCGGCTACGTCCATGCTCTCATTCCCGCCATTGATCCGTTGGTGGCTACAGTGGCCGCCTTTTTCTTCTTTATTTTCCTTAACTACCTGGGCATGAAGACTTCGGCTGTATTTGAGCTGACGGTGACGGTCATCGCCCTTGGCGGCCTGGTCCTCTACTGGCTGCTGGCTGCGCCGCATTTTGAAATGGCCCGGGTCATGGCCGGTCCCATGCTGCCCAACGGCTGGGACGGGGTCATGGCGGCAGTGCCCTTTGCCATCTGGTTCTATCTGGCCATTGAAGGCGGCGCCATGAGCGCTGAGGAGATGGTTGACCCCCAGAGGGATATTCCCAAAGGTTTCCTGAGCGGCATGGCAACCCTGCTGGTGATGGCGGTTTTCACCCTGTTCCTGACGGCAGGCATCGGCGATACTGAGGCGGTGGCGGGAGTGGACTTCCCCCTGCCCATGGCTCTGAGCGCAGCCTACGGTGACGGCTCCCTGCCGGTGCTCCTCATGAGCGGCATTGGCCTCTTCGGCCTGGTGGCTTCCCTCCATGGCATCATCGTGGGCTATTCCCGCCAGACTTATGCCATGGCCCGCACGGGCTATCTGCCCAAGTTTCTTTCCCGACTTGATCCGAAGCACAAGACCCCTGTCTGGGCGCTGGTGCTGCCCGGGGTGGTGTGCCTCATAGCGGCTCTCACGGGTCTGACGGACATGGTCATCACCATTGCCTGCTACGGCTCCGTCATCATGTATCTCACCAGCCTCGTATCTCTCTTTATCCTGCGTCACAGGGAGCCGGAGCTGAAGCGTCCCTTCAAGGTGTCCTCCATGGCCATTCCTGCTGTGAGCCTTATCCTGGCTGTGTTCTGCCTGGTGAGCCTGCTGCTGGCTTCCAGCGAAGTGCTGCCCTATGTGGCAGGCATCTATGTCGTGGCGGTGGCTTATTACTTCCTGTACGCCCGCAGGCATATCCGTCCCTTTGAGGAGGAATTCGGCGTGTTGGATGCTCTGGATGAAAAAGCCTGAGAAAGGCCGGAGGTGATAAGATGTTGCTCAGAACAACCCTGTTTGGGGAAAGATATAATTTCCGTGATGTGAAGGATGTGCTGGCCAAGGCCAATGAGGAAAAGTCAGGGGATATGCTGGCAGGCATCGGGGCGGCCACAGCTGCGGAGCGGGTAGCCGCCAAGGCAGTGCTCTCGGACCTGACGCTGGAGGACTTGCGGAATAATCCCGCCGTGCCCTATGAGGAGGATGATGTGACCCGGGCCGAACAGGATGCAGTGGAGGAGCTTCCCTATCGCAGGATAAAGTCTATGACGGTGGGGCAGTTCCGTGAATTCCTGCTGGCCGCTTCCACGGAGGAGATAGCTTCTATCCGGGGCGGACTGACTTCGGAGATGGTGGCAGGGGCAGCCAAGCTTATGAGCAATCTGGACCTGGTTTACACTGCCAAGAAGATGCACGTGGAGGCAACCTGCAACACCACCATCGGCAGGCCCGGCACTCTCTCCACCCGTCTCCAGCCCAATCACGCCACTGATGACCCGGCGGGCATTATGGCCTCGGTGATGGAGGGCATCAGCTACGGGGCAGGGGATGCAGTCATTGGTCTGAATCCTGCCGTGGACAAGCTGGAAAAGGTGGCAGAGATTCTCAGGGAGTTCAAGTCCTTTATGGAGGAATGGGAGCTGCCCACCCAGAACTGCGTGCTGGCTCATGTCACTACTCAGATGAAGATTTTGGAAAAGCAGGCGGCTCCCGTGGACCTGATGTTCCAGAGCCTGGCAGGCTCGGAGATTGCCAATCGGGCCTTCGGCATTGACGTGGCCCTGATGGATGAGGCCTACGCCATCATGAAGGAAAGAAAGAGCTCCAAGGGGGAAAACTTCATGTACTTCGAGACAGGGCAGGGCTCGGAGCTGTCCTCGGATGGCCACAACGGAGCTGATCAGGTGGTGATGGAGGCTCGCTGCTATGGCTTTGCCAAGCGTTACAAGCCCTTCTTGGTGAATACAGTGGTGGGCTTCATCGGTCCTGAATACCTCTACGACGGCCGCCAGATGATCAGGGCGGGGCTGGAGGACCATTTCATGGGCAAGCTCACCGGCCTGCCCATGGGATGTGATGTCTGCTATACCAACCACATGCGGGCGGACCAGAACGATCTGGAAAATCTGGCAGTGATGCTCACTATGGCAGACTGCAACTACATCATGGGCATCCCCGGCGGTGATGATGTAATGCTCATGTACCAGACCAGCAGCTACCATGACGGGGCGGCTCTGCGCCGTCTCAGCGGCAAGCGCACTATTGCAGAATTTGACAGGCGCATGCAGGAGCTGGGCATCTTTGACGAGGCAGGTCATTTGACAGCCGTGGCAGGCGACCCGTCCATCTTCATGGAAGGCTATCTTGCCAAAAGGAGGAGTGCCGTATGAAGGAGAGCATGGCCAGAGATATATCAAGTGCTGCCATCAAGGAGGCAGTGGGTATAGAGAATCCCGTGAGCCTTGAGATGGTGAAGATGCTCAAGGGCTATACCAACGCCCGGCTGGGCATCGGCAGGGCGGGGGACAGGATGCGCACCGCCTCCCTGCTGAAATTCCGGGCCGACCATGCGGTGGCCCAGGATGCCGTGTGGACACCCATGGAGGAAAAGGTAGTGGATGCCCTGGGCTTCTACAAGATACAGACTTTGGTGCAGGAAAAGGAGGAATATGTCCGCAGGCCCGACCGGGGCAGGCTTATCTCGGAAGAGACCGCAGCAGCCCTGCGGGAGCATTGCAAGCTGGGAGCAGATGTGCAGCTCTTGGCAGCAGACGGCCTCAGCGGTTTTGCGGTGAATGCCAACCTGAGGCCCATGTACCACGCTCTGGTGAAGGGCTGCGAGGAGCGGGGCTGGAGCTTTGGCACCCCTGTTTTCATCCGCTATGGCCGGGTGAATGTGGCGGACAAGGTCAGCGAGGCCCTGGAGATTCCCAAGGTCACCATCCTGCTCATCGGCGAGCGCCCAGGGCTGGCCACCGGGGAGAGCATGAGCGTCTATATGGGCTATCAGTCCACCTCGGAAAAGCCCGAATCCCATCGCAATGTCATTTCCAACATATATACTGAGGGCACACCACCGCTGGAGGCGGCAGAGCAGGTGCTGGAACTGGCTGAGCTTTACATGAAGGAAAAGAAGAGCGGCGTGGAACTGAACTACAGCATATCATAAGGAGAAAGTGAAATGGATTTTTCGGAACTTGCCATACCCCCCGGAAGCCTGGGGGTCTTTGAAGGACAGGCCATGAAGCTCATGGCAGCCTGGGGCGGAGAGGAGGAAATGCGCCCCTGCCATCTGGTCTTTGCCGCTGATAACGGCATTTTGGAAGAGGGAGTGGGCAAGTATCCTCAGGAAGTCACGACCCTGCTGGCTCAGAACGTGGCAGAGGGCAAGGCGGCGGTGAGCTGCTTCTGCGCCTGCAACGGTATTCCCTATGAGGTGATAGATGTAGGTCTGGCTTCCCAGGAACAGGTGGGGCG
Source organism: Selenomonas sp. KH1T6 (assembly GCF_900108415.1). Classification (NCBI taxonomy): domain Bacteria; kingdom Bacillati; phylum Bacillota; class Negativicutes; order Selenomonadales; family Selenomonadaceae; genus Selenomonas; species Selenomonas sp. KH1T6. The sequence goes on from NZ_FNWN01000003.1 coordinate 50,513, forward strand.
AAACCGCAAGGTGCGGCTGGGTACCCGCAATTTCCTGAAAGGACCTGCCATGACAAGGGATGAATATGCCAAGGCTCATCAGGCAGGCAGGGAGGCCGTGAGAGAAAAAGCCCTGCTGGGAGTAAATGTCTTTTCCTTCGGGGAAGTGGGACTGGGCAATACCACCACTTCCGCCGCCGTGCTCTGCGCCCTCTCCGGGGTGGCCCCGGAATTTGCCGTAGGCTACGGCGCCAATCCCGGCTGCCATGATGTGCTGATGAGAAAGCGGCAGGTGGTGGCAGAGGGAATCCGCAAGCACAGCCAGTTGATGGATTCTCCCCAGGATATCATCCGTTGTGTGGGAGGCTATGACATCGCCGCTTTGTGTGGAGCCATGGAGGAATGCGCCGCGAGAAACATTCCCTTCCTGCTGGATGGCTTCATCACCGCCGTGGCCTTTGCCTGTGCGGCGAAGAACAATCCCCAGGTCAGCCAGGTGGCCCTCTCCTCCCACCTCTCCCGGGAACCAGGCATGAAATATGCGTTGGAACTGGGAGGCCTCAAGGCAGAGGATGTCCCCCTGCAGGCTGGCCTGGCTTTGGGAGAAGGCATAGGTGCTGTCCTGGGACTGACCATCCTGAAGACCATTCTCTACACCGCCCGCCACATGGGCAGGATGGAGGAAATCATGGGGAAGATGGCGCAAAGCTGCTAAGGAACTGCTATAAAAGGAAGTCCTGCAAATGTTTCACGTGAAACATCTGCAGGACTTTTCTTGTGCCCACCTATATAGAAGGAAAAAACAACCCTCCGGAGAATATCTCTAGCAGGATGAATTGCAGGGGAGGTGAGGACGTGAAGAAGTGGAATCAGTTCAAGCTGCTGGGGGACGGGGACTTCCTGCGGGCTTATGCCAGGGAGCATGACCGCTTTATCTGTCCCTATGACCTGCTGACGGGCTCGGATATAGGCTTGTTTGAGAATCTGGAAGCAGCGCGGAAGGAAGAGCAGTATCTTATCTGCGCCATGAAGGATGTGAAGCTTGGCTCCGCCAAGGGGGAAAAGCTTTACAAGATTGCGCCCCAGGGCTTGTACAAGAATGTCTTTGCCTGCAGTGCCGCCACCTATGAAGATGCTCTTGAGCTCTGGAACAGGAAGATGCAGCAGACGGCGAAAAACCTGCTGAAGCCTATTCCCCAGCGCTTCCTGGCCATGGAAATGGAAGGCATCTTCATCAATGTGCTGGGCTGGGGGCTGTTCGTCCTCATGCTGGGGTTTATTCCCTTTGTATATGAGTTCCTGAAGGAAAATGTCCTGCTGATCATCTTCATCCTGCTCTGCAGCAATCTGGAGCACCTCTTCATGAGGTCCTACGGGGAGGAAATACCCCGCCGAACACTGGACTTATGGGCTCATCCTCCCAAAGATAAATTTTCCGAAGGAGTCTACGGGCAGATGCTGGGTGAGTGGGAAGACCTGAAGGAGCGCCACGCCAGAGCCCTGCCCTATTACCTGCTGTGGAAGCGGGGGCAGCTGCGCGGGGCAGTAGAAGAAGAGGAGGCCGCTGAGCCGGAGCCTGTACCAGTACAGTCAGAGCCTGACTACCGGGATTACTGCCGTGAAATCAGGACCAGGCTGAAAGAACAGCTCAAGGCCATAGAGGAGCAGAGGTCGAAAATCTCCGACAGGAGCGTGAGGCGCTATGTGGAGGATATATTGAAGGTTCTGAAGGAGATACAGCGCGCCGTTTCCCTGGGGGCATCGGATTCCCAAGTCATAGGTGCCAGAAAAGTAGTGACCTACTGGAACGAAGAAACCCTTTCCCTGCTGGAAAACTACTTGCTGCTCTCCGGCAATTCCTCCCAGGAAGCCCAGGACACCCAAAGCAGCATTGCCGGCCTGCTCCATGAGATGACCCCAGTCTACCGCCAGGAACTAGGCCGTCTTACCGCTGGACGTACGTTGGAGATAAAGGCATCCATGGCGGTGTTGCAGAAGGAGATAGAGGAGACTCTGCACATGGGGAAGTGAAACATGCGCAATTGAAAGTAATGTATAGTTGATGAAATTTACTGCGAATGATAATACTCCTTACGAAGCAGCAGGCTGCTTTTGCAAGTCTTGAAAAAAACTTCGAAGTAGCCTTTTGGCGGGCCATGAGCCTGCCAAAAGGCAATGGTCCGCCTGTCAATCTTGTTGCAGGGGCCAAGAACCTTTTCATCATCGTTCGAGGCCAAAAGGGAATAGTTGATGGGCAGGAATGTACACCCATCCGTCCATCCAAGAACTGGAGGTAGTGTATTATGGGTAACTCATTTGCAATCCCGATGTCCAGACGCAGTTTTATGAAACTGATGGGTCTGGCAGCGGCCGGGACTGTTCTGGGAGTCAAGGGGGATGCCGCAAAAGCAGAGGCTGCTTCGCCAACGATATCTACGATGGATTTCGATAATGCGGAGCTTCCCGTACTCTTTGATGCCGATGTCTGCGTGGTTGGTGGTGGCGTAGCGGGGACTGCGGCTGCTGTTACCGCTGCGCGAAAAGGAGCGAAGGTTGTTCTTGTGGAGCGAGGCATTTCCCTGGGGGGACTGGCCACCTTGGGCTGTGTTTTCCCATGTATGGCTACTTATTGCTATGACAGCGATACGCCCTACATCACGGATCTGAACAAACGCATGGAAAAACAGGGGGTGCCGCCGCTCCTTGGAGTGGATACTGACTCCTATTTCGGTGGTGGCAGAGGACAATATGTGCCTGAATATCTTTCTTTTGTCTATGATGAAATGTGTGAAGAGGCGGGGGTAGATATCCTTTACAACACTTCATTGGTGGGGGCGGTGACTGATGGAGGAAAGATTGTCTCCTGTGTTGTCCAGACCATTGAGGGACTGGCAAAGATACAGGCAAAGACCTTCGTCGATGGCACGGGAGACGCATTGCTTTCACGGTTTGCGGGCATTCCTGTGGAAAAAGGCTCGGAAAAGACAGGACGCAACCAGCCCATGAGCCTGCGTTTTGAAATGGGCGGCATTGATATGGGCAAGCTCTATCATCAGTTCATTATAAAGGGGGTAAAAGAGAGAGGTCCTTTCGACAAACTGGCAGAAGACACTCTGAGGAAGAAAGGCCGGCCATTCCTTCAGTTCTGGAAGTGGAAACAGAACGAGAAATTCTTCCAGGACGGTGTTGCCCGGGGTGAACTGACCGAGGATGATATTGTGTATATTCAGGCGTTTACGATTACCGGCAAACCCACCGTATTATCCATGAACTGTCCTGAGATGCCGGCACTGAACTTCAGTGCTACGGATACCGTCTCATACAGCAGGGCTGTGACCTTCGGCCGGAAGATGATGCACCGTCTGGCAGGATTCTTCATCAAGAACGTCCCCGGTTTTGAGAAGGCCTATATCAGCCGCGAAGCAAGTATGGTGGGAGTTCGGGAATCATGGCGCATCCGTGGTAAGTATTACATGACAGATAAGGAATATACCGATGCCAGGCATTTCCACGATGCAGTGGCTCGGACGGCGTATCCCATCGATATCCATGATGTGAATCTGGACCTCAGCAAAAAGCTGAAAAAGGGCGAGTATTATGAGATTCCCTATCGTGCCTTGGTGACCAACGAGATTTCCAATCTGCTTGTGGTGGGACGCTGTGCAAGTGGCAGCTTCGCCGCTCAGGCTTCCTTCCGTATCCAGCCTACCTGCATGAGCATGGGCGAAGCCGCAGGCATTGCAGCGGCTTGGGGACTTTCCAGGGGAATCCCGGTGAATGAAGTCAAATGGGAAGAGATTCCTGAGGAAACGCGCAGTTATGTAAGTAAATAATCGCTAAACTTGAACAGCTGCAACTTGGTGAAAAAAGCAGGTGTCCCATTCCTTGCATAAGGATGGAATACCTGCCCTTTTTCAATATGTCCTACCTGCCATTTGTCTTGCGTGTGCCGGTTTCCACATAGCCTATAGCTTCCACCAGAAAATCCCTGGCGGTGCCGTCGGAAATGCGGGCGGTCTTTTGATGGGCAGTGAATTTCTCGTTTTTCTCCTTTAGTTTTGCCAGCAGTTTTTTCACTTCCTTCGGGTGATTTCCGGAGCGATGCATCTGCAGAAGCTGCAGTGCCTGCAGGTCTGCCCGGGCCAGCTCTCCGAACAGGTTCAGCTGAGGGGCGCATTCCTTTCGGATGTCCTTCGGAAGGCCTTTTTGCAAGTGGACGGCGACATCGTCCATGGCTTGGAATCGATGGCGGAGCTCAAACCAGTCGAGCTCGGCTTCGGTGCCGCCTGCTGCCCAATGCTTCCAGAGATCGTCCATTTCACGGCGGAGCGCTGCGGCATCCTGTGGCCCGCAGTGAGCCCAACTGTTCTCCATGCGCTGGGAATGGGAGGCAAAGAGTTCCATGTCCGCAGCCAGTTCGCCATACTGTTCTTTGATGGCGCGGGACCATGCAGCTTCCGGTGCGTAGTGTTCGGGATCATGCGCGTACTCCGCTCCTGTGGCAAGGGCGATCTTGGAAAGGCGTTCATGCTTCATGGGATTGAAGAACAGGGCCGGCAGCTCTTCCTTCTTCGGCAGGTTCACGATTGGCCCCAGGGCGAGTTTTGCCTCTTGGTAATCCGTTACGGGATAGTTCCACCATACGCCGAGCCTGCGGCCATAGAGTCCGTCAGCCTGTTCCAACTCCCTGTCGGAGATGCCCTCTGTTACAACGCCGTTCCCGGTGTAAAGCACCGTCACGTCCGGGGAAAGAGCCTCGGAGAAGGTGCGGGTGTAGGGCTTGGGATTCTTTCCTGCCACCATGTCCTCATAATAATATTCCGTGGGGACGGCAATGAAGGGAGGGACATCTTCATGGGCCGCGCGGAACTCCTTCTGGATCTCATTGATGAATTCAGCCTGATTGCGGGCATCCTCTGCATCCACGGAGCTTTTTTCCGTCATGCCCTTTATGTCATCAAAGAAAATGGCAAAGCGGCGTATTCCCAGGTCATGTACAGCTTCCAGCTTCTTCAGCATTATCTTTCGGTCTGCCGTGCCCTCCGGCCCGTCATAATGCAGATCCTGTCCAGGGGATATCGCAAAGATTAGCTCCACGTGGTGTTTGTCTGCCGTTCGTGCCAGTTCTGCCAGTTTTTTCTGCTGGTTTTTGGGGTAGGGTTCCCGCCAGCGGTCCTTGTGATAAGGGTCATTCTTAGGGGCGTAGATATAGGCATTGAGGCCCTGGTCCCCACAAAATTCCAGCATATCCTGACGATTTCTGTGGCTCCAGGGAGTGCCGTAGAATCCTTCCACTACGCCGCACAAGGGAATGGGAGAGGCATCTGCGCCGGATGCAGGAAATGCCATGAACAGCAGTCCTGCAAGAAAACAAGAAAACAAATAAAACATACTGTCACCTCCAGAAAAGATGGTACTACGTTTAACAAGTATATCACAAATTTGGGAAAGAGAAAATTTGTATGACGAGATTTGCAGGAATTTTGAGTCGGAGTTTCTGACAGAAAAGATCCGTTAGGAAGGCGCATTGTGGAAATATCTTTAAAGATGAATAGATTTGGTAAGGATGTTTTACTGAACGGCAGATATTGCGCAGGGCTTTTCGGCTCTGCGCCAGTTTGCAGGAATTGTGAGGTTAAATTGAGGAATATAGAAGGGCAAAGCAGGAGGAGTGAGAAGCATGGTACAGATGATAAGAACAATAACACTATGTATGGCTATGCTGTTATCGGTTGGTGTTTGTGCAGCAAATGGCAATGAAAATTAAAATTTTCAAATCGTATGATGGCGATAAATTGATAGAGGAAATACAACGATACTTATCCCAAAACAATCTTTAGAGGAGTGAGAAAAATTAACAGGAGCAAAAAAATCTTTTGGAGTCTGTGTATCATACTTCTGCTATTGTTGGTGGGAGCAGGTTATTTTATAGGCAGCGGTTTCGTGGACTATGCTCTGCTACGTGACAATCCAGGGGATCCCACGGCTATACCTGAAGCGGCAGCAGCGATTGTGGAGCCGGGTTTGGAGGCTCCAGCTAAACCACAGGCAGAAAATGAACAATGGACGATAACCTCCCAGGATGGCCTAAAGCTTGTGGCAACCCATTTTTCACCAGATAAGCCCAGCAGGCTTTGGGCCATCCTGGTGCACGGATATGGACGCAATCAGAGCTATGTCTGGGATTATGCAGCTGAGTACATAAAGCGAGGCTACCATGTACTGACGCCGGATTTGCGTGCTGCCGGATTAAGTGAAGGGAAATATCTTACCATGGGGGTAAAAGAGAGCAATGATATCGTCCTTTGGGCAAAAGAGATTGCCCAGAAGGATGAAACCGCGCAGATTGCCCTGCATGGGATTTCCATGGGGGCAGCCACGGTGATGATGACTACGGCCAAACATCCGCAAAATGTAGTGGCAGCCGTTGAAGACTGTGGCTATACCAGTGCCTATGATATGTTTACGGTGCAGCTGGAGAAACTGTTTGGCCTGCCGGAGTTTCCCGTGATGAACTGTGTGGATATAGTCAGCCGCATGAAGACAGGGGCCGCCATTTCGGATGCAGCGCCTTTGCGCAGTGTTGTCCATACCGAGGTGCCCATGCTGTTCATACATGGCGATGCCGATAAACTGGTGCCCTGTGAAATGATGGAGAAGCTATACGCCGCCTCATCAGCCCCTGCCAAGGAGAAATTCATCGTGGCTGGAGCAGGACATGCCGATGCCAAAAAGACTGTACCCCAGGAGTATTTCCAAAGGGTATTTGACTTTTTGGAAACATATATGAGGCCATAGCCACAGAGAGGGCGATAACTTCATCGCAAGTGGACGATGAAGTTATCGCCCTGTTGTTTTGATTTACGACAGCAGAAAAATGGAGAGAAAAAAGCTGCATAGTAAAACAAGGGCAGGCAGGAAAAATGAACATGTAGATAGAATATTATCTGCGTATTGATGTAGTGTGATAGAGGTGCAGCGGAGGTAGGTTTATGGAGAAATCATTTGCAATCCCAATATCCAGGCGCAATTTCATGAAGCTGATGGGCCTGGCCGCAGCTGGAACGGTGCTGGGGCTCAATGATAATGGGGCAAAAGCAGCGGCTGCTTCTTCCATGATACAGACGATGGATTTCAGCAATGCAGAGCTTCCCGTGCTTTTCAATGCGGATGTCTGCGTAGTCGGCGGCGGTGCGGCTGGCACGGCGGCTGCTGTCAGCGCCGCCCGCAAAGGGGTGAAAGTTGTCCTTGTGGAGCGTGGCATTTCCTTGGGCGGACTGGCCACCCAGGGCTGTGTCTTCCCTTGCATGCCTACCTTTGTGGATGGCAGTGATACGCCCTATATCACGGATTTGAACCAGCGCATGGAAAAACAGGGGGCCTCGACCTCCCTTGGCATAACTACTAATACCTATTATGGCGGCGGCAGGTCACAATATGTGCCGGAATATCTTTCCTATGTCTACGATGAAATGTGCGAAGAGGCTGGGGTAGAGATCCTCTACAATGCTTCCTTGGCAGGCACCGTGACCAGCGGGGGGAAGATTGTCTCTTGTGTAGTCCAGACCCCGGAGGGGCTGGCCAGCATACAGGCAAGGACATTCATAGATGGCACGGGAGATGCATTGCTTTCACGGTTCGCGGGGGTTCCTGCGGAAAAAGGCTCAGAAACGACGGGACGGAATCAGCCAATGAGCCTGCGTTTTGAAATGGGCGGTATTGATGTGGACAAGGTTCACAAATTCTTTACTAAAGCTTTGAAGGATGACTATTCAAAGGACCTGAAGGAGATTTTCGATAAGGCCTTGAAGGAGAAAAGAGCACCGTTCTTTGAGTTTGCGAAGTGGAAAAAGAATGAGACATTCTTCAAGGATGGTGTGGCCCGGGGCGAGTTGACAGATGATGATATCCTGTACATCCAGGCTTTTGCGATTCCGGGCAAGCCCACTGTAATGTCCATGAACTGCCCGGAGATGCCACCGCTGAACTTCAGCTCTACAGATGCAATATCCTACAGCAAGTCTGTGACCTTCGGCCGGAAGATGATGCGCCGTCTGGCCGGATTCTTCATCAAGAACATCCCCGGCTTTGAGAAAGCCTATATCAGCCGCGAAGCAAGCATGGTGGGTGTACGGGAGTCCTGGCGTATTCATGGTAAATACTATATGGATGCTGAGGATTACTTGAAGGCACATCATTTCCCCGATGCTGTCTGCCGTACGGCATATCCCATTGATATCCATGATGTGAAGCTGGATCTCTTCAAGAAGCTGGAAAAGGGACAGTATTACGAAATCCCCTACCGTGCCTTGGTGACCAACGAAATCTCCAACCTGCTGGTGGTGGGGCGCTGTGCCAGCGGCAGCTTCGCTGCCCAGGCTTCCTTCCGCATCCAGCCCACCTGCATGAGCATGGGCGAGGCTGCAGGCATTGCTGCCGCCTGGGGGCTTTCCAAAGGGATTCCGGTGAGTGAAATCAAGTGGGAAGAGATGCCCGAGGAAATGCGCAGTTATGTGAGCAAATAAAAGGAAAAGACTAGGGAGGTCATTATCATGCAAAAGAAAAAAATCGTGACGGCTTTTGCCATTGCTGCATTCAGCTTCGGCTTTGGCTTTGGTTCCATGGCCCATGCGGAGTTCCGTCCTGCCAGCCCAGAGGCCCTGGAGACCCATACCGGTACGCCGGTGGGGCCTGGCCAGGATTCGGCAGAGGATAAGCTGCCTGCTTCCCAGCGTTTTGTAAGCTCGGAAGCCATTCAGTCGAAACTGTCATATCAGCTTTGTCTGCCGCGCTGGTATGATTCCAGCAAGTCTTACCCCCTGATTGTGGTAATCAATGATGTGAACGGCGAGACGGATGGCAAGGCCCTGCTGAAGCAGCCGGACGGTGTCAGCGCCTGGGTGGACGAACTGGAGAAAAACCAGCAGTATGTAATCGTGCTGACTATTCAGTCCACGAAAGATAGCGAGGCACAGATTGGGCGCCTGTCCAGTCCGACTGGCATGGAGGTCCTTCGGGGACTCTTGAAGGATGTCCGCAATAACTATGGCGTCAACAAGGATGCCATTTACGGCATAGGCGAGAATAAAGGCGCCTGGGCTGTCCAGCTCATTGACGAAGAACTGCCCAGCTATTTCAAGGCAACTTACCTTGACGAGAATACAGCAGATGGTCAGGCAGATAACAAAGCCATTCACGATTGGCTGATGAAGCAGTTGTCGTAACGTTCGACGATTCCAAAGACATGGTATCTAAATCATTGAACCCCCATTTGAAATGGGGGTTCGTTGACTTTTACTGGTCGCGATGACAAAATCTACAGCATCCCGCCCTAGATATTCCCATGCCGTACCTAAACTGTGCATCATACTAAAGACTCGCGGCTGGAGATTATACCCGGGGCAGCTCATGCCATGCTTATGGAGCTCCCGTACTATAAGCTGTTTCGTGAGAAAGTTACGGAGTTTTTGGTAGGGGAAGAAATGAATATGGAGGTAGTAACTTGATGATTGAAGGAGCAGAATCATTCTTTCTCCCCGGAGATGGCAAAAAGAAAGCCGTGCTTTTGGTGCAGGGGTTTGCTGGCAATACCGCCGAGCTTTGGCCAATGGGGAAATTTCTGGCAGCCAAAGGATATGCAGTGCTTGCGCCAAGACTTCCCGGGCATGGCACAAAGGTAGAAGACCTTCTCCGCACCAATGCTGATGATTGGCTGAATGCTGTACGGGATGGTTATAATGTCCTGTGTGGCCTGGATAGAGATATTGTAGTAATCGGCGCCTCCATGGGAGGAAGCCTGGGGCTTATTTTGGCAGCGGAAAAACAGGTAAAAGGGGTGGTCACATTAGCGGCTCCTATTTTCATTGCCCAGGAACAGGGCATTTCTGCCCTGCCCCCCAAGGAAATGCTGACATCTTCAGATTTCACCCCTGAGAATAAACGGAACCTGGTGAATGTTCCCCCGGCCGCCAATTTGATTTATGATAAAATTCCCCTTCTTTCTGTTTATGATCTTCTTGAAGTTATAGAGCGCAGCAAAAATTGCCTGCCCAAAATTACAGCTCCGTCCTTAATCATTCATGGGAAAGCCGATACCATGGCATCAGTTGAAAGTGCCCCCTATATCGGCGAGCATATTGGCAGCAGCCGGAAGGAAGTGGCTTTACTTGATGGAGCAGAGCATCTGCTTCCATTGATGGAAGGTCGGGAGGCTGTTTTTGAGAAAATAAGCAATTTCTTAGATACGCTTTGATTATGAACTTTAGACGTGGTGGTAACTGTTCAGTCTTCCAAGAGGGGGGACTGAACAGTTACGATGGAAGGAGCATATAGATGGAAAAGAAAGACTTTGTCAGTGAATTGCCAAGAAATGAACAGGTGGTGCTTCACGAACATGCGCCACTGCCGCCGCGTTTGATTTATAATATCATCAGGGAAGAAGGGGAGGCAGAACTGGCTCGTCCTCTTCAGGCCTTGGCTTTTTCGGGATTGGCTGCCGGCATTTTGGTTTCTTTTTCCTTTTTGTTTCGCTCCATTTTTCATATGCACATGGGAGCCTCTCCCATGGAACCGCTGGTGTCCTGTTTGGGATATACCGTAGGATTCATCATCGTCATTCTGGGACGTATGCAGCTGTTTACGGAAAATCCCATTACTACCATAATTCCGCTTTTAAGCGAATGGTCATGGACACGCTTTGGTGAGGTAGTCCGCTTATGGGCCACAGTATTTTTCTTCAACATTGTAGGTACGGCCATAGCTGCTGCCTTTTATTCCAGTCCCTATACCCTGTCACCTGAAATCGAAGCAGCAATGCATGATGTAGCCGTGAATGTGATGAAACTGAACCCCATAGAAAATATTTTGCGCGGTATTCCGGCAGGGATTCTTATTGCTGCCATAGTGTGGATTTCTCCCCAGACGAAATATTTTAGGTTTGTCATGATTATGTTCCTGGTCTACTTTATCGCATTGGGAGATTTTGCCCATGTAGTGGTGGGTTCCTGCGAAATGGCCTATGTAGTTATGGCAGAGGAAGCGGAGTTCTTCGATTACTTATTCCGCTTCCTTATTCCCTGCGGTTTTGGCAATATTATTGGCGGCACAGGTATTTTTACGTTGTTGGTTTACTATCAGGTAGCCAAGGAACTGAAGGTTGAGAAAAAAAGAAGAACTCGCAAGTGATAGCAGGATAAAAATAATATCTCCCGCCTCGTTGAAAGGCCAAGAGGAGGTTTTGCCTACGGCAAAACTGGAACAATGGCCTTATAAGGGCTTTCGCCTGGTATCCCGGGCAGAGTTGAAAAAACAATACCCAACGCTATCAGAGGAGGTTTTGGAAATGGCGTATAAATAAATTGAATTATAGGTGGAAAACGAATTTTCTAGGTGTATGTCTACCTGGCTACATTTGAGGCCACTAAAAAATGGACCGTGCCGATAAGGAACTGGGGGAAGGTAAGGGGAGAACTGTCAATAATGTACCCTGATAGACTGCCAGCTTGATATCCATTGACCATCATAGAAGACCCTATTTACAGAGTTTTCTTCACAGGCTCAAAAAGGGGATCAGGAATGGCTGAACTATATCAACTTCGTACTGGCAGAACTGAGGATGGACGGTACCCTGGCAAATTTAGAGGAAAAATATTTGAAATAACTTAAATATTCTTTTGAGAAACATCCTGGGGGTTATTTATATGCCCCAGCTGAGCCCTTCAGCCCCAACGACCATCGTCTGAAGACTATGTCTACCCTAATTTTGTAAAGCAGTTTCAACGGGGATTGAGATGCCTGAACAAAACAAAAGAACTCGTCTCAGCCATGAAAATTTGGCTGGGACGAGTTTTTTGAGTGTCTTTCGTCAGTGCAGGGCTGCTTCTATTTCTGTCAGTAGGGCACGGGCACTTTTCTCTGAGATGATAGCTTCCTGTTCGTGGCTTTTTACTTCTGCCAGGGTCTGAGAGAATTTTTCGGCTTTCTCCTGTTCTCCTGCCAGGAGGGAGAGCCCCAGCAGGTCTGCCCGGACGATGCGTCGCAGCTGCTCAAGTTGCGGGCGGCACTGGTCAAGTTTTTCCGGCGGCAGAGAGGCCAGAAGATTTTCCAAAGAGACATCCAGCTGTTGCAGCTCCTTGCTTAGCTTCTTCTGGGCCTTGGCTATTTTACGTTGATTCCCATTCTGACGGGCCTGCCAGTAGGCATCAGCAAGGGTGCGCAGTTTTTTCCCATCTTCCGGGCCTATTTCAGCCCAGCTGACTTTCATGTGCTGGGAGTGGTCGGCGAATCTGGTCATGTCAGGGGCAAGAGTGCCATATCCCTTTTTGATGGACTGCTTCCAGGCTCTTTGTGACCTGTAGCTGTGGGGATGTCTGGCATACTTGGCTCCCGTGGTGAGGCTGATTTTCGAGAGCTCTGCATATTTCATGGGATTGAAAAAGATGGCCGGCAGGGTTTTCCTATGGGGCAGTTTTTCAATGGGCCCTAGGGCCAGCTTGGCCTCCAGATAATCGCTGACGGGATAATTCCACCAAAGGCCCAGCTTGCGTCCGTAGAGGGCATTGGCCTTTTGGTAATCCTCGTCCTTCAGGCCGTCAGGCACCACTTTTTCACCTGTGTAGAGCACCAGGATGTCTTTGTCAAGCTCTGTGGAAAAATCATGGGTATAGGGCTTGGTCTGACCTTTTTCTGTCATATCCTCCCGGAAATATTCGGTGGGGACGGTGATGAGAGGAGCTATATCCGCATGTTTTTTGACGAAATTATCTTCCAGCCAGTTCAGGAAAGCTGTCTGGCCTTTGGCGTCCTTGTTTTCTATATCGTCAAAGAAAATGGCGAAGTCCCGTACCCCCAGATCATAAATGGCGGTGAGCTTTTCCTGCATGGCAAGGCGGTCTTTGTTGCCAGCTTCTCCCCAAAAGCTTATATCCAATCCGGGGGAAACGGCAAAGATGAACTTTACCTGCTGTTTATGTGCTTCGTCTATGAGGGCCTTGAGCTCTGCCAGCTTTTCCTGGGGATATGATTCCCGCCATTTGGCCCTGTGGTATGGGTCATCCTTAGGAGCATAGATGTAGGCGTTCAACCCTTCCTGATGGCAGAATCTCATCATGTCCAGCCTATCTGCCTGTGACCAGGGAGTGCCGTAAAAGCCCTCGACAATACCGCGAAGGGGAATGGGCGCAGCCATAGTCTGGGTCATGCTGGCCGTAATCATAAGTCCTGTCAAAGCCATGGTGTGAAAAAGTTTCTTTTTCATAACGCTCCTCCTTGAATACCGCTCAGATGTATTTTATGCTCAGTATAGCTTATTTCTACAGATAATTCTTTTCAAAAATCGCAGCTGCTGTTGCACAAAAATCTGCGCAAGGGCGTTCTGCGTAATATTCCTTTGTACGCTTAGATGGTGTGGGATGGTCATGCTTCTGTTCTAAGCCCAATAGCTCCCGGCAGATTATAGAGCCATGGGATTCTTGAAATTGAAGGACGAGCTCTTGTACTTTGCTGTACAGAGCCTTTTTCTTTTCATCGTCAGGCGTGTAATAGCCGTCTGTTAAACCAATCAATAAGCAAAGTGCTGAGACGGCACCGCATACTTCGCGGAGGCGGCTGATTCCTCCTCCCATTGGCGATGCCATACGCAATACAGTCTTGGGGTCCAATCCCTTTTCCTGCAGATAGTCTTCATAAGCCAGCAGCACAGACTGTGAACAGTTGTAGCCGGAATTGAAGTTGTCTTTAGCCTGTTGGGCACGAATAGATTGTTCAGTGTTCATGGTTGGTCTCCCCGTAATTTTTGCTGCTTAAATTTACAGTTGTATGTTCTGTTTAAAGAATTCAACGAATGGCTTGAATTTCCTGCTCGGTTGTATTGTAAAGAAGGGGTTGCAGGAAAAAGGAAAGTGTAGATAGAATAACGCCTGTGTATGGATGTGGTGTGATTGAGGATGACAGAAATGAAATTTGACATCAAAAAGAAACTTATTGTAGCCTCTTTGGTCGGTGCAGTTCAAGAACCGCATGATTCTGCGTGAGGCAATGCTCAGGCATGGTTTTAAGCCCCTGGACACGGAATGGTGGCATTTTACCTTGAAGAATGAGCCATATCCTGACACTTATTTCACCTTCCCAATTCAGAAGCTGATGTAAAGAATTCATATCATGCAAAATAGGGGCTGCGCTATCACAGCCCCTTTCTGCTAGTCCTGAGGAGTGAGAAATATTAACAGGAGCAAAAAAATCTTGGGGAGCCTGTGCATCATACTTCTGTTATTGTTGGGAGGAACAGGCTATTTTATAGGCAGTGGCTTTGTAGACTATGCCCTGCTGCGGGGCAATCCTGAAGATCCCACGGCTATACCAGAAGCGGCAGCAGCAATTGTGGAGCCGGGCTTGGATGCTCCGGCTAAACCGCAAGCTGAGAATGAACAATGGATGATAACCTCCCAGGATGGCTTAAAACTGGTGGCAACTCATTTCGCACCAGAGGAACCCAGCAGGCGTTGGGCCATCCTGGTGCATGGTTATGGGCGCAATCAGCGCTTTGTCTGGGATTACGCTGCCGAGTACATAAAGCGAGGCTACCATGTACTGACGCCGGATTTGCGTGCTGCCGGATTAAGTGAAGGGAAATATCTTACCATGGGGGTAAAAGAGAGCGATGATATCGTCCTTTGGGCAAAAGAGATTGCCCAGAAGGATGAAACCGCGCAGATTGCCCTGCATGGGATTTCCATGGGGGCAGCTACAGTGATGATGACTACGGCCAAACATCCGCAAAATGTAGTGGTAGCCGTTGAAGACTGCGGCTATACCAGTGCCTATGATATGTTTACGGTGCAGCTTGACAAACTGTTTGGTCTGCCGGAATTTCCCGTGATGAACTGTGTGGATATTGTCAGTCCCATGAAGACGGGGGCAGCTATTTCAGATGCAGCACCCTTGCGCAGTATTGTCCATACCGAGGTGCCCATGCTGTTTATACATGGCGATGCTGATAAACTGGTACCCTGCGAAATGATGGAGAAACTATACGAAGCCTCATCAGCGCCTGCCAAGGAGAAATACATTGTGGCCGGAGCAGGACATGCTGATGCCAAAAAGACAGATCCCCAGAAGTATTTTGAGCGGGTATTTGCCTTTTTGGGGACATATATGAAGCAATAATCTTTCCTGTTGCTTGGATTTGCTGAAGCAGGAAATGGATGATGGTATAAGTGCAACTTTCAAAGAGCTTTGGAACCGTGGCCACCATCATGCCGTTGTCCAAAACCATGGACACCTTCGATGTGCTATTTTTTTACTGGAATCAATGGATTAGGAGGGATTTTTGTGACAGAAGCGGAAAAACTGGATGCGGGGCTTGAATACGATTTCACGGAGCCGGAAGTGCGCGGACGAAAGTTCCGTGCTGTAAAGGGGTGCCAGAAGCTCAATGGCATAGACATGACAGAAACGGCGGTAAGGGAGGCTGCAATTCGGGAACTTTTCGGAAGTGCGGGAAAAAGCCCGGTGGTTCTTCCCACCTTTCATTGCGACAATGGAGGGAACATCCATGTCGGAGATAATTTCTTTGCCAATTATAATGTGACCATTCTCGACAATAGAGAAGTACGAATCGGAGATAATGTGATGATAGGACCGCATACGCTTATTGCTACAGTGGGGCACCCGTTGTCCCCGGCAAAGCGTCGTGCTCATTGTGCCATAGCAAAGCCTATCATCATTGGAAATGATGTGTGGATTGGCGGTAATGTGACGATTATGCCAGGGCTTACTATTGGGAATAACGTGGTTATTGCGGCTGGTGCTGTCGTTACTAAAGATGTGCCGGATAATTCATTGGTGGCTGGAGTACCAGCCAAAAAAGTCCGTGATTTGGAAAATGATGTTCTCAAACTTCCCACATAGAAAATACTAACGGCTCCTTGAAAACCGTATATCTCAAGAGATAAAATCCTCAGACCGCTTGCAATAGGCGCTGCATGGACTCCGGCAACTTGGACATAAACTTCTCATAGAAAGCTTCTAACTGGGCATCAGCAATATGAAATACCTCTTGAACCGTTGCCAGCATAGCCTCAACTATGATCTGCATGGATTCATGGTATGTTATGTCGGCAACTTCGGATATCATGATGTAGAACAGCTCGCCAAGCGTTCTGTCGTCTTCATTGTCTCGCTTGGAAACTGCCAGAAGCATATAGGCAAGGGTAGAGATTCTTTGAGGTGGACAATTTCGTGGCATCCACACGCCGATGGTTAGACAGGGAAACCCGAGAGATGCAGGAGTACGCCACGCCTGCCAAGGAATCTCTACAGTTGAGGAAGGCGCTTGCGAAGATGCAGGCGCTTTTTTTAGCAAATACCAAAGGGGAATGTTTCACGTGAAACATTCCCCTTTGTGCAATATACAGTTCCTTATTTCTGCATAAGTGCGGCTGCCTGCCAGCCAAGGTATACTGTCCCCAGGGCCACGGCCATGGTGGCTATGATATTCAGCCCGGCCAGCAGGTGGCTGCCGCCGCGGAAGAGGGTCAGGGTTTCCATGCCGAAGGAGGATAGGGTGGAGAAGCCACCCAGAAAGCCTACCGTCAGGAGCAGGCGTAGCTGCTCCGGCAGCAGGTGGAGACGCTGGGCCAGGGGCAGCAAGAGGCCCATGATGAAGCCCATCAGGAAGCAGCTCACGGCGTTCACTGCCAGGGTGCCGATGGGGAAGTGAACGCCGAAGCGCATGCCTACGGCGGTGGTGACTATGTAGCGGCAGACGGCACCAAGGCCGCCGCCGATAAAGACGTAAAAATAATTGCTCATAATCCTTTTGTTTGATCCCTCTTGTGATATGCTTACTGACGAGCATCGTTTGGCGGTAAAATTCGCCCCGGAAAGGGGCGTTGCAATATGAATGACTCAATCATTATACTCTTACTGGTACTATTGATTCTTGTCGTTGCAAAGAAATAACCGCCTCTAGCTGACAACTTCTGGGCGGTTGCTCTTTTATGTAGTTAACTCGTCTTGGGGCGACCGCTAGGCGGTGCTCTCTTTACATGTATTATACTACTATGGCCTTTGTTTTGCCATAGCTTTTTTTATTGAAGAAGTCCTTGTCGTACCAGATTCCCGGCGTTTTCCTGCTATCTTCGCTAAGTATGTGCAGGCTCTTCCACTGGAGACGGCAGGCTGCAGCTTAAGGTCTCTTTCCATACAGCAGGGGCAGGCTTACTTTCTGGTTGAAAAATTCAATGAGAGGACCGGTGCCGCAGGCCAGCACCAAGGTGCCCAAGCCAACGATGCTGTCGCAGGCAAAGCCGATAGTGACAGCACAGGCGTCAATGAGGACGCGGACTGTCCGGAAGGGAACCCGGCCGCCGCTGCGCTCTGAGAGTATCCAGCCGATGGCATCATAGGGCCCCATGCCCAGCCGGGAGCTCATGTAGAAGGAGCAGGACAGGCAGGTCAGCACCACGCCTCCTGCCAGCAGCATTACCCGCAGGGGCAGGTCTGGGTCGGCAAATACGGCCAGCGGCCCCAGCAGGGCATACCAGAAGTCGGCGATGATGCCCAGCATGAACATATTGATAAGGGTGCCAAAGCGCAGGTAGCTTCTGTCCAGCAGGGCCACTGGGATAATCAGCGCCAGGTTGAAAAGAATCACGCAGGTGCCATAGCTGAGGCCGGATACTCCCGCATAGCCGAGGTTCATGCAGGAGAAGGGATCATTGCCAAAGAGGCTCAGCCGCATGAGCACCACGGCAAAGCCCATGAGTATATGGGCTCCCAGGATAGCAGGCACCCGCCTGCCCAGACGTGAGGAAGCTTTTTCCTCCCTATAGAGTTCACCAGTCATTTCCATAATAATATTCCCCATTTCATTCATTTTTCCCACCCTTCATTGTAAGGGCAGGGAAAGGGGCAGGCAAGAGGGAAAAGAATTTAGGAACATTGTTCCGGCAGCCTCCGTAGCTGTAATTAAATGATAAGGGAGAGCTCCTGAAGTAGCAGGCATCTTGCACTTGCATAGTTAAAGGGGATGTTTCACGTGAAACATCCCCTTGATGGTGCGTATGATCTTATGCTTCGGCAGAGGGTGCCATGGCGGGAAGCATATTCTTGTAATGGAAGAACATATAAAGCAGGGTGGGAATATAGAGGGCGTAGAAGATGGTGTAGGCTGTCACAGCCAGGGGGATATCAATGATGTGGAAGAAGGTCTGATAAAGCCAGAGGGTGCAGCAGGAAAGAATGGCATAGAGGACGACAATCACCCAGCTCCAGGTGCGGAAGCTGCTTCTGAGACCTGCCTGGGTGAAGGGGGGATGCAGGGAAGCGATGGTGGTGCTGCCTGCTCTTTTAGCCCATCTGTCATGGAGCATCCAGCAGAGGGACAGCACACCTGCCGTAGAAGGCAGCCAGAAACTCATGAGCATGAATAATTTCGTCATCAGAGGGAAATCCTGAAGGAGGTTGAACACACCTCCCTGCACCAGATAGAGGGCTGCGGCGATGCAGAGGATAGTGCCCAGCTTGAGAATCAGCAGGCAGTTGTAATAGCAGGTGGAAAGGAAGGAAAACTCCTCAGGCCATTCGATGGCAGCACTGCGCCAGCCATTTTTCCTGCGGCCTTCCAGATAGAAGCCTGCGCCAAAGCCGAGAATCAAAAGCTCAGGGGTGAAGGGCGGCTGCAGGAAGATCAGCCCCATCATCAGGGCCATATAGACGTAGAAATAGATTGATGTCATGAAACTCGTTTCTTCGTTCATAGTTTAACCTCCGTTTGCTGCTGTATATATGACTGCGGTTCGTGCTGGCACTGGCTGCCAGTGACATGAGCATCATACCACCGCATCATTAGAAAGTGCTTAGAGGTGAGGTGGAGATTCATTGATTTTGAAGGAGAAAATTTTCCTTTGTAGAATATCTCACATATATAAGCGTGGATTAGAGGGAAAGGATGAGGAGGATGAAATACAGGAAGCTGACAGCTGCTGTTTTGGCAGCTTGTGCGTTGAGCTTTTCCTGGAGCGGCTGCGAGGCAGCAGAGCTGGACCTGGTGGAGGCGTCCCATCAGGAGGTGCAGCAGGGGGCAGTCTTTTATGAAAATGACGGCCTGCGTCTGAGAATCCCCAAGGTTTATGACCAGCTGGTCATGACGAGCACCAACCCTGAGGAGGCTGGCAGGATATTTTCCGTGTCGGAGAAGGCCTCTGTGGAGGCCGCCCAAAAGATGGGGTATGGCAGTTACGGGCCAGGCTGGCTCTTTGCCATAGGCAAGGTCAGCGAAGCAGAGCTCCACGATATCCTCTGCGGGGAGATGTCCGGCAGGGAGCTTTTTGCCCAGGATGGCAGGGGCAATTACTACATCTATTATCACCCTACGGATGTGCGCTATATGCGCGAGACGCCGGCAGCCATGGAGCGGGACCAGAACCAGTGGCACACCCTTTGCGCCTGGTCCACCTACTCTGTGCGACCGGATTTCCTGAAGGATAATCCCGGCCTTACGGCTATTACGGCTGACAACAGCAGCATTGGCATCTATCTGGCCAATCTCAGCTACCGCTCTGTGAAGTATTCCCTGGCCAAAAAGGGGAAGGCAACTTTGCCTGGCGTGGGAGCAGCGGCAAAGCCCTTTGCCGAAAAGCTGCTGTACGGCAATACCTTTGAGATGGTACAAGAAAAGGTGAAGCACAGGGGAGATTCTGTGAAGCTGAGCCTGCCAGATGAGAAGGTGGAGTTATTTTTCTTCCAGCGCAAGGGCGAGACGTATGTGCTTGAGAAAAGGGACGGCACAGAGATAGCCACCTACAAGGCCATTCCCCTGGAGGAACATGCTGAGGCCCTGGGCGTCATGAAAGACTGGTATGCGGCGGTGGAAGCACAAAATTAAGAGTTTGATGTTTGATATGGAAAGAAGAAGGTTTTAATGATGTATAAGAAAAAAATCGCTGCCTGTGTCCTGGCGGCTGCCCTTGGTTTCGGTTTCATGGCGGAGGTGCCTGTTTCTCAGGCAGCCACCCGGGCGGAGCTGGCCCAGATTTCTGTGAACAAGAAGGGAACGAACTTCAAATATTGGAACAAAGAGGGCGTACCATACCAGCAGCTTACCAGCTTCGTGAAGGATGTTACCAATCCCAAGAGCAAGAATTTTATTCCCCAGAAAGACCGCATTGCTGTCTTTGATCTGGATGGGACGCTGATTTGCGAGACTGCTCCTTCTTATTTTGAGTGGATGATGTATCTGGACAGGGCCCTGAATGATTCCACCTTCAAGCCTAAAGCCGAGGATAAGGCTTATGCAGAGGAAGTGAAGAAGGCTATTGAAACCGTCGGCATCCCAAATCCCAAGCCTGATGCCAAGAGCAAGATGCCCAGCGGCATGGACAGGCAGCAGGCTGTTTCCCAGAACTCGGTATTTGCCGGTATGACCCAGCCGGAGTATGAGGCTTACGTGAAGAAATTCATGGAGACTCCCACGGAGGGATTGACGAATCTTAAGTGGGGGGAGGCCTTTTATCTGCCAATGGTGGAGGTGATATCCTACCTCACCGCCAATGATTTCAAAGTATTTATCGTCTCCGGCACTGACCGTCAGATTCTGCGCATACTGTCAGATGGGGTGCTGCCGATTCCCAAGGATCGTATCGTCGGCACGGATATCACCTGGCTGGCCTCCCATCAGCAGGGGAAAGACGGCCTTGAATATGTCTATCAGAAAAATGATGAAGTGTTGCGAGGTGAGTTCATTCTGAAGAATATCAAGATGAACAAGGTGGACAACATCGCCCGTGACATCGGTCAGCAGCCAGTGCTGGCTTTCGGCAATTCCTCTGGTGACTCCAGCATGTTCAATTACACCATCACGGGGAACAAATACAAGTCCCTGGCCTTCGCCCTTTGCTGTGATGATCTTGACCGTGAGCTGGGCAGCCAGTCCAAGGCTGACAAGATGCGGGCTGACTGTGAGAAATACGGCTGGATTCCCGTGTCCATGAAGGATGACTTCAAGACCATCTACGGGGATAACGTAAAGCGGGCAGATAAATAAACTAAAAGACAAGGACAAAGATACAGCAAGGGGGATGTTTCACGTGAAACATCCCCCTTGTCCTTCCGCTGTTTCTGGGCGAATGGTTGTCTTAGAGATACTCTTCATATCTTCCTTCGCCGAAGTCACAGGCAGCGGTGATGAAGTTGCAGTCTACCAGCAGACACTCAATCTTCTCCTGGTACTGCTTGGCCTTGTGCAGCCTGGCCAGCTCCTTGATATCCTCATCAGTGAAGCCCCAGCCGATGTCCATGGACAGTTCCTCACCTTCCTCCACAGAGGCCAGGGCTGCTGACCAGTCGCTGCGGATTTCTGCATCGCGGTTGTTCTGCATAAATAACACCTCATTTTCTGAAATCAAAGATAAAATACGACTGGTTTATGGTACCATATAAGCATTAAGAT
This sequence comes from Selenomonas sp. KH1T6, assembly GCF_900108415.1. Classification (NCBI taxonomy): domain Bacteria; kingdom Bacillati; phylum Bacillota; class Negativicutes; order Selenomonadales; family Selenomonadaceae; genus Selenomonas; species Selenomonas sp. KH1T6. Next base: position 71,940 of record NZ_FNWN01000003.1, read on the forward strand.
GCTATTAGAAGTATCAGAAAAAATGCTCCTGTTTTTGCGCCAGCGGCAGGGATTTTAGAAGGGGAAAAAACTGTTTTTGACGAATACATTCCTATAGATTATGCACGGAGATAGTATGCGGAAAGGAAAGTGTTTATGAAGACAGAACTTAAAAAGAAGCTTGCTCTGGCTATGATGGCTGGCCTTATGTTCGGCAGCGTTGGTTATGCCTCACCGGCTGTGGCAGAGCGGGAGAGCCTGAATCAGGTGGCGCTTTTGCAGTCTTTGGCGCAGGGATATTTTGGTGGCACGGTCAAGGTGCGGGATATGCGTTCTCTGGGGGATATCGGCATTGGTACCTTTGAAGGGCTGAATGGGGAAATGATCATGCTGGACGGCACGGTCTATCAGGCCCTGGGAGATGGCCGGGTGGCAGTGGCTGACGACAAAGTGGTCGTTCCCTATGCCACCGTGACTTATTTTGACAATGATATTTCTGTCCGATTGTCAGAGGTGAAGGACAAGGCGGCTTTCGAGAAAATCCTGAACGATGAGGTAAAGAAGTGCGGGGAAAACAGCTTTTACATGATAAAGCTCCACACGGAATTTTCCTCTGTGCTCTTCCGCAGCGAGTATGGCAGCCAGAAGCCCTATCCTACTCTGGTGGAAGCTCTCAAGGGAAAGCAGACGGAGTTCACTGCTAAAAATATCAAGGGGACTCTTGTAGGCCTTTACTGTCCCAATTATATGGGCGGGCTGAACAGTACCGGTTGGCATTTCCATTTCATTTCCGACGACAGGAAGCAGGGGGGACATATTCTGGAGCTTTCCCTGAAGCAGGGAATCGTAGAATTTGACAAGACGGATAAATTCACCATGATACTCCATGATGATAAAGAATTCCATGAAATGAATTTGGCCAAGGATATGAGCAAAGACATAAGAAGTGCCGAGCAGGACACACAGTCAGATATGAATAAATAAAATTTTGTAATCAGTGGATAAGCAAGCTAGAAAAAACGCCCTTGCGGGCGGCCTCATAGCTGCCTTTCTGGAATAACCATTTTATATAATTGTGTGATTTGGGAGAGGGATCAGTATCATGAAGTTTAAAAATATACTGGGACGCAGAGAAATGTTAAATTGCGTCCTGTGCAATGATGCTCCTTGTGACAAAGCCTGTCCACTGAAGCTTGAGCCGTCCAGACAGCTGCGCTCTATTTGGTTTGCCAATGATGGGGGAGCGGCTCTGCGTTTGGCGGCAGAATGCAGTTGTGCAGAATGTCTGGCTCCCTGCGAGGACGCCTGTCTGCGATCTGGTTTGGTGCCCATCAAAAAGTTGTTTTCACGGCTGACTATGGAGGTGTTTCCTAAGCTCCCCCTGGAGCGGATGCCTGAGGAAAACATTCTATGCACAGAACTTTGCGGTGTGCCTTTGGAAAATCCTTTTCTGTTGTCATCCTCGGTGGTAGCCAGCAACTATGATATGTGCGCCAGGGCATTTGAAGCGGGCTGGGCAGGGGCCGCCTTCAAGACAATCTGTACCCTGGACATTCACGAAGCCTCTCCCCGCTTTTCTGCCATTAAAGGGGCAGGGGGAACCTTTATGGGCTTCAAGAACATAGAACAGCTCTCTGACCACAGTGTGCCAGAGAATATGGAAGTGTTCCGCCGCCTGAAGAAGGAATATCCCACGAAATTCATCCTGGCTTCCATAATGGGGCAGAATGAGAAGGAGTGGGAGGAGCTCTCCCGTACCTGTGAGGAGAATGGTGCTGATGCCATTGAGCTGAATTTCTCCTGTCCCAATATGATGGAAGGGGGGCTGGGCTCGGATATTGGTCAAGTGCCGGATTTGGTAGAAAGATTCACCGCCGCTGCCAGAAAAGGTACAAAACTTCCCATACTGGCTAAGCTCACTCCCAACGTGGCCGAGATGAGCCCTGCAGCGGAGGCAGCCAAAAGGGGAGGCGCAGATGGTCTGGCGGCCATCAATACCATCAAGAGCGTCATGGAGATAGATCTTGACACCTACGTTTCCAGTCCCAATGTCCATGGCAAGTCCGCTGTAGGCGGCTATAGTGGCAGGGCAGTAAAGCCCATCGCCCTGCGTTTCATCGCAGAACTAGCTCAGAATCCGAAGCTCTCCGGCATGCACATCAGCGGTATGGGGGGGATAGAGACATGGCGGGATGCTTTGGAATTCATGCTGCTGGGGGCTGGCTCTGTCCAGGTGACCACCTCAGTCATGCAGTATGGCTATCGCATCATAGAGGATCTGAAGTCTGGGTTGGCCTGCTTCCTGACGGAAAAGGGCTGCCAGCACGTGGAAGATATCAGGGGCCGGGCGCTGGCCAATGTCAGCTATACTACTGACAGCCTGGAGCGGGACAGCATAGTTTATCCCAAGTTTGACCGCAAGAAATGCATGGGTTGCGGTCGCTGCGAAATATCCTGCGCCGATGGCGGCCACCAGGCTATCCATCTGAATGCAATGCGAAAGCCTGTGCTGGATGGCAAGAGATGTGTAGGATGCCACCTTTGCGTACTTGTATGCCCCGAAGGGGCTATCTGGGGCACGGGGAAGAGGATCAAATTGGATGGGGGTATAAAATGAAACGTGGGAAAATAGCCTTGTCGGTATGCTTGGCTGTGGTGCTGGCTGGTTCCTGGGTAGGCTTTGGAGGAGCGGGGCAGGAGTTTCCTGCGCCCGTGGTGGAAGCGCGCAAGGCCCAGACCAGTTCCTGGGATGAGTTTCTTGGATTCTGGGAGGAAAATATAGAGGGCGAAGCGCGTTTCACCGTTACCAAGGGGGATGGGGAATGGTATGGCATAGAGGCAAGCTGGCCCCATGGCGCCAATCAGGTGGAGTTCTGGACTATGTCTGCCTATCCGGCAGGGGAGCACGTGCTGCGCTATACGGACTGCATACATTACCTTCTGACCTTCAACGGCACAGTGGTGGAACGGGAAGAAATCCTGTATGAAAATGGCAGCGGGACAGTGGTCATGGAAGGGCCTAAGCGGGTTAAGTGGTTCGACGATCAGGACCACAAGGCCGATGATGTCTTGTATGTGCCACTGCGCTCACCACTGGGCGGAGGGCTTTGATAAGGAAGTGCACAGGGATATTTCATGTGAAACATCCCTTATCTTTTTGGAAAAAAGATAAAAAACATTGTAATGAAACCGGAAGTCAGCCGTAAGTATAGATGTAAGCTGAAAAACACATTGCACACTATAATTCCAGACGATGCACCAGGAAAAGAGGAGAATCCATCATTTTGTCGAATCAGCAAAGTGAAGACCTGATTGTTAAGGAAAGGACGGATTATCATGGCTGTGGACAAGAACAAGAAATTGAATCTTGAGGAACTGGACGGAGTAGCAGGCGGCACTATAATAGAAACTATTTCTGATAGCGCACAGCTCTATAAGCGTGGCCTGCTGGACAAGGAATACGAAAGCTGCGCCGCTGTCCGCGACAAGCTGCACGGCATGGGGTATTCCGGCTATCAGGACAAGGGCGGCCTGTTGAATGAGAATGTCTACACGGACAAGCAGGGCAATGCCATCTCCCGTGAACAGTTCTGGAAAAACTTCGACAAGGAAAACGGCACCAAAGTCATCAGATAATCAGTGACACAAAATCAAAAAGCTTTTTGCAAAGAAATGGAATGTTTCACGTGAAACATTCCATTTTTTTCTAGGAAAAATTCATTTTCCGCTGTATAATATAGGATAGTTTTTGAGAAAGGGTGACGGCTGTGGCCAAGATTATCGCGATAGCCAATCAGAAAGGCGGCGTGGGCAAGACTACCACGGCGGTTGATCTGGCGGCTTGTTTGGCGGCTAAGAAAAAGAAGACCATGCTGGTGGACTGCGACCCTCAGGGGAATGCTTCCAGCGGTCTGGGCATAGATAAATCTGCCTTGGAGAAAACCATCTACCATGTACTTATGGGCGGGGTGGATGCGAAGGATGCTCTGGTGAAGACGGAGTTCAAGGTTGATGTGCTGCCTGCCAATATCAATCTGGCAGGGGCAGAGGTGGAGCTGGTAGCGGCTATTTCACGTGAAACACGCTTGAAAAAGGCACTGGATGCAGTGCGGGAGGATTATGACTACATCATCCTGGACTGCCCTCCCTCCCTGGGTCTTCTGACCCTGAATGCACTGGCGGCGGCTGACTCTGTGCTGATGCCTATCCAGTGCGAGTTCTACGCCCTGGAGGGTGTGGTGCAGCTGCTGAATACCATCGGACTGGTGAAGAACAACCTCAACGCCAATCTGGAGGTAGAGGGCGTGCTCATGACCATGTACGATTCCCGCACCCGCCTTTCGGAGCAGGTGGTGGCAGAGGTCAGGGAGAACTTCGGGGACAAGATGTATAAGACCATCATTCCCCGTACGGTGAGACTGTCTGAGGCTCCCTCCTATGGGCAGCCCATTATCGCCTACGACAAGAAATCCAGAGGTTCGGAAGTCTATATGGATCTGGCAAAGGAGGTCATTGCCCGTGACAAGCAGCAAGCCTAAAGGTGGTTTGGGCACCAGCATGAAGGCCATGGGCGGCCAGGGCCTTGGCGCCCTGTTCGGCAATACCGGCGTGACAGCTCCTGCCCCGGAGAATGTGCGGGACAAGGTGCAGGAAATAGCCGTGGAGGAGATTGTTCCCAACCGCTATCAGCCCCGCGAGGAATTTGATGAGGCGGCTCTCTCCGAGCTTACTGAGTCTGTGAACCGCTACGGCGTCCTGCAGCCAGTGCTCTTGAGGAAGCTGCCGGATGCAGGCTATGAGCTGATTGCCGGGGAGCGCCGCCTGCGGGCAGCCAAGGCGGCAGGCCTTGAGAAAATTCCCGCCCTGGTGCGGGAGTTCGGCGACGCCGAGGTCAGTGAGATAGCCCTGATTGAGAACCTGCAGAGGGAAGACCTTTCTGTCATGGAAGAGGCCAGGGCCTATCAGCGGCTCATCAAGGATTTCGGGCTGAAGCAGGAGGAACTGTCCTCCCGTCTGGGCCGCAGCCGCTCCCATATTGCCAACACCATGCGCCTGCTGAATCTGCCCGGTGAGGTCCAGGCACTCCTCATGAGCGGCGTGCTCACTGCCGGACAGGCCAGGCCCCTGCTGGCCATTGGCGACCAGGAGCTGCAGATGAAGGCTGCAGACTACATCCAGGAGAACGAGCTTTCGGCCCGCCAGTGCGAGGAACTGGCGAAAAGGCTGGCAGAAGAGCCCGGAGAGATTCAGGAGGAAGCTGAATCAAAGCCAGCAAAGCCTGAGCCGGACATCTTCCTCCAGGAGGCGGCAGAAAAGCTGAAGACCTTGTTGGGCACCCAGGTGCAGATCAAGACTGGCAGGAAAAAGAGCAAGGTGGAAATAGAATTCTACTCGGAAGAGGATCTGGAGCGCATCCTGGGCCTGATCGGGCAGCACAGGGCAGCCAGCAATCAGGACAAGATCGAGAAGCTCCGGCAGTTCTCCCAGACGGGAAGATTCACTGTGTAAGGAAGGGGAGACTTTTCCTAAGGGAAGGCTAAAATGAGAGAAAGAGAGAGAAGTAAGTTTCGATGGATATTCAGGTAATAAGCAACTTTGTGCTAAATAATCTCATGTTCATTGTGGCAGGGCTGGGGATACTGATAATTCTCATGTATGTGGTCATCTTGAACCTGTACTTCGACCTGCGCCGCATGAAGAAGCGTTATAAGAAGATGATGACAGGTGTGGAGAGCGGCAATCTGGAACGCATGCTCATCGGCCATATCGACGAAGTGCAGCGGGTGAAGGAGCAGAACACGGCTTTGGAGGTGGAAAACCAGAAGCTGGACAACCTCCTGCAGCAGGCTCTGACCCGGGTGGGCATGGTGCGCTACCGTGCCTTCGAGGATATGGGAGGCGACCTCAGTTACGCCGTAGCCATGCTGGATGCCCACAATAACGGTGTGATCCTCTCCAGCGTGTTTGGCCGGGAGGGTTCCCAGGCTTACGCCAAACCCATCGAGAATGGCAGCTCCAGCTACAAGCTGACGGAAGAAGAACAGCAGGCTCTGCGGGAGGCCATGGCACACGCATGAAAAAGCCTTCCCCTCTGGGGCAGGCTGCTTGGTTTTGAAAGTTGCACTATGGAGGTTTGTTTCCTTGGACACTAATAAGGAATCTAATTCCTATACGATCAAAGTAATCCCCTCCGGGGAGGGGAAGGTCAAGTCTGTGAGGCTGCCTGTGACGCTGCTCAAGTACGGTTTGGGCTCTCTGGCGGTGTTGGGATTGCTCTTTGTGGGAGCCCTGAGTTTTGCGGTCTACGCCAGCTTCACGGCCAAAAGCGGCTCGGCAGAGATAAATGACCTGCGTTCTGTGAACAGCATCCAGCAGGAACAGCTGCTGCAGCTCTCCAAAAAGGCCAATGCCCTGCAGGATGAGATGGATCAGCTTACTTCCCTGGAGGCAGACCTGCGCCGCCAGTCCGGCATGGCACCTGCCAGTGATGAGGGCAGCGGCGGGGATGGCACCCACGATGGCCAGGGCGGCCCTTATACAGAGCCGGATTTAGGCAATGTGCGGGAGGCTCTTTCCCAGGTGGAGCGCAAAATCGCTGTGCGGAAGGAATCCCTGCAGTCCCTGCAGAAGGAAATCAAGGCCCGTCAGGAGGCCATGGGCACAGTGGTGGCAGGTGGCTTTACCATCCAGTCCATCACGGTGCCTTCCATCTGGCCCTGCAAGGGTGATGTGAGCTCACCCTACGGCCTGCGCTGGGGCGGCTCTGACTTCCACCCGGGCATCGACATCGCCAACGACATGGGCACCCCTATTGTAGCCACTGCTGATGGCGTGGTAGAAGTGGCCGGCTGGAACTCCGGCGGCTACGGCAACATGGTGGACATCGACCACGGCAACGGCCTCATGACCCGCTACGGCCATGCCTCCCAGGTGGTAGTCACCGCCGGCCAGTATGTGAAACGCGGCCAGATCATCGCCTACATGGGCAGCACGGGCTTTTCCACGGGACCTCACTGCCATTACGAAGTACATGTAAATGGCCAGGTGGTGAACCCCGCAACGTATCTCTGATAAACGCAAAAAAATCCCCCCAAAAATGGGGGGATTTTTTGCGTTTATGGCGAATGTATATACAGCGTCAGACTTTAACTCCAGGCTTTTCCGTCAGAGAATCCCTGTCCCGGGGTGGCATAGGCATGCCGGCAGCAGCTACGTAATCAAGGTCTTCCAGGGAGAGTTTCCTGCGATCCTTGTGGGCGGGAGCCTGGCAGCGGATATCGTGCAGCTTGGTACGGAGGCTTTCTTTTATTTTGCTGAATCGGGAAAAATCTAAGTCTCTGTATTCTCGCTCAATACTCATGTTGATTTCTCCTTTATATAAATAGATATAATTATCTTATCGCTTATACATACGATTGTAAATCCCGGATATTACAAGAAAATGAGAATCTGGAAGGAAAATTTATTATGGAAACTATTGGATTGGTACCGGCAAGCCGATGGAATAACTTAGCTAAGGAGGCCCTGTATGACGAGGCTGCCTTTGACGAGCTTTATGACCATTTCTTTCCCATCATTTACAATGTTATCTATGTCAGAGTGAAGAACAGTGCTGTAGCTGACGATATTGTGGGCGACACCTTCATGAAGATGACCCAGAGCCTGGGCTCCTTTGACCCGGAAAAGGCTTCCTTTGCCACTTGGCTCTCCCGCATTGCCATGCGGACCCTGACTGACTATTACCGCTGGCAGAGCCACAGGCAGAATGTGGAGTGGGATGATGTATTCTCTCCCGCGGTGGAGGAAAAGGACAGGCCTGAGGGGCACCTTTTGGAAAAGGAGGACAGGAGCGAGCTGCTGCTGGCCTTGGACAAGCTCTCCGAACGAGAACAGCATATCATCCACCTGAAGTTCTGGGGGGAGATGTCCAACAAGGAAATAGCTGAGACCATGGATATGACCCCCTCAAATGTAGGCGTGGTGCTCCACAGGGCCATGGGACAGCTGAAGAAGATACTGGGAGAAAGGCGTCTTCTATGATGAATTCCAGGGTGAGTGGCCCCGGCTGTGCGGCCATGTGATACCCATGTATCTGGATGAGGCTTATCCGGATTACTATATCTTCGGCTCCACTATCCTGCTGAATGGCAAGAAGCACTATCTTACTTCCGTCTCAAGGCCCCCCACAATGAACCTGTACTCACCGAAGGCGTGGAGTTCCAGGTGGACGAGGCCGCCAAGGCAGCTTGAATCAACTGACATTACCGCCCTGCTGCAGATTTTGGGGCAGGGCGATTTTTATTGCAAACCTTATACCGGCTTATCACATTATATGCGTCCTGCCTGGTGTTTATTGCAAATGGGTGATATAATCAACCTCATTAACAACACATCCGGCACTATTTCCGACCTCCAAATCACCTGCCCCGGCTTCAACACCGTTGCCGCTTTTCCCCGCAGCCACGATGCACTGACTGGCTTGTTATGACATTATTTACGATAAGCAGGACTAAAGTCGCATAGCGATGCAGCATGGGGGCAAGGGGGCCTGTCAGTATGTAGGCGGCGTTATGGCCTCCAGGAACAACCAAAAGGAGTGAAAATTCCATGAAGTCAGCCACAGGACCGGATGCCTGGGCATCAGCCGGGGGGTGGGAAAAGCAGGTCAGATTTCGCAGGCAAGTGTGGCAGCAGCCTTCTTTTGGCAGGCGGGAGGAGGCTTTTTTCTCCTGGGGCAGGATGCTGGCTTTGGACGGCGAATAATAATATATAGTTATTCTGTAAAAATTACGCAGAGGGGGCAGGACAGGTGCTGGAAAAGTTGAAGCTAAGAAAAATAAATATTCGGGAGCGCGTCCTCCTCATGCTTCTGGTGTGTTCTTTGATTGCGTTTTTGGGACTAGGGGCTCTGTCGCTTCACACCCTTTGGCATGTGGAGGATTCGGTGTTGGAGCAGGAGCAAAGTATGGGGGCCAGGCTCTCTGAGAAGGTAGAGGAGTTTTCTGAGGGGAATATCAAGAGCCGCCTGAAGGAATCGGCGGAGATGAAGGCGCTGGCCATCGACAAGGAGCTCACTGCCACCGCCAGGAACGTGGGAATTCTGGCGGACACCATGAGCCTTATCCTGCAGCACCCGGAGAACTACAGCCCGCGGAGCCTGCCCAATACCAGGGAGCAGGATGACATCAAATCCGAGGTGCCTTACGTCCACTACAGCCCTAAGCTCTTCAAGCAGGGGGCGGGAGGCTTGGCGGGAGAAATAGGGCTGGCTGGCAATATGGCAGACCTGCTGCGCTCCATGAGCAAGTCATATGGCAGGAACCGCACTTCCCTTTACGTGGGCTCCGGGCATGGGTACCTCGTCTGTTTGGATATCGTGCCGGATGGGGGCAGTATTTATCCTTCGCAGGAGTACAAGGAAAGCTTTATAAGTACATATGACCCTGTAGAGCGTTCCTGGTACAAGCTGGGGGCAGGGGTGGACAAGCCTGTCTATACGGATGTCTACATCGGTGCAGATGGCTATCTCAATGTCACTTGTGTCATGCCCTATTATGACAAGTTGGGGCTGGCAGGAGTGGCTGGCATCAGCTACTCCATCGAGGATATGTATCATCAGGTGGCAGATGCCGCCATCGGGCGCACAGGGGTGAACTTTGCCCTGGACCGGGAGGGCAGGGTGATCTTTTCCGGGCTCACTCAGGGGCTGCTGGCTGCCGGCGGCAGCCAGGATCTCAGAGAGGTCGACAATAAAAGCCTGGCTGCGGCGGTCGCCCACATGACTGCAGGGGGCAGGGGAGTCACTTCCGTGAGCCTCTACGGCCAGGAGTACTTCCTGGCCTACGCGCCCATGGAGAGCACGGGCTGGAGCTTTGGCAGTCTCATTGCCCGGGAGGAAGTCACGGCACCTACCAGAGAAATCGTGGCAAATACGGAAGTAGCCATGGAAAGCTTCCGGGAAAGGCTGGGAAGCATCTTTGCCGCCTCGGCTGGGAAAGCCACGGTGCTGGCGGTGCTCATGCTGCTGCTGGTCATTTACATTTCCCGCAAGATGGCTGCCCGCATCACTGAGCCCCTCTACAGGCTGCGGGAAGGGGTCAGGGAAATAGCTGCCGGCAACCTGCAGGAAAAGGTGAAGCTGGAGACCGGGGATGAACTGCAGGAACTGGCGGATTCCTTCAACACCATGACAGATGATCTGACAGAGTATATGAAAAAAGTTACCCAGGCGGCAGAGGATAAGGAGAGGGCTCAGGCAGAATTGCACACGGCCCACTCCATCCAGCAGAGCATGCTGCCGGGCGCTTTGCCTGAGCGCCAGGAATTCTCCCTGAAGGCTGCCATGAAGGCGGCCAGGGATGTAGGCGGAGATTTCTATGACTATTATCTGGTGGATGACGACCACCTGGTGGTCACCATTGCCGATGTGTCAGGCAAGGGGGTGCCTGCAGCCCTGTTCATGGCCAGAGCCATGACGGTGCTGCGAAGCCTGGTGCAGGGCTTGAAGGGAGAACCCCTGGCCAGGATCGTTGCCCGGGCCAATGATGAACTCTGCGCCAGCAATGAGGCCATGATGTTCGTCACAGCTTTTGTGGCCATGCTGGATCTCAGGGACGGCCGCCTCAGCTACGTCAATGCAGGCCACAATCCAGTGCTGGTGGGAAGGGCTGGCAGAGGCTTCCAGTTCCTGCCTGTGAAGCGCAACTGCGTGCTGGGGGGCGTAGAGGAAATGGTTTTCGTCCAGCAGGAAGAGGTCCTGGCTTCTGGCGATATGCTTTTCCTCTACACCGACGGCGTGACAGAAGCGCAAAGCGAAAGCAGGGCGTTCTACAGCGAAAATGGACTGCAGGACCTGCTGAACAAAACAGGCCTGGTGAAACCTCAGGCGCTGCTGGAAGCAGTGGGGCAGGACCTGGCACGCCATGTGGGAGCGGCTGAGCAGTCGGATGATATCACCATGCTGGCGCTGAAATACAGGTAAGTGCTTTGGGGCGTGAGCAAAGTTTTCCCTGCAGGAGGAGACTTTGTCTGTCACGCCCCTTTTCCTTGGGTGAATGTTGCTGTAAAATAGGGGAAAATTAAAAATTTCTGTCGAATATATTGCAAGTGAATCAGTTGGTATGCAGAACTTTAAGGAGCCTTGATATGAAAAAAATCTTCAGCCTGGGCATTGTCATTATCCTCCTGCTGGCAGCTGCCATTGTCATCTGGGGGGCGTGGCTCAACTACAGTGATGAGAATCAGATAGCAACGCGCATGGACAGCCGTGCCGTGGAGCTGACGGCGGCACGGGCGGAGGTGCGGGATTTTGCGCCTACGGTTGAGCTGGATGCCTTGCGCTTTTCCAGCGACAGCATCGCGGATGCAGTGGCCCTTACGGAGGGGCGCATTGTGCAGTGGCATGCCGCCAAGAACGACACGGTGGCCAAGGGGCAGCTGCTCTTGTCCATGATGAACGAGAATATCCCCCTGCGCATTCAGCAGGCAGAAAGCGCCATCAGCCGGGCTGAGGCTGCTCTGGCCCAGGCCAACAATGCCTATCAGCGCCAGGGGCGGCTGCTGGCCCGCCGGGCTACTTCCAAGGAGAAGTACGAGGAGGCCGAGGCCCAGTACATGGCGGCCCAGGGTTCCCTGCGGGAGGCCCAGGCCCAGCGTGATCAGTGCCTGGTGCAGCAGGACTGGCTCAATGTGGTTTCGCCTGTGGACGGGCAGGTGCTGATCATCTACCAGCGGGAGGGCTCCTATGTGCAGCCAGGCACCCCTGTGGCTTTGGTGGGTAATTTTGACTGGCTGCGCTTTTCCCTGAGCATGAAGGACATTGAGGCCAACCATCTGGAGCTGGGGGAGGCAGGGTACCTGAAATTCCCCAACAGCAAGCTGGCTGGCAAGGTCTACGATACGGATTATGGCGCTGGGAACAAGGGACAGGGCACGGAAATCAAGGCTGTCCTGAAAGACATCGTGCCCCCCCTGTCGGAGCCGGCGGATATGCGCCGCACGGAGTGGGAGGTGGACAACCGCACGGGGCTTTTGGAGGCCATGGTTTACACAGGCATCACCATGCGCATGGGCACGACTTACAAGGCCCTTACCGTGCCCCTGGCGGCCATGGCTGACAAGGACCATGACGCAGTGTATGTGGTGGACAGCGAGGGCATCATCCACCGGCGGAAGGTGACAGCCGGGGCCGATGACAACAAATACATTGAGATTTACTCCGGCCTGGAGCCGGGCGAGCTGGTAGTGGTAGGCAGTTTTGAAGGCCTGGAAGATGGCATGAAGGTGGAGGCTGATGTGGAAGGGGATGAGAGCTGATGGCTGAGGAAAAGAAAAACGAGGGGGCGGCAGCCCGCTGGGACCGCAAAGGTGACCAGATCTTCAGCAAGGAAGCTCTGGACAAGATGCGCTCCCCGGAGAAGCTGGACACCACCATGACCATCACCACCCCCATCGGCTGGATGGGGCTTATCGCCGTGGCGGTGATGCTGCTGGCGGTGGTAATCTGGTCTATCTTCGGTTCCTTCACAGTGAAGGCTGACGGCATGGGGCTTATCATGGATCCCTCCGGGGTGGCGAAGATTTCCACCCTTTCCGGGGGCACTCTGGACGAATTGTACGTGCACCCCGGGGACACGGTGGAGAAGGGGGAGCTTATTGCCCATGTGAGCATGGTGCAGGAGGAGGCTGCCACCCGCATGGCCCAGCTGGGTCCGGAGCTGGCCGCTTCTATGCGTGATGCCGCTTCCCGGGTCCGGGAATTCGATTCCCGCCGCTACCAGAAAGAAGCCACAGAGTATGTCTACTCTCCCTATAATGGTACCGTGGATGAAGTCATGTTGGAAGAAGGCAGCGTGATAAGCAGCGGCACTCCCGTTGCCACCGTGCGCATTGACGGGGGCAGGAGCCACCTGAAGGGGGTGCTCTACATTCCCGTGGCCAAGGGGAAGCGGGTGGAGAAGGGGCAGACTATCCAGCTGGCTCCCAATGGGGTGGACGTGTCCCAGACGGGCAGCCTCCTGGGCACCGTGCGCTCTGTGTCCCAGTACCCTGTCTCTGTGCAGAATATGCAGAAGACCCTGGGCAACGAGCAGCTGGCCCAGTGGATTCTCTCATCCCAGCAGAGCTCCCTGATGGAGATAAGTTTTGACCTGGTGAAAGACCCCTCTGACAAATCCGGCTACCTCTGGACTTCCCAGGTGGGGGAGCACAAGCCCATTACCGCCGGCAGCTTCGTCACCGGCTCCATCATCATCGAGCGTCGGCCTCCCATTGAGAAGGTTTTCTACAAGCTGAGCCAGTGGCTGAGGGGCAGGTGAGGTCATGGATTGGCTGGAAAAACTGAAAAACACCTTCGGCTCCAGCAAGAAGCGGGTGAAAGTGCCCACGGTGCTGCAGATGGAAGCCACGGAATGCGGGGCGGCCTCCCTGGGCATGGTGCTGGCTCACCTGGGCCTTTGGGTGCCCCTGGAGAAGCTTAGGGCTGAGTGCGGCGTGAACCGTGACGGTTCCAAGGCCAGTTGCGTCATCCGCGCCGCCCGGAACCGGGGCTGCGACGCAGAGGGCTACAGCCTTACGGCTGCCGAGCTCCTGGAGCTGTCTGAGGAAGAGGATGATGATACTTTTCCTCTGATCATCCATTGGGAATTCAACCACTTCGTGGTGCTGGAGGGCATCGATAAGGGCCGGGCCTACCTCAACGACCCTGCCATGGGGCGGCGCACCGTGCCCTGGGAGGAATTCCGTACCTCTTACACGGGGGTGGCCCTGCAGATATTGCCGGGGCCGGATTTCCAAAAGGCAGGGGCCCGCTACAATGTCTTCAAGGACATGGCGAAAAAACTCCTGCAGGACCGCTGGGCCATGACCTTCATACTCATCCTGGAATTATGCGCCATTATACCCGGCCTGGCGGGGCCGGTCATGAGCCAGATCTTCCTGGACGATATCCTTACCAAGAAGCATCCGGACTGGATGACCAACTTCTGCCTGGCCATGACGGTGTCCTTCGTGCTGTCAGGCATCATGACCTGGCTGCGGGCGGTAGTGCTGACCCAGTGGCAGCGGAAGCTGACCTTGGCGGATTCCTCCAGCTATTTCTGGCACCTGCTGAAGCTACCCATGCAGTTCTTCCACCAGCGCTATGCCGCTGAGGTGGCAGGGCGCGTGGGCTTCAACCAGTCCATTGCCGGGGTGCTGTCAGGACCTGCGGCCACGGCGGTATTGGATTTTTTCGTGGCTATTTTCTACCTGCTGCTGCTTTTGCAGTACAATGTGACCCTCACCCTTATCGGTGTGGCCTTCAGCTCTGTGGAGATTGCCCTGTTCTTTGCCATGCGGCGGCATCTGACGGACCTGAATATGCGTATGCAGCAGGATGCGGGCAAGGCTTATGGAGTGGCCATGAACGGACTTCGCATGATTGAGACCATCAAGGCCAGCGGTGATGAGGCGGATTTCTTCACCAAGTGGTCCGGTTATCAGACCAAGGTATTGATGGCTTCACAGGAAACGGCTCTCTGGGCCATGTCCGTGAAGCTCTTGCCCACCCTGCTGGCGGGGGTCAACGGTGCCCTCATCATGACTATCGGCGGCTTCTCCATCATGGAAGGGGCCATGACCGCAGGTATGTTCATGGCTTTCCAGAGCCTTATGGGCAGCTTCCAGGCTCCCGTGAATGCGCTGGTGGGGCTGGGTTCTACCCTGCAGACCACAGAAATGCAGATGCAGAGGCTCAACGATGTGCGCTGCTATGAGGTGGACAGCCTGAACTTCCCTGAGAAGGAGGGGCAGAGGGCGATGCCTCTGGACAGGCTGGCCGGGGATTTGGAATTAAAAGATGTGAGCTTCGGCTACAGTCCCCTGGAACCTCCCCTGCTGGAGCATTTTGACCTTCACGCCCGCCCGGGACAATGGGTGGCCGTGGTAGGAGCCTCCGGCAGCGGCAAATCGACTCTGGCCAAGATTGTCACAGGCCTCTATGAGGAATGGGACGGGCAGGTGCTCTTTGACGGCAGCCCCCGCAGGCAGATTCCCCGCAAGGTGGTGACAGCCTCCCTGGCCGCCGTGGATCAGGATATCTTTCTCATCTCCGGCACCGTGGCAGAGAACATAGCCCTCTTCGACAAGACTGCCCGCCGCAGCGATATCGTGGAGGCGGCCAAGGATGCCTGCATACACGAGGACATCCTGAAGCTCAACGGTGGCTATGAGGCCAATATTCAGGAAGGCGGCGTGAACTTCTCCGGGGGCCAGCGCCAAAGGCTGGAAATCGCCAGAGCCCTGGCAGTGAATCCCTCCATCCTGGTGCTGGACGAAGCCACCTCCGCCCTGGACCCCATCACGGAAAAACAGGTGCTGGACAATATCCGCCACCGTGGCTGCACCTGCCTGATAGTGGCCCACCGTCTCTCCACCATCAGGGATTGCGATGAGATCATCGTGCTGTCCCAAGGCAAGATCGTGGAGCGCGGCACCCACCGCCAGATGATAGAGCAGGACGGCCCCTATAGCCGTCTTATTGAAGAACGGGAAAATGAAGAGATGGAGCAGATGGAGTAGTCTATGGAATCGAAGAAACTATTCGCCGGTGAGCGCTGCTTGCTTACCGATGATACTGGCTTCTGGCGCGTTGTCTCCGGGCGGGTGGAGATCTATGCCACCACCAGGACAGGTGAGGACATTTCCTTTCACCAGTGCTATCTGATTGACAGGGCACCGGGGGAGGCGGTCTTTCCTGCTTTGGACGAATTCAGGGAAATCCGCATGCAGATTTATGCCCTGGAGGATGCAGAGCTGGAGTTCGTGCCCTGGCAGCAGCCGGAGCTGGGAGAACTGCGCCTGCTGATGGAAGGCTGGTTTGCCTCCCTGATTCGCATCAACTGGCTGCGGCTCCTGGCTGACAAGGGGGACGATGTGCTCCAGTGCTGGCGCAGGAAAAAACTGTTTGGTGAGGCGGGCAGCCATGATGAGCTCATGGAAGCCTTCCGCGCGCATGAGGAAATTCTCTCCATGCTGCTGGGAGTGCGCTTCGGCGCCAGTGACAAGCGGCTGGCCTACCATATCCGCAAAAGGGAAATGGCCAAGGCCGTGCTGGTGGAAAACGGCATCAGGAGCCTGTTGGGGGAGGAGCAGCTTTTCTCCGGCCAAAGCGAGATAGCAAGCGGCAGCAAGCTCACTCTGGATGCAACCTTCGCCGTGCGGCAGGTGGCCGAGAAGCTCAGGATGCCCACGGAGGCCATTGCCCTTGAGGCGGAAAGCGCCAGAGGGCTTGATGATGTGGCTCTGCTGCGCCGCCTCATGCAGAAGGGTAATATGCAGATGCGCCTGGTGACCCTGCCTGAGGACTGGTGGCAGAAAGATTCAGGGGTCATGCTGGGCTTCTACACTCCCCCTGGCAGCAATGATAAGGAAATAGCGGCCCTGGTGCCTGTTGACCCAGAGCATTACCGCCTGGTTTCTGCGGAAAGACCAGAGGGGCTGGAGGTCACGGGGGAGACCGTCAAATACATTGCCAAAGATGCTTTCCAATGCTATGCGGGCTTCCCTGCCCGGGCCTTGAAGCTCTGGGACCTTATCAAGTTCATGTTCCGCCAGTGCTGGCTGGCGGATTACCGCACCATTTTGGTGTGCAGCCTCTTTGCGGGGCTTATTCCTCTGGCAACCCCCATCATCACCGAGACCATCTTCCAGGATATCATTCCCATCCTGGACAGGCAGGGCCTTGCTACTGTCACCCAGGCCCTGATGGTCACCAGCTTTACCACGGCGGCCCTGTCCATCGTGCGCTCCTTTGCGGTGATGCGCATTTCCACCCGCATCGAAGCAGCGGCGGAGGCTGCTATGTGGGGGAGGCTCATGAGCCTCCCCACCAAGTTCTTCCGGCGCTTCACCGTAGGGGAGCTGGCCAGCCGCATGGGGGGCATCGGCATTGCCAAGAATCTTGCTTCAGGTGAGTTTGCCACTTCGATCCTCAGTTTTATCTTCTCCTTTTGGAGCATCTTCCTCATGTGCTACTACAGCTTCAAGCTTACAGCGGCGGCCATTGCCGTCTGGGCTGTGTACTCCGTCTTCGTGGCCCTGGTGCTCAGGCGGGTGCTGTTCTTCCAGCGGAAGATCATCGAGGCGGGGAACAAATCGGCGGGCACTGTGCAGCAGATTTTCGCAGGGCTGGCCAAGTTCCGGGTACAGGGGGCGGAGGAACAGGCTTTCAGCCTCTGGACCCAGGCCTTCGGTGAGCACTGGAACTGGAGCCTGAAGCTGCGGTGGCAGGACAACTATACTTCCATCATTGCCAGCATCCAGCCCTTCATCCTCACCATGATCCTCTACTGGATTGCCGTCTACGGCATGAATGAAGTGGGGCCGGATGGAAAAACGGTGCAGACTGGCATAGGCTATGCCCAGTTCATCGCCTTCAATGCCGCCTACTCCAGCTTCAACGGAGTCATTGGCGGGGCCTTGGGGCTTATCAGCCAGTATTTTGCCATCCAGCCCCAACTGGAGAACCTGCGTCCCATTCTGGAGGCGGTGCCTGAGACTACGGAGGAAAAGCAGGAGGCGGGGAAACTCAGCGGCTCCGTGGAGGTCAGCCATCTCTCCTTTGCCTACACCCATGTGACCCCTGGTCCGAAGGGAGAGGCAGTGGAGACGGAGGGGGACGAGGTGCTGAAAGATGTGAGCTTTTCCATCACTGCCGGGGAAAATGTGGCCATCGTGGGCAAGTCCGGCAGCGGCAAGAGCACCTTGGTGCGGCTGCTCCTGGGCTTCGAGACCCCCAAGCGGGGCAGCATTACCTTTGACGGGCAGGACCTGTCGGAGCTGGCCCTGCCCTCTGTGCGCTCCCAGATGGGAGTGGTGCTGCAGAATGGCCAGCTGATGACGGGGGATATCTACACCAATATCGTTGGTACCAGGATGCTGACCCAGGACGATGCCTGGGCGGCGGCAGAGGCGGCAGGCATAGCCGAGGATATCGCCTGCATGCCCATGGGCATGCAGACCGTCATCAGCGAGGGCAGCAGCAATATCTCCGGTGGCCAGCGGCAGAGAATCCTCATTGCCAGGGCCTTAGTGGGCAGGCCTGCCATCCTCATCTTCGATGAAGCCACCAGCGCTCTGGACAACCGCTCCCAGGCCATCGTCACCCGCAGCCTGGACAAGCTGAAATCCACCCGCATCGTAGTGGCCCACCGGCTGTCCACCATCAGGAAGTGCGACCGCATCATCGTCATGGACGAAGGAAGGGTGGCAGAGATGGGGAGCTTCGACGAATTAGTGGCAAAGGGCGGGCTGTTTGCAGACCTTGTGAAGCGGCAAGTGACTGGCAGAGGGAATCGGTCAGTGGCAATGAAAGGTTAGACGTAGCTTTTCTTAGTATAAGCAATGAACTAGCAGGTTTTACCTGCCCCGCTTGCGGGGGCGCGTTAGCGCGGGAGCCCAGTGGGCTCCCTGGCAGGGGACCACCGAAGGTGGTGGAAGGGGGGAAGAGCAGATGAACAATGATATTCTAAGCCAGTTGCCCTCCTCGCCCCTTCCACCGGCTACGCCGGTCCCCCTTCCCCGTTTCACGGGGCAGGTAGGGTCTGCATCGCAGTTTGCATTCTATACATACAATCCTCTACACCTCAGGAAGGTGAACATATTATGAATAAATTCGCATTTATAATCGCAGCAATATGCAGTGCAATATCATTTCCTTATCACACAGCCGCAGCTGAGGCCATAGGGCTGACCCTCACGGACAGCATCGAAATGGCTATCCTCACTGATGAGTCCATAGAAGGGGCTGAGGCAGGCAGGGAGGCGGCCCTGCATGCCTGGAAGGCTGCCCGCAGGAGCAAGGGCCCCACTGTCAGCTGGAACGCCCAGGCCCTGCGCATTGGGGGGCGGGATTACAGATCTGCCAAGAGGGCACATTCCCTCTACGGGGACCCTCATCCGGCTCAGGTCAAGGTAGGCGATGTCTTGGGAGCGCTGCCTGTCTATGCCAATCAGACCGTGGGTTCCTATGCCTATGACAACACCTTTTCCAACAGTTGGAGCCTCTCGGTGCCCATCTACACCGGGGGCCAGCTGGAAAATCAAATCAAGTCGGGGCGCTACCAGCTGAACAAGGCTGACCTGACGGTGGAAAATACCCGCCAGACTGTGCGCTATCAGGCAGCTGAAGCCTATGCCAACCTCCTCCACTATGAGAATCTGGCCGGGGTGGCCAAAGATGCCGTGGACATGGGCCACACCCAGCTGGAGCTCATCCGGGCCCAGTTCGAGGAAGGGGCGGTGGCCGAGGCGGACATGCTCGCCATGAGTGTCAGCATTGCCAACTACAAGCAGAATCTGGTGAATGCCGAGAAGGCCGTGGAGGTGGCCAAGTCCACCCTGGCCAGCATCGTGGGCCTGCCCCAGGACACGAATGTGGAGCCCCTGGATCACTTTTCCTACGAACCCTATGACAAGGATCTGCCTGACTGCGAGGCCTACGCTTTGGAGCACCGGCCTGACGGCATTGCGGCCGACTATGACATCAAGGCCGCCCAGGCTCGTAAGAAAGCCGCCAAGGCTGGCTGGCGTCCCAGGGTTACGGGGGTGGGCACCCAGAGCATTGCCGGCAACGCCCCCTTTGCCAGTGAGCGCAGCAACAACTGGCAGGCAGGGCTTTCCGTCAGCTGGAACCTCTTTGACAATGGGGTGACCACGGAGAATGTGCGCCAGGCAGCCTCTGTGGTGGACCAGTATGAGGCCGGGGCCCGCAAGACCCGCAAGACCATCCAGCTTGAAACCCGCACTGCCTGGCTCAATATGAAGGCGGCGGAGCAGAATATCCAGGAGACAGCTGTGGCCGTGAAGCAGGCTGAGGACAGCTATACCATTGCCCAGGTGCGTTACGAGGAGGGCGTGGATATCCTCCTTTCCGTGACGAATGCCCAGGAAAAGCTGACCCAGGCCAGGTCAAACTACATGACGGCCCTTTATCAGTACAACCTTTCCCGGGCCGCCCTGGAAAAAGCCATGGGAGTGCCCGTGGCCTTTGATGCCTCGGTGTATACCGAAGCCGAGCAGGAAGGCGCATCTGCCGACGAGGCCCTGGCGGCAGCCTGGCTGGGAGAGGAAGAATGAGTGAGGCGTAAAAAGCCGCCGGGAAGAGAGTGATATCTTCCCGGCGGCTTTTTGTGTGCCGATCTCAAATATTTACCAGCCATTCGGCCAGGCTTCTCTTTTCGGAGTCGAAGCTCACGCCAATCTTGAATACCTGCCGTGGGTCGGCGGCGAAGGGGGCGGCGTAGCCTTTGTCCTCAATCTGCTGCAGGGCTTCCTGGGCGGGTTTGTCCACCTTGAACTCGAAGATGTAGACAAACTGCTCAGTCTCAACTATGCAGTCGGCCCGTCCCCGGCTGCTGTGTACCTCGCATTGCACGAACTGACCTAGCAGGGTGAAGACCATGTATAGCACCGACTGGAAATAATGCTCGAAGGGGGCATCCCCCGTGGTGTAGGGGATGCTGGCAAAGAGGGCGGTGAGGATGTCGCCCATGCCCTCTGTGTCACCTGCATTCACGCAGAGGCGCAAGGCGTAGATATCTTTGCCGGAACTGGGGACAGCAATGGGGGCGTATTCCGGCAAAAGGCTTTTCAGGAAGCTGTATTTTACCTCCCGGTTTGGAAATCCCAAAATATACAGGTCAGCAGCATCATCGTAGTCGGTGATAGTAAGATAGCCGGTTTGGTAGAGCAGGGGGATAATGTCGGGATTTTCATAGCGGTAATCTGTGAGAGAATACTCATCGGCGTAAAGGGTTCGATTGGTGAAGCGATTTGCATCAAGGCCCACCTGACGTACACGCCTGACCAGGAAAGTGGGAGTGCCGGTGGCGAACCAATAAGCCTTGAATCTTTTGTCTGCCAGGGCGTTCAGCAGGCTGAAAGGATTGTAGACACCCTCTCCTCTTGGATCGAAGTGATAGCCATCGTAATGGGCTTGTAAGGCTTTCAGGCAGTCGTCTTCGCTGAGATTAAGTGCCGAGGCCATGTTCTTTATTTCCGGGGCTAAATTTTTTTCCATTTCACCTTGGGTGATGCCGCAGATTCCTGCATATTCTTCAAGCAGGGAAATATCCCGCAGTTGGTTCAGGTCACTGAAGATGCTGACCTTGCTGAACTTGGTGACGCCGGTGATAAAGACGAACTGCAGGTATTTGTCATAGCTTTTCAGGGTGCCGAAGAAGCCCTTGAATACCGCCTTGTTGTGTTCTTCAAGTTCATCTTTCTCTAGTACCTCTAGCAGGGGTTTATCATACTCGTCTACCAATACCACGCAGCGGCGGCCGGTTTGTTCGAAGGCAGTTGCCAGGAGTTTTTGGAAACGTCCGCTCAAGGTGCCCTGTGCCTGGCAGCCGTAGATGGCTTCCCAGCCTTGCAGCATCTTGTCCAAAGCATCATCCAGGGCAGTATCGCGCTGATAGTTTTCGCCGTTGAAATCAAAGTAAAACACAGGATAAGGCTGCCATGCGTCCGCATTGCCCTTCTCCAGCTCTTCTATAGCCAGCTCCTCAAAGAGTTCCTTCCTTCCCTCCCAGTAGGCCGCAAGGGTGGAGAGGAAGAGGCTCTTGCCAAAGCGTCGGGGGCGGCTGAGGAAGTATTGGCCTGCGCTGTGAGCCAGATTGTAGACGTAACGGGTTTTATCCACATAGATATAGCCATCCTGGCGCAGTTTCTCAAAACTCTGCACGCCGATAGGCAGCCGCCGGATATTCTCTGCCATCGTCACCGCTCCTTTCCTGTAGGAATTTTCTCTCTTTGCTCCCATTCTAGCAGAAGCCTGTTGTATGTCAATACACCTGACGGCGCTTCATCAAAGGGTGCTGCCTGAGTTCAAACATTTTCGCAAAAAGTATAACACTTTCCTCTTTGGGCGGATATAAAGAACAGAAAGAAAAACAGCAAGGCAAAAGCCGGAGACGAAAATAGCAGCATGTTGAGCAGGAAAGATGAGGAGGAAAGGAAAATGAAGCGGGACGTAAGATTCAAGGATTTCTGGGGCCAGGTCAAGAGCATCCACACTCGCAGGAGACAGCTCAGGAAGGCACGGGCCATCTGACATAAAAATACATAAAGCCGCCGGGCAGAGAGAGGTATCTTCCCGGTGCTTTTTAATTGCTGGGAGCAATGTAAGGAATTTTGGGAAAAAGCAGGAAATTCCACGGGGGGGGAGAAGTATGTACCCAATAAATAGACTTATACACAGGCGGCAATTCAAGGGGAAGGGAAGGTCATCATGAAAAAGTATTTTTACCTGGGCATCGCGATTATTCTCATAATGGCTTTGGCCATCGTGGGCTATGGTGCCTGGCTCAATTATAGCGACGAACATCAGATAGCCAACCGCATGGACAACCGCAGAGTGCAACTCTCCGGAGCTCAGGCAGCCCAGCGGCAGCTGCATCCCACCCTGACCCTGCCTGCTGTGCGTTTTACCAGTGAGAACATGGCAGATGCGGTGGCCCTGACAGACGGGCGCATCATGCACTGGCAGGTGGGCAAGAACAGTCCTGTGCAGAAGGGGGATTTGCTGCTGACCATGGCCAATGAGCAGATACCCCTGAAGATCCAGCAGGCTGCCAGTGCCGTCCGCAAGGCGGAGGCTGTGCTGGCCCAGGCCTACAGCACCTATCAGCGGCAGGGGCGCCTCATAGCCAAGAACGCCACGGCCCAGGAAAAATATGAGGAATCCCTCTCCCAGTACCTGGCTGCCCAGGAGGCACTGCAGGAGGCTCAGGCCCAGTATCAGCAGTGCCTGGTAATGGAAAACTGGCTGAATGTGGAAGCTCCCCTGGACGGTGAGGTGCTGCTCATCTACCAGCGGGAGGGCACTTATGTGCAGGCCGGTACTCCCGTGGCCCTGGTGGGGGATTTTGACCGCCTTTCCTTTTCCATGAACTTGCCTGATGAAGACACCCGCCATCTGCGGGTGGGGGAGAATTCCGTCATGGCCTTCCCTCAGGGGCAGGACCTGAGCAAGGTCTACGATACGGATTACGCTGCAGGGAATGTGGGCTGGGGCCAGAAGGTGCAGGCCACATTGAAAGATATCGTGCCGCCCCTCTCAGAGCCTGCGGAAATACGTCGCACCGTCTGGGAGGTGGACAACCGCACCCGCACGCTGGAACCCATGACCTATACCGGGGTGCGCATGGTGACAGGCCAATCCTATACCTGCCTGACAGTGCCACTGTCAGCTATGGTGGACGGCAACTATGACAAAGTCTATGTGTTGGACGATGAGGGGAGGCTCCGGCTGCGGCAGGTGCGTACAGGCACCGACGATGACAGCTATATCGAGATCTATGAGGGCCTGCAGGAGGGCGAAGTGGTCGTGACAGGCAACATGGAAGGCCTCCATGAAGGCATGAAAGCAGAGATTTCTTTGGAAGGAGGGGGGCGCTGATGGCAGAGCAGGAAAAAAGTACCGCCCAGAAGAGGAACCGCGGCGGTGATCAGATTTTCAGCCAGGAAGCCCTGGACAAGATGCGCTCCCCGGAGAAACTGGATACGGTGCTGCCCATCACTACTCCCGTGGGCTGGATGGGACTGGTAGCTGTGGGAGTGATGCTGCTGGCGGTGGTCATCTGGTCCATCTTCGGCTCCTTCACAGTGAAGGCCGACGGCATGGGCCTCATCATGGATGCCGCAGGGGTGGCAAGGATCTCCACCACTTCTTCGGGACTGCTGGACGAAATCTATGTCTACCCCGGCAGCCGGGTGAAGAAGGGGGAACTGGTGGCTCATGTGAACCAGGCCCAGGAAACTGCTGCCGCCCGCATGGCCCAGTTCGGTCCGGAGCTGGCTGCAAGCGGCCGGGAGGCTGTGGGCCGGGTCCATGAGTTTGACTCCCGCCGGTATCAGAAGGAGGCGGCAGAGTTCATTTACTCGCCCTATGACGGCATCGTGGATGACGTCCTGGCCGAAAAAGGCAGCGTGGTAAGCGGTGGCACGCCCCTTATGAACGTGCGCCTGGCTGAAAGCGGGGGCGGGGAGCTGAAAGGCATTCTCTATATCCCAGTGGACAAGGGCAAGCGGGTGCAGAGCGGCCAGACCATCCAGCTGGCTCCCAACGGGGTGGATGTTTCCCAGACGGGCAGCCTCCTGGGCACTGTACGTTCCGTGTCCCAGTATCCCGTCACCCCCCAGTCCATGCAGAAGTCTTTGGGCAATGAGCAGCTGGCCCAGTGGATACTTCAGGCCCAGCAGAGCGCTGTTATGGAAGTGAGCTTTGATCTGGTGAAGGACCCGGATTCTGAGTCCGGTTATCTATGGACCTCCTCAGTGGGGGAGCACAAGCCCATTACGGCTGGCAGTTTCTGCACCGGCTCCATCATCATCGAGCGTCGTCCGCCCATCGAGAAGGTTTTCTACAAGCTGAGCCAATGGCTGAGAAACAGGTGAGCCTATGAGTTTGACAGAAAAAGTGAAAGGAATCTTCGCCGGGGATATCAGGCGGGTGAAGGTGCCCACTGTGCTCCAGATGGAAGCCACGGAGTGCGGCGCGGCGGCTCTCGCCATGATACTGGCCCACTACGGCCTCTGGATTCCCCTGGAAAAGCTCAGGGCCGAGTGCGGCGTGAATCGCGATGGCTCGAAAGCCAGCTGTGTCATACGGGCAGCGCGGAACAGGAACTGCGAGGCAGATGGCTACCGCTGGACGGTGGACAACCTGCTGAAGCTCGTGCCGCAAAACATCTTTCCTCTTGTCATACATTGGGAATTCAATCATTTCGTGGTGCTGGAGGGCATAAAGAACGGACGTGCCTATCTGAATGACCCTGCCATGGGGCGGCGCACGGTGCCACTGGAAGAATTCCGCACTTCCTATACAGGTGTGTCTCTCTACATCAGGCCTGGCAAGAACTTCAAGAAAGAGGGGCACCGCTACAATGTCTTCAAGGATATGACAAAAAAGCTGCTGGAGGATCGCTGGGCAGCCCTTTTCATCCTGCTGCTGGAGTTCTGCGCCATCATTCCCGGCCTGGCCGCCCCGGTCATGAACCAGATCTTCCTGGATGACATCCTGACTCGCAAGCACGTGGACTGGATGATGAATTTCTGCCTGGCTATGACCTTTTCTTTCATCATATCTGGTATCATTACCTGGCTTAGGGCCGTGGTGCTGACCCAATGGCAGAGAAAGCTCACCCTGGCAGATTCGTCCAGTTATTTCTGGCATCTGCTGAAGCTGCCCATGCAATTTTTCCACCAGCGCTATGCGGCAGAGGTGGCAGGGCGCGTGGGGTTCAACGAGTCCATTGCCGGGGTGCTATCCGGTCCTGCTGCTACGGCAGTGCTGGACTTATTTGTGGCTATTTTCTATCTGCTGCTGCTCTTGCAGTACAACGTGACCCTGACCATCATCGGCCTCATGTTCACTTCCGTGGAAATCGTGCTGTTCTTCGCTATGCGGCGCCACCTGACGGACCTCAATATGCGCATCCAGCAGGATGCGGGCAAGGCCTATGGCGTGGCCATGAACGGCCTGCGCATGATAGAGACCATCAAGGCCAACGGGGATGAGTCAGACTTCTTCTCCAAGTGGGCGGGCTATCAGACGAAGGTCCTCACGGCCTCCCAGGAGACAGCCCTGTGGTCCATGTCCGTGAAGATGCTGCCTACGTTGCTTTCGGGCATCAACGGTGCGCTCATCATGACCATCGGCGGCTTTTCAATCATGGAAGGTGCCATGACTGCAGGTATGTTCATGGCTTTCCAGCATCTCATGGGCAGCTTCGAGGCTCCTGTCAATGCTTTGGTGGGGCTGGGCTCCACCCTGCAGACCACGGAAATGCAGATGCAGAGGCTCAATGATGTGCGCCGTTACGAGGTGGACAGCCTGAACTTCCCCTCCGAGGCAGAGGAAGCGAAAAAATCTTTTCCGGGGGAAAGGCTCTCGGGGGAATTGACCCTTGAGGATGTTAGCTTCGGCTACAGTCCCCTGGAAAAGCCCTTGCTGGAGCACTTCAACCTCCACGCCTCTCCGGGCAGCTGGGTGGCGGTGGTGGGAGCTTCCGGCAGCGGCAAGTCAACTCTGGCCAAGATTGTCACGGGCCTCTATGAAGAATGGGACGGCACCCTTTCCTTTGACGGGGTGCCCCGGCGGCAGGTGCCCCGGCAGGTGATACAGAGCTCCCTGGCGGCTGTGGATCAGGATATCTTCCTCATCACCGGCACCGTAGCGGAGAACATTGCCCTCTTTGACACCACCGTCCGTCGCAGCGACATCATCGCTGCTGCCAAGGATGCCTGCATACACGAGGACATCATGAAATTGGACGGAGGCTATGAAGCCCAGGTGGCAGAAGGCGGGCTGAACTTCTCCGGGGGCCAGCGGCAGCGGCTGGAGATTGCCCGCGCTCTGGCGGTGAATCCCTCTATCCTGGTGCTGGACGAAGCTACCAGCGCCCTGGACCCCATCACTGAGAAACAGGTGCTGGAAAATATCCGTCACCGCGGCTGCACCTGCCTGATCGTGGCTCACCGTCTCTCCACTATCCGGGACTGCGACGAGATCATTGTCCTCTCTCGTGGCAAGGTGGTGGAGCGTGGCACCCATCGGGATCTGATAACCCACAACGGTCCCTACCTGCAGCTCATCACCGAGCGGGAGCAGGCAGAAATGGATAACATGGATTGAAGGAGGTAAAGCCCATGGAAAATACCCATACCTTGTTGGCAGGGCAGCGCTTCCTTCTGCAGGAGGAGGAAAAAATCGCCTGTGTGCTCTCGGGAGTCGTGGAAGTATATGCCGTGACCCGCACAGGGGAGGAGCTTTCCTTCCGCCAGTGCTATCTGCTGGCCATGGGAGAAGGAGAGGCCGTCTTCCCCGCTATGGACGAGTTCAATGAACTGTATCTTCAGCTCTATGCCAAGGAGGACACGGAGTTTTCCCTCTGCCCGCTGGAAGAAATGCGGGTGGAGGAACTGCGCCCTATGATGGAGCACTGGTTCCGCCGCCTGGTGGAAATCTCCTGGCTGCGGCAGAAGGCCGACAAGGGGGATGATATGCTGCAGGCCTGGCGGCAGGAAGGGCTTTTGGCAGATTTCGCCAGTCCCGCCGCCCTGCTGGCTGAGTTCCGGGAGAACCAGCAGATACTCTCCATGTTTCTGGGCATGCAGTTCGGCGCCGAAGACAAGCGCCTTTCCCGCCGCATCCGCGTCAGGAAAATGGCCAAGAAGATGATGGTGGAAAACGGCATCAGGGGCCTCTTGGGGGAGGAACAGCTCTTTGCCGGGGAAAGTGAAGGCGTGGCCGGCAGTCCCGAGGTCATGGATGCCGCCTTCGTGGTGGCACGGGTGGCCAAGGCTCTCTCCATGCCCACGGACAATCTGGGCATTTCCGAGGAAAAGGCCAGAGAACTGGAAACTGTGGGACTGCTCAGGGCTATGACCCAGAAGGGCAATATGCAGATGCGCCTGGTGACTCTGCCGGAGGGCTGGTACAAGAAGGACACCGGGGTCATGATTGGCTTCTACTCCGGGGCTGAAGGCAGGAAGGAACTGGCAGCTCTCATCCCCGAGACTCCGGAAAATTATCGCATCGTGCTGAGGCGGAAGCCGGAGGGCATCCCTCTCACAGACGAGGAAGCCAGGAAGCTGACTCCCGATGCCTTCCAATGCTACGCAGGCTTTCCTGCCAGGGCGCTGAAGCTTCTCGATTTGGTGAAGTTCATGTTTCGCCAGTGCTGGATGGCAGACTACCGCACCATCATCATCTGCAGTCTCTTTGCCGGACTTATTCCTTTGGCTACGCCTATCATCACGGAAACCATCTTCCAGGATATCATACCTATCCTTGACCGGCAGGGGCTGGCCACAGTGACCCAGGCCCTGATGGTTACCAGCTTTACCACGGCGGCCCTGGGTATCGTGCGTTCCATTGCGGTGATGCGCATTTCTTCCCGCATCGAGATCAGCGCCGAAGCCGCCATGTGGGGACGGCTCATGCAGCTGCCCACCAAGTTCTTCCGGCGGTTCACCGTAGGGGAGCTTGCCAGCCGCATGGGGGGCATCGGCATTGCCAAGAGCCTGGCCTCCGGGGATTTTGTCACCTCCATCCTCTCCTTCTTCTGCTCTTTCTGGAGCATCTTCCTCATGTGCTACTACAGCCTGAAGCTGACGGCGGCAGCCATTGCCGTCTGGGTGGTGTACGGCATTTTCGTGGCCTTTGTCCTCAGGCGGGTGCTGTTCTTCCAGCGGAAGATCATTGAGGCGGGGAACAAGTCTGCCGGCATGGTGCAGCAGGTTTTCGCAGGGCTGCAGAAGTTCCGGGTGCAGGGGGCGGAGGAACAGGCCTACAATCTCTGGTCCCGCGCCTTTGGCGATCATTGGAACTGGAGCCTGAAGCTACGCTGGCAGAACAACTACACTTCTATCATCGCCAGCATCCAGCCTTTCATCCTCACCATGATTCTCTACTGGATAGCCGTCTATGGTATGAACGAGGTGGGGCCGGACGGCAAGACCGTGCAGCATGGCATCGGCTATGCTCAGTTCATCGCCTTCAGCGCCGCCTACTCCAGCTTCAACGGCGTGGTGGGGGGCATTCTGGGGCTGGTGAGCCAGTATTTCGCCATCCAGCCCCAGATGGAGAATTTGAAGCCAATTTTGGAGACCGTGCCTGAGACCACCGAGGAAAAGCGTGATGCAGGCAAACTCTCCGGCTCCTTTGAGGTTAGTGGCCTCACCTTTGCCTACACGCACATAGTGCCGGATTTGCAGGGAGGCACCATGGAGGTGGAGGGCAAGGAGGTGCTCCACGATGTGAGCTTTTCCGTGGCTGCCGGGGAGAATGTGGCCATCGTGGGCCGCTCCGGCAGCGGCAAGAGCACACTGGTGCGCCTGCTCTTAGGCTTCGAGGTTCCCAAGCGGGGCAGCATCACCTTTGATGGGCAGGATTTGTCGGAGCTTTCCCTGCCTTCGGTGCGTTCCCAGATGGGGGTGGTCCTGCAAAACGGCCAGCTCATGACGGGAGATATTTTCACTAATATCGTAGGTACGAAGATGCTCACCCAGGATGATGCCTGGGACGCTGCGGAAGCGGCAGGCATAGCCGAGGACATCGCCGAGATGCCCATGGGCATGCAGACTGTCATCAGCGAGGGCAGCTCCAATATCTCAGGCGGCCAGCGGCAGCGGCTGCTCATCGCCAGAGCCCTGGTGGGGAAGCCCTCCCTGCTGATTTTTGACGAAGCCACCAGCGCCCTGGACAACCGCTCCCAGGCCATCGTCACCAGGAGCCTGGAAAAGCTCAAGGCCACCCGCATCATCGTGGCCCACCGGCTTTCCACCATCAGAGGCTGCGACCGCATCATCGTCATGGACGACGGCCGCATCGTCGAAAGTGGGACTTATCAGGAACTGGTAGACCAGGGGGGCCTCTTTGCCGAGCTGGTGAAACGCCAGCAGGTGGCATGAAAAAGGTCAGTTACGAACTCTATACACAGAAGGTGACCAAGGTATGAAAAAAGCAATAGTTTTAGCAATAGCCGCACTTTCCTGCTGCCCCTGGGGCGTGGCTGCGGCAGATGATAATGAGGAGCTGGAGGCAGCCTTGGGGCAGGAGGCGCTGGCTGCCGCCGAGCCCGCAGGCCTGCCGGAAGAACTGCCTGTGGAAGGCCCCGTGCGTTTGAGCCTGGCTGAGAGCATCGGCCTGGCTCTGGATACAGATGAGACCATCGAGGCTGCCGAAGCCAGCAGGAAGGCGGCCCGCTGGGACCTCTCCGCCGCCCGCCGCGCCAAGGGCCCCTCTATCACCTGGAATTCACAGGCCTACCGCATCGGGGGCAGGAATTACAGGTCGGCCAGGATGTCCCATGCCAAATATGGCAATCCCCATCGGGAAAAAGTCCCTGTGGGCTACGTTATGGGGCAGATACCTGTGCTCACTACCCAGACCGTAGGTTCTTATGGCTACAGCAACACCTTTGCCAACAGCTGGGGCTTGTCCATTCCCCTTTATACCGGGGGTCAGCTGGAGAATCAGATTGCACTCAATCGCTACCGGCTGAACCAGGCAGACCTGACGGTGGAGAACCAGCGCCAGCAGACCCGCTACAAGGCGGCTGAGGCCTATGCCAATCTGGTGCACAGGGAAAATCTGGCCCGTATTGCCCGGGAGGCTGTGAACATGGCGGATATGCAGCTGAGGTTCATTTCCGACCAGTTCAGCGAGGGAGCCGTAGCCAAGGCGGATGTGCTGCTGATGGAAGTCCGCCGC
This sequence comes from Selenomonas sp. KH1T6, assembly GCF_900108415.1. Taxonomy (NCBI): domain Bacteria; kingdom Bacillati; phylum Bacillota; class Negativicutes; order Selenomonadales; family Selenomonadaceae; genus Selenomonas; species Selenomonas sp. KH1T6. The sequence goes on from NZ_FNWN01000003.1 coordinate 102,178, forward strand.
TACAACTACCGGCAGAATCTGGTGAACGCCGAAGGTGCCGCGGAGGTGGCCCGCGCTACCCTGGCCAGGGTGGTGGGACTGCCCCGGGGGACAGTGGTGGAACCCACGGATGCTTTCACCTATGAGCCATATCCCCGTGATTTGGCAGAATGCGAGGATTACGCCCTGGCGAACAGGCCCGACGGACTGGCGGCAGAATACGCCGTGAAGGCCGCCGAGGCCAAAAAGGAGGCGGCCAAGGCAGGCTATCGTCCCCAGATCAAAGGGGTGGCGGGCCAGAACATCGCTTCCAATGAGCCCTTCCGCAGCGAGCGCAGCAACAGCTGGGAAGCCGGCATCAGCCTGTCCTGGAGTCTCTTTGACAACGGCGTGACCCGGGCCAATGTGGGCAGCGCCAAGGCTGCTATAGAACAGTACGAAGCCGAGGCCCGCCGGGTGAAGAAAAACATCGCCCTGGAAACCAGCTCCGCTTATACGGAGATGAAGGCGGCCGAGGCGAATATCCGCGAGGCGGCTGCTTCGGTAGCCAAGGCGGAGGAAAGCTATATGATCGCCCAGGTGCGTTATGAGGAAGGCGTGGATATCCTCCTTTCCGTGGCAGATGCCCAGGAACGGCTCACCCAGGCAAGATCGAACTACTGCACGGCCCTCTATCAGTACAACCTGTACCGCGCAGCTCTGGAAAAAGCCATGGGGATGCCCGTGGGCTTTGATGCAGCTGTTTACGATGAGGCCGCCCAGATGGGGGCTTCCGCTGACAAGGCGCTTGAGCAGGCAGAAAAATTTTTGCAGGAGGAGGAAGAGGAGGAAAAATAATGGCAAAAATCGCGTCATTCCCCATCAAAAAGGACACGGACTACTGGGGTCGTGTGGCCCAGGCCGCTGTCACGGATGAGGGGGCGTTCACAGAGCTGTATGAGCATTTCTTCCCCCGGGTTTACAAGTTCCTGCTGAAGAGAACTCTGGACAGCACCCTGGCAGACGAGCTGGTCAGCGATACTTTCCTGCGCTGCTTCCAGCATCTGAAGGATTATGACCCGGAGCGGGGGGCCTTCTCTACCTGGCTTTTCCGCATTGCCCAGAACGCCATGAACAAGCGCTATGGCTCCCGGGAATTCACTACGGAGACTGCCTGGGATGAGGCTTTCGACCCTGCGGGGCCGGACAGCGAGACCCCAGAGCAGCAGGCCCTCTCTGCCGAGCGCAGCGAGGCCCTGCGGAGCGCCATCAAGCAGCTGCCGGAACGCCAGCAGAAGATATTGGAAATGACCTACTGGCTGGAAATGAAGTCCAATGAGATAGGGGAAGCCCTGGGCATGGCCCCCAGCTCCGTGCGGGTGGCCTTGAAACAGGCACGGGACAGCCTGCGGAAGATATTGGGAGAAGAGTAGGAGGTAATCATGGCAGAAAATATCATATGCGAGGTCAGTGAGTATAAGGGCTGGACGCTCTTTTCCCTGGGAGGGTGCCTGGACAAGACGAATGCCGGGGAAGCCGGGGACAGGCTGAATGAGCTCGTGCAGCAGAGCAGCAAGCTGGCGGTGGAAATGTCAGGTCTGGAATACATATCCAGTGCGGGCATCAGGATACTCCTGCGCGCAGGCAGGCAATGCAAGGCCGAAGGCAAGGCCTATGCCATATGCGGAGCTGCCGGCTTCGTGAAGGAAGTCATAGAGGATGCCAATCTGGATGTGCTGGTGGCGATGTACCCCAGCGAAGAGAGTTTGCCATAATTGAAAGGGGGCAGGGCCGTGGAACTCAAGATAAGGGGCAAGGCCCTGCTTTTTATCGGTACGGCGGGACTGTGTACCTCCCTGCTTTTGGGAGGCCTTTTTCTTTGGGGCATGACTGCTTCGGAGAAATTGCTGGACAGCAAGACGGAAGAGCTGTCCGGGGCGGTTACCCTGGAAGCGGAGCGTTTCGCCGGGGAAGAAATGCAGAAGCGTCTGGAAGCGGTGGTGCGCCAAAAGGCCGCCTACATAGACCTTTTCATGATAGAGATGCAGGGGGATGTGCGGCTGCTGGCCCATCAGGTCACCAAGCTGATGAAGGAGGGGCAGGCTGTCTCCCCGGGGCTGGTGCATGACCCCAGGCAGGAGGTGGTGCGCTCCGGGCAGCTGTATTTCCTGGCCGGAGCCGCCGGCGGCAGCCCCACCCCGTCAGCTTTGCGGGCCGCCCAGGCAGGGGAATTCATAGAGCGCATTGCAGAGAGCCATCAGGTGAAGCCCCTGCTTTTTTACATTGGTTCCAAAGAGGGTTGGAGCCTGCGCATGGATTTCCTGGCAGCTGCGGAGGACCTCATCAACCTGCCCCCGGAGGTCGTGACGCCTGCCTATGATGCCAGGGACAGGAACTGGTACAAGGCAGGGCAGGAGGCCCTGGGGCAGGATAAGCCCGTCTATCTGCCCCTCTATGTTTCTCTGGGAGGGGAGGTCCTCATTAACTGCGCCATGCCCTATGAGGATGAAGAGGGCTTTGCCGGGGTGGTGGGCCTCTCCCTGCCGCCGGCGGCCCTTTATCAGGAAATCGAGGGGGAAGTGCTGTCCGGTGACAAGATAGCCTTTGCCCTGAATTCCCAGGGGCAGGTGGTCTTTTCCTCCATCCGGGAAGGGGTGCTGGCATCCAACCGTCCGGATTTTGACCTGAGAAGTGCTGAGGACGAGGGAATCGCCGCTGCCGCAGAGGCCATGCTGACCCATCAGAGCGGCTCCCGCCGTGTGCAGGTGCAAGGGGAGGACTATTATCTGGTCTATGCCCCCATAGGTGAGACAGGCTGGAGCCTGGGTGAGCTGGTGCGCAGCGAGGAAGTTCTCTCCGATGCCCAATCCCTGGGCCGGCAGGTGCAGGAAGATCTGCAGGAACTGCAGGGGGCGGCTGGCCCGCTGTTCCCCCGCATGAGACTCTTGCTGCTTTGCTCCTTCGGCCTGCTGCTATTGGTGCTGGCCTATGTGAGCTGGCGCTGGGCCCGCCGCTTCACGGAGCCGCTTTTGGCTCTGTCTGAAGGAGTGGGCCGGGTGGCAGGGGGACATTTCGAGGAGAAGCTGACCCTTTCCACCGGGGACGAGACAGAGGAGCTGGCGGATAGCTTCAACCTCATGACCGATGACCTGCAGGCCTATATGGACAGTCTCGCCGCCGCCCAGGCGGAAAAGGCCAAGGTGGAGGCAGGACTTGATGTGGCTGCCTCCATCCAGCAGGGCCTGCTGCCCCGGGAGATTCCCCAGAGCGAGAAGTTCTCCCTCCATGCCTGCATGGAACCTGCCAGAGAGGTAGGGGGAGATTTCTACGATTTCTACTGGCTGGATGAAAGCCATCTGGCCCTGACAGTGGCCGGGGCAGCCGATGCCGCCGGGGAAAAGGGCCGGGGCATTCCTGCAGCCCTTTTCATGGCCATGGCCCGTCTGGTGCTAAGGAACTGCCTCCTGGCAGAAGGAGCAGTCGACCTGGCCGCCGCCTGCCGCAAGGCCAGGCAGCGCATAGGGGAGGAGAGCCGGGAAGGTCTTTCTCTCACGGCCTTCGTAGGTGTGCTGGACACAAAAACAGGGGAGCTGGCCTACGTGAACGCCGCCCCCGCCCTGCTCCTGCACGAGGGCAGTCCCATGAGCCTGCCGGGAAGCGCCGAAGACATCCGCCAGCAAAGCATACGTTTGTCCAGGGGGGGCCTCCTCTGCCTCTACACAGCCCACAGCGCCGCAGAGGGCCAAGGACTGCCTGAGCACCTGCAGGAAAAACTCCCCGCCGCTGCCACACCTGCCGAACTCACTGCGATTATGACCGACCTGCTGAAAGCAGCGGGGCAGGAGGGAGATGTCACGGTGCTGGCCCTGCGGTGGGAGGGGTGAAAAATCATAACACTTGTCCATATCCGGGGATATAAAGAACAGAAAGAAAGCAGTGCAGACTCATGGCAGGAGGGATTTGAGATGAAGAACGATGCAATGGGCATCCCCATGAATGATATGGACCTGGAAATGGTAGCAGGAGGCGGGACCTACTATATGCTCCGCTACAAGAAGCGTCCCGATGGCAGATATGATGCTAACTGCATTACCTTTGAAGGGGATCTGGATAAGTGGAATGCCTTCGTAAAAGGGACTCCGGCGAGCAAGCTGCAAGCGAGGATCCGCCCAAAGATCAGCCGTGGTATTGACCCGAAATACATCCAGCAGTACGTGGAAAGACATCGCCAGAGGGGCTATGTCATTCAGGAAATAACAAACGGCGAGCTGTAAGCTGGGTTGCATTCATTAAAAAAGCAGTTTCCAGGTGGATACTGCTTCCGGACGGACAAAATCCCCAGCTGGGGATTTTTATTTCCAGAAAATCTTAAAATACCTATAACACTTTTCCTGTTGAGGGGATATAAAGAACAAAGAAAGATATATCGTTAGGGAAAGGAAGTAATGATCATGACTAGCACCAAACTCGAACAAGACCTGGAGAAATTTGATTTCTCAAGCTGCCACTCCGTCAAGGAAAGGCTGTACCAGCAGCTGCTCAATATGCACCGCATGGAAAACTCCGCCAGCCATAATCTTTGGGCAGGTAAGAAGATGGGGGACGAGGAGATGGATTGGGCTGCGGCCGCAGGCAATCCTGCCTTGCAGAATAACAAGGTTGACCCCAGAGGCAAGAAATGAAACCGGGCATAAGGAAGAGACTGTTCCTGCTCATGCTGTCCGGGAGTGCCCTCAGCTTCCTGTTTTTGGGGCTGCCTGTCCTGTACGGCATCTATGAGCTGCAAACTATCGTGGGCCAAAAGGAGGAGGCCATCTCGCGGGAAATTTCCTACTACACCACGGACTTTGCCAAGGAACAGGCCCAGGAGCAGATGGAGAGCGAAGCTGAAATCCATGCTGGCATCATGGCTTATGAGGCAGAGGAGGTGCAGTCCGATGTACTGTATCTCGCCGAGGAGCTGAAGGCAATTCTCAATTCTCCTGAGCAGTATCCTTCCATAAATTTACCAAATGCTACTTACGAAGCTGTTCCTGCGGGAACAGCTTATGTCCATTTCAGCCCGGAGCTGGCAAAGGCGGGCCTTACACCGGAACTGGAGCGGGAAATCCGCGCAGTCTCCAATCTGGCCACCACCATGGTCAGCCTGAGCCGTTATTATAAATGCGTGTTTGTAGGCTCGAGCCACGGCTATATGATCCGTGTGGATAAAAGCGAAACGCCGGGAGCTCTTTCACACCTGAGCATGGAACGCTGGCAGAAGACTTATGATGTCAGGGACAGGGCCTGGTATCAGTGGGGGTTGAAGCAGCAGACTATTGCCTTCAGCAGTGTCTATGAGGGGACGGATGGCATTCCCATTATTTCCTGTGTCATGCCTTATTATGATGAAGATGGCCTGGCAGGGGTGCTGGGGGTGGACTGCGAGCCGGGGAACGTCCTGCCCATTGATCAGGAAGGGGGACTCTCTTGCTTTGTGCTTGGCAAGGAAGGAGAAGTCTTGCTCTCCCATCTGCCCCAGGAGCTTGCCAGTGAAATTCCGGAGGGGAAGAACCTCAGGGAAAGCCCCATCACCAGCCTGGCCTTCGCCGCCCGCCGCATGGTGCAGGGCAACGTGGGCTATCGAAAGGTGAGGCTGCTGGGGGAGGAGTACTACCTTTCCTATGCCCCGTCCCCCAAGATTTCTTGGAGCGTGGGCACTCTTATTCAGAAGAAAAAAGTGACCAAGGCTGCAGGGGAAGCCCAGTCCCGTATGCTGGGCCAGTTGGATGAGCTGCGCAGCTCCTTCCAGCGGCTTTTCGTCACCCTGCTGCTGGCGGTGCTGGGGGTGCTGCTCTTGGCCGTGGCGCTGGTGTCCTATGGCAGTGCCCGGGCCTCGGATTTCTTCTGCCGTCCTTTAAGAAAGCTGATGGCAGCGGCAGGGGAAATCTCCCGGGGTAATTTTTCCTGCAAGGTGGAGGTGCAGACGGGAGATGAGTTGGAGCAGCTGGCCTCTTCCTTCAATGGCATGACAGACGAGCTGGAGCGCTACGAAAAGGAGATTGCCAGTACGGCCCGCGAGACTTCCCGGCTGGAGGCGGAACTGGCGACGGCAGCCCATATCCAGACCAGCCTGCTGCCGGCCCCGCTGCCTCCCCGGAAAGAGTTCCAGCTGGCGGCAGCCATGTATCCTGCCAAGGAAGTGGGGGGAGATTTCTACGATTTCTTCTATGTGGATGAAGAGCGCCTGGCGGTAATCATCGCAGATGTGTCGGACAAGGGCGTGTCGGCCGCCCTGTTCATGGCTGCAGCCAAAACCGTGCTGAAGAATTCGATTTTGTCAGGGGCAGAGGGCAGTTCTCTGGCAGAAGCCGTGGCCGCGGCCAATGACCAGCTGTCGGCAGATAATGATGAGGGGCTGTTTGTGACGGTCTTTGCAGGTATCCTGCATCTGGCCACAGGAGAATTCGAGTATGTCAATGGGGGGCACAATCCGCCCCTGCTGCTAAAGGGAGACAGTATGTCTTACCTGCCCCTGACCAAGAAAAGCCCGGTGCTGGGCATGATGGAGGGCCTGCCCTTCGAGGCAAAAAGCATCTGCCTTGGCAAGGGTGACCGCCTGTTCCTTTATACGGACGGTGTGACAGAAGCCATGGATGAAAATGGGCAGATGTTCACCAAGGAACGCCTGGAAAAGAAGCTGAACCTGCTCTCTGCCAAGGCCAAGCCGGGGGAGGTCATAGAAAATGTGCTGATGGAAGTAAAGCGCCATGCCGGAGAGGCAGAGCAGTCCGATGATATCACCATGCTGGCGCTGAAGTATATAGGCGCAGATGCATAAATATGAAGCTGGTGAATTGACATTGGTCCTTTCCTTGACACCGGTCCCCCATTTGCTACAATTGAAGCAAAGAGAATGTTCCACCATGACAGGAGGAGTGAGGGACATGGCAGAAGCAATCAGGAAGCTGCCCATTGGGGTGCAGAGTTTTGAGGTTATGCGCCAGGAGCAGTTCCTGTATGTGGACAAGACCCGTTATATCTATGAACTGGCCCATACCGGGCGGCAATATTTCCTCAGTCGTCCCCGGCGCTTTGGCAAGAGCTTGTTTCTTTCTACCTTGAAAGCATATTGGCAGGGCAGGAAGGAGCTCTTTGAAGGGCTGGAGATTGCGGAGTTGGAGAAGGACAGCGAGGGGGCTTTTGAGCCGTATCCTGTGTTTTACTTTGACTTCAACGGGCAGGATTATCAGGCGGCGGCTTTGGAAGATGTGCTGGACGGGATGCTGTCGGACTGGGAGAAAATATATGGCTGTGAGAAAGGGGGGCTCTTGAGCGACAGGTTTAAGAGACTTTTGGAAGCCGCCAGGGAAAAGACCGGCAAGAAATGCGTAGTGCTTGTAGACGAATATGACAAGCCGCTACTTGAGGTGTTGGAGAACGACGAACTGGAGGAGCACAACAAGGCAGTCTTCAAGGGCTTCTTCGGCACTTTGAAAACCTATGATGAACACCTGCGTTTCGTCTTCATCACCGGCGTCACCAAGTTCAGCAAGGTCAGCATCTTCAGCGATCTGAACCAGTTGCAGGATATTTCCATGTTTGAGGAATACAGCGGCATCTGCGGCATGACCGGAGAGGAGATTTGCGCTAACTTCCAGCCGGAGTTGCAGGCCATGGCAGCAAAGCGCAAGATGAGTGAAGAAAAATGCCTGCAGAAATTGGCCAGGAAATACGATGGCTACCACTTCTTCCCCGGCTGCCAAGGGGTATACAATCCCTTCAGTGTCCTGAATGCCCTGAGCAAAAAGGGGTTCTCTGATTTTTGGTTCTCCACTGGCACGCCCACCTTTTTGGTGCGGCGGCTGAAGAATATGCACTTCGATGTGCGGCAGTTTGCGGAAAATACCATCTATGCGGATGCGGTGAATCTCAGTGACTATCGGGCGGATAATCCTGATATAGTGCCCCTTTTGTATCAGACAGGCTATCTTACCATTGTAGGGGCTGACAGCGAAGAAGGGCCGTATATTTTGGGCTTTCCCAATGAAGAAGTCAGGCTGGGCTTCCTGAAAAGCCTTTTTCCCGAATACGCTCCTACGGCAGTCACGGGCAGCGGCAAGGATATCTTCGCCCTGCGCAGTCACATTCTGGCGGGGGATACAGAGGAGCTGAAGGAAACCTTCGCGGCTCTCTTTGCCAGCATTCCCTACACTACCAAAGACGCTCCTTTCGAGCATTATTTCCAGACGGTTGTCTATCTTGTCTTCACCCTGCTGGGCCAGTACGTCCACGCTGAAGTCCACAGCAGCCGGGGACGGGCAGACTGTGTGCTGGAGACGGATAAGTTTGTCTATATCTTCGAATTCAAGGTGGATAAGAGCGCCAGGGAGGCCCTGGAGCAGATTGAGGAAAAGGGGTATGCCGCGCCCTACGGAGCGGACGAGCGGCAGCTTTTCAAAATCGGTGTGAACTTCGACTCGGAGAGCAGAAGCCTCTCGGAGTGGCTGGTGGGATGAGGGTTGCATTGAGTTTGGACGAGGGCTGGAAACAGCCCTATTTTTTTGCCTGCGGCAGGAAAAAAGCCTATTTTGTCGAATTTTGGCAAACATGGAAGAATTTCGTCTTTTAGCTCCGCTAAAACGGGATTTTCTGCTTTAGGAAAAGCTGGTATCTGTCGATAAAATATTTAGGAACTGAATAGGTGAGGAAACTGTCCTCCCCCCGGAGACGCAACAAGATGGCGAAAGTCACTTGTCTCCGGGGGGGGGACAGTCGCATTTATGGGGGAGGGCTTGTGATGGATTTTGTCTTTGATTTGCAGAGGTTTGGTTTTGATTTATCAAACAACGTTGAGGTGGAAGGAGGTTACAATACTACGACGTTTTATTGTTGTATGTATGGTACTACTCCTAAGTATACGCAGAACAATGCGTTTGCACGTGCAAAAGTTACGGTTTCAGAAGTGACAGTGGATCAGCGTACTAATCCATATCATCCAGGGGCTAGTGATAATTACGCTATATACAAGCCAGAAAATATAACATCTATCAAGATGGTAGGTAATATTGATGGATCTGACATGAAACTTCCTGATGGAAAATATCTGGCATGTACAGTGCAATCAGGAGGCTCAGAAGGTATTGATTTATCCTTGGATAATAAGGTAGTTAAGAGCATTAAAGGTTTGGATTCCGGTGAAAGTGTGACATATGATGGCTACACTTACACTACAGACGGGACAAAGATTAAACGGACAAAAGATGGTGTAACGAAATCACTGGCAGGTGACAGCACTACTAACCTTCTCACCACCGAAGGTTGGGTTGAAGTACCTGATGCCAGTCCTATTGTAACGAAAAATTACAATGCCAACACCTTGTTCCTGGCCGATGGCAGTGTGACAGATAACGAAGGTGAGTCCGCTGCCAAGCTGGAGGTGAAAGGTAGCAGTAAGTCTCTGACGGTGAAGAATGCTGTGACAGGCGGGGTGGATACCACTGGGGATACGGTAGCTGTGACAGATGAAGGTACGGATACCGTCTATACCTTGGCTGAGGGCGTGACCATGACCGCCAATACTGCCGCCTTTACCACTACCAGCGGTACTGTTTCCGATATGACGGGCACGTTAACGCTCAAAAGCGGCTCCGTCACCACCTCAGTGGCTAATGCAAATTTTGACATCAGCGCAACAGAAAACGCCGATGCTAAGGTTACTTTCGCAACAGGCACAACAGCAAACGGCGCAGTCATCAAGACTGTAGCTGGCAGCATCACCCTCACGGAAGGCAGTGTTGAGAACCCGGATGGGACTGCGACCTTTGTCACTAAGGATGGTTCCATTGGCGGAATTGACAAGAGCGCCACTATCCATGTAGATGAAGGCACGTACACCGTAAATGGCACAGTGTATAATCTTTACACAGGAGATGCGAGCTTCATCGTAGATCATGACCGCATTTATATCACAAGTGGCACCTGTTCGCTCAACGCGAAGCTTGGTCCTGTCTTTGTTGCCAATGCGGATGTGTCTGCTACTTCCAATATTTATGTGTCTCAACAGGACAACGATACAATCGTTATCGTCGCAGATGGCAAATACACCATCTCGGGGCTTAAGAATGGTACTGAGGTTCAGATTGACAACATCACATTCACCTACGATGCAAGCAGCGATAGTTTGACATATAACACAAAGTCATACAAATCGGTGGTTGATGGAAAGTTCACCTTCAAGATTGTTGCCGACCAGGATATGCCGGTCTCCAACGTGACTTTGGACAGCAACACCTTTGACGGCCACGACAACGACCTTACCCTCTACTACAGCGCAGAAGGTGAAATCCTCACGGAGAATACCGAAAACTCCGCCGTCACCGTTACGCGGAAGGCTGCCTCGACCAAGGACGACTACACAGTCACCGTGAACTCCCGGACTGCCTTGCCGATTGTCATCGACGGCGTGGCGGCAACGGTCAGCGATAGCAACTCTACGGGTACTGAATACAATGTGAACGGTGTGACCTTCACCTCGACGGACAGCTTCACCGTTGATGCAGGCGGCATCTTCACAGAGACTGGCGGCGGCCTCACGGTCAAGAGCGGCGCCGTCAACACCTCGGATGCAGACGCCAGGATTGACCTCAGCACAGCCGAGAAGGCAATTGCCACTTTTGTAACAGGCACAGCAGCAGACGGCGCAGTCATTACGATTGCAGGCGGCAGCATCACTCTCACGGAAAGCGGCAAAAACACGCCGACTGTTGTGTATCAGGATGGCTCCGTCAGCGGGCTTGACGGCAACGCCACAGTCACGGGAGTACCAGCGGGCAATAGCGTGATTACCAGCGGCGCAGGCACTTTCTCCGTCAATGGCATCAGTGTGACCATCAGCGGGAGTGGGGGCGGCATTACCCCCGATGCAGTGGAGGCAACTAATTTGACACTGTATAAGGTTGCAGGTGTCACCAGCTTCAGTGGCGGCACCATTTCCTTCACCGCCGCAGCTGATACCACCTATAACATTGTCAACCAGACCATCGCTGGTGGCAATGGGAGTACGGTGGGCTTCGTATCAACGGGGCCAGAGCAGGCTTATCTTTACTCCACAAGTGACGCTATCACCCTGGAGAAAGGCAACAACATTGAAGTGTCTGATGCGGCTGGAACCAAGACTTCCAGGATTGCGGCAGGGACGAATTCTGCCATAAATCTTGGGGTGGCTTCTGGTACATACACCATCAGCGGCCTGAACGATGGTGAGATGGTCACCATAGATGGCAAAACATATACCTATACATATAGCGATGCAGATGGCGCCCGCCTTATGAATGGCATTTTCGGCTGGCAGATTAACTCTGATTACGTCAAGGAGGGCGTGGCAACCGTCAGCTTCAACATTGCAGACGATACCGCTACCGCTTCGGATACAATCATAAGCGGCTACGGCGAAGAAATCGCCCCGAGTATTGCCACCCAGCTGGCTGAACTGATGGAAGCGCTGACGGCTGGCAGCTCCTATTACTTTGATGCCAATGGTAAAAAGCAGGCTTCGGAAACTGGGAAGGCGTATACCCTTGCCAGGGATGGCTCCAAATATACACTGACCTCCACCTCTGACGCTGCCACTGCGCTGACCATTGACCTGACGAATGTCGATGGCTCTAATCTGACCATCGACCTCAGCACAGACGGCGCAACAGCACAGAATGTGAAGCTGGGGGCAGACACCACTTTGGCAGGGCTGACCCTGGGGGCAGGGGACTCTGTCCTGGACGACAAAGACAACGCTCTTGCCACGGCAGGCAATGCCAGCGGTACCGTCACCGTGGCAAAGGGTAAGGTGACTGCTTTGACTGGCGGCACCTTTGTGGGCGTGGGAGAGCATACTATTGCTGCAACCGCTGATGTCACCATTGACGGCGTGACCTTCGCGGCAGGTGCGACAGGTACCTTTACCAACGGCACTACGGACACCTTTGCTGTGACCGCAGGAACGGCGTCCATTGGTACGGGCTTCAACGGTACTAAGGTAACGGCAAATGGGGTGGATTATACAGTAGAGTCCGGCACTGTGGCAGCCTTCTCCGGGACTGCCAATACTGTCGATGGCTTCACCGCCGGCAAGATTACCTTTGCGGCTGCAGACAATACCCCTTATACCATTGGCGGGCAGACCATAAGTGACGGCAACGGCGCAACACTCACCTTTGTACCTACGGGGCTCTACTCCACTGGCACAGGCAAGATTTCTCTGGGGGCAGGGAAATCCATCACCATTTCCGATGAGAACGGCACCAATACCAGGCAGATTGCGGCAGGTACAGGCTCAGCCTTAGATGTAGCCGCAGCAAACGGCGAATACACAATCAGCGGCCTTGATGCATTAGGAGAGAGCGTTGATATTGTTGATAGCAGTAATTCCAAGGTGACCTATGAAGTCGTTGACGTGAAGAGTACCAACGTGGTGCTCAGAAAGACTGTCAATGGAGCAGATACTTACTGGCAGACCACAACTACTGCTGAGGTTACAGATGGTAGCTGCGGTACGAGGTTGTATGGTGGCGACATTGTGACCTCAAACTACGACAAAACCACCTATTTCCTCGCCAATGGCCTGCCTTATGCAGATAAAGATAAGGCAGCAGCCACACTTACCGTTTATGACAAAGACAACAAAGAATTGAAGGTGAAGCCTGCATTAACAGTAAATGTTGAAGCTAAGGATAATGTAAAAATAATAGATGAAGGCACGACTGCGGTCTATACCCTGGCAGCTGACAGCCATGTCAAGACCAAGGACGCAATGACCTTCACCACCGCCAGCGGCGTGGTTTCCGATGCTGATGGCACACTGGTCCTGCAGGGCTCCTCTGACAGCCTGACGGCTAAAGGTACGGTGAATGTGGACGCCAGGGCTCTGCTGGCTGGCAGCAGCCAGCAGAGTAACACGCCCGTACTTCGCAGTGGGTCTATTGGAACCGGCTACCTGATTGATGAAAGAGGCACTGCCGGCAGTGTCACCTATCAGAAAGGTACAGCTGTCAACGGCGCTGTCCTCACTTTGGGGCAGGACAAGAGTCTGACCCTTACCGAGGCCACTAACGGCACAGACACAGTGTATACTGCCGGGGCTCTCGCGGGCTTGGACAGCGGCGCAGAAATCACCACCAGCGGCCTGTCAGACAGCGAGCTTGCCTCCATCACCACCGCCGCAGGAGGTACCTTCACGGTTAACGGCATTACCTTCGAGGCAACTGATGCTCTGAAGCTTGCTTCCGTAGCGGATACGCTTGATGGCACCCTTACGGTGGATACGGACACGACCATTATTGCGAGGTCGGCTGACAAGAATTACAATTACAAGGTCGCAGGTACCCTGTATAATTCTGTTTCCGCAGGTGTGAAACTTACAAGCACCACGGCTACGCTTGCTTCTAATAGTATCGGCCAGACCGTAACCGTAGACGGCCATGACACAGTCACCAATAACGGGACTGTCGGGTTTGATGTATCTTCTGCAGGCCAGTCTGCAGGCCAGATTCGTCTGGCAAAAGGCATGCAGTTCACCATGGGAAAGACCGACTACGTAGTGGACTCCGAAATAACTTCTGGCTATGTGGGCACAGAAGACAACCCCGTTGCGAGAGAAGGCTGCCTAGTAACCGTCACTGTACGCGGTGAAACCACAACAACCACCAACTATCTGCTGTTGGCTGATAAACTGGAAGCTGGCACATATATCATCACCGATGATGCCATCACTCAGGGCGAACAGGGCGAAGTTTGGGATACGGCAAAAAAAGATATCCTGCTTTCTGGCTTGCCCATCACCGTCAACAGCGAATCTGCAACTGCTTCTTATAACAAGCTGGGCTTCCCTGCCACTTCTGCGGCAGACACCGCCGCCAAGGTGACCAGGAACGATGATGGCACCTACACAGTGGCCGTCACAGACGAAGTCGTGTTGGGGGTGAAGATAGACGGCGTGACCGCCAGCCTCAGCGACAACGGTACTGGCACCAGCTATACTTCTGCCACTGGCACCTTCCAGCTGCATGGCAGCGGCGTGCTGAGCGACGAAGGGGTCCTCACCTTTGACAAGGCCGGAAGCTCCGTCACCATCAATGGCTATACCTACACCTTTGACAAGGTCAATGACAAAGTCTCCCTCGACGCCACCGGCAAGCTCACCGGCCTGACGGACGGGGAGAAAGTCACGGTGACCAAAGACGGCGCAACCATCACCTACGAAGTCTCCGGGGGAGAACTCCTGCTGACCAAGAACGAAAACGGGAAAATCACCACCACCACCAACCTGCTGGCTGCAGGTGAAAAAGACGGCTTCATCATCCTGGAATGGAAAATGGAAGCAGTCAACAGGGCCACGGATACTGCCCAGGCCCAGAATAATACAGGGCTGGAAGTCAACACGGAAGGCGTGGACGATGTTACCAACGGCATGCTGCTGGACAAGGACGGCCAGGCCACCTTGTCAGAGGACAAAGCCATTGCCACCGTCACCATCCAGCAGGATGACAGCCTGAAATACACCGCCAAGGAAAACAAGGGGCAGGCTGTCAAGATTACCAACCAGAGCACGAAAGACTGGGACATCACCGCCAGCAACAAAAAAGACACCGTCGAATATGACGGCAGCGGCGAGGCGGTAATCCATGCAGGTGCTGGCAATGACAACGTGAGCATCACCGGCAGCGGTGAGGTGCGGGTCTTTGGCGATAGCGGCAGGAACACCATCATCCACACCGGCAGCGGCGATGCCACCCTGCAGGGCGGCACTGGCAATGACACCATCAAGTCCAGCCATGCGGACGATGTGATTCTCGGCGGCGATGGCAAAGATACCTTCGTGCTCACCAATGTGGAAACCAAAGTCTCCGACTTCACCTATGGCGAGGACAAGGCTGTAGTGACCAGCACCAAAGGAACTTTGGACCCCTACAAGGTCAAAGTGGGCAACGATGGCACCATCAGCTACGCAGGCACAGGCAGCACCAGTGGCTCGTTGGATGTCTCTGAGCAAGGATATGGCGACTTCTATGCCGCCACCCTGGCCGACAGCGATGGACACAACCCGCTGAATGTGGGCTGGCTCGGAAGTCAGGGCGGCATGATAGATGCCAGCTCCTTGAGCGACCGCCTTCTCCTGCTGGGCAACGAAGAAGGGAATATATACACACTGGGCGGGGAAAAATTCACCGATACCCTGATAGGCGGCCAGTCCAGAGACACCATCATCGCAGGCACCGGTGACTCCTCCCTCTGGGGCGGTGCCGGTAATGATCTCATTGAAAGCAACAGCGAAGCCAGCCATACCATCTTCTTCCTGGAAGGCGATGGCAATGACACGGTGACGGGCTTCACCGCCTATGGTGAAGACAGCGCTGACACCCTGGACTTCCTTGGTCAGAGCATTACCAAGGTGAAACACACCAGCCAGGGCATACAGCTCTACCACGGCTCAGACAAGATGACCCTGACCGGCAACTTCAACGCCAACACCATGATCAAGTGGGAAAGCGGTGACGCCCAGGGCGTAGCCAAAATCGGCAGGCAGGGTGAAGACAACAAGCTTAGCTACAATGAAGACGTGAACGTCTACCTTGGCAGCACCGGCAAAGACACCATCAGCATTGGTGCCGATGATGACAATGTAGAAGTCTGGCTGGATGGCAGCCGCGGAGTGCACTACGACAGCGTAGAGATCATCGACGCCAGCCGCAGTACCGGCACCGTCATCCTGGCAGGCGACGCAGGAAAGAACACCATCATCGGCGGCTCAGGCAGCTCCTCCCTCTGGGGCGGCACCGGCAGCGCCGACGACAACCTCAAGGGCGGTAGCGGCGAAAATGTCTTCTACTACGGCCTGGAAGAGGGCGATGATGTCATCATGAACTCCAAGAGTGATGACACAGTCATGCTCTACAACCTGGCCCTCTCCGACCTGAAAGCCGCGGACATTGAAACGAACAAGATCACCATCACCCAGCAGAACGGCCAGCACCTGACCGTGAACGGCCAGGCCTCCACCTTCACCTTGTCCGATGGCAGCACCTGGTTGGCTGACCACGCTGCCAAGTCCTGGAGCCAGCTCAAGTAGCACCAGAGGCGCAGGCAGATAACTGAACAGAGATACGGAGCTGTTGCACGAAAACAAACTCGTGCAACAGCTCCATTTTTTTCCAGAAAATCTAAAAAAACCTATAACACTTTTCCTGTTGGCGGGATATAAAGAACAAGAAAGAAGATATCGCAAGGGAAAGGAAGTAATGATCATGACTAGCACCAAACTCGAACAAGACCTGGAGAGATTTGATTTCTCAAGCTGCCACTCCGTCAAGGAAAGGCTGTACCAGCAGCTCCTCAATATGCACCGCATGGAAAACTCCGCCAGCCGGAATCTCTGGGCAGGGAAGAAAATGGGGGACGAAGAGATGGAATGGGCTACAGCCGCAGGCAATCCTGCCTTGCAGAATAACAAGGTTGACCCCAGAGGCAAGGAATGAAACCGGGCATAAGGAAGAGACTGTTCCTGCTCATGCTGTCCGGGAGTGCCCTCAGCTTCCTGTTTTTGGGGCTGCCTGTCCTGTACGGCATCTATGAGCTGCAAACTATCGTGGGCCAAAAGGAGGAGGCCATCTCGCGGGAAATTTCCTACTACACCACGGACTTTGCCAAGGAACAGGCCCAGGAGCAGATGGAGAGCGAAGCTGAAATCCATGCTGGCATCATGGCTTATGAGGCAGAGGAGGTGCAGTCAGATGTACTGTATCTCGCCGAGGAGCTGAAGGCAATTCTCAATTCTCCTGGGCAGTATCCTTCCATGTATCCTGCCAAGGAAGTGGGGGGCGATTTCTTCTATGTGGATGAAGAGCGCCTGGCGGTAATCATCGCAGATGTGTCGGACAAGGGCGTGTCGGCCGCCCTGTTCATGGCTGCAGCCAAAACCGTGCTGAAGAATTCGATTTTGTCAGGGGCAGAGGGCAGTTCTCTGGCAGAAGCCGTGGCCGCGGCCAATGACCAGCTGTCGGCAGATAATGATGAGGGGCTGTTTGTGACGGTCTTTGCAGGCATCCTGCATCTGGCCACAGGAGAATTCGAGTATGTCAATGGGGGGCACAATCCGCCTATACTCCTGCAGGGCGAAGAAGCACCCGCCTATCTTCCCCAGACCAGGAAAAGTCCTGTCCTGGGCATGATGGAAGGTATTCCCTTTGAGGAAAAAAGGCTTTGCCTGGCCCCGGGCAGCCGGCTTTTCCTCTACACGGACGGCGTGACGGAAGCCATGGATGAAAGCAGGCAGATGTTCACCAAGGAGCGTCTGGAAAAGAAGCTGTCCCTGCTGTCTGCCAGGGCTGCCATGGACGAGATCTTAGAAGCCATACTGCTGGAGGTAAAAAGCCATGCAGGGGCGGCTGAGCAGTCGGATGACATCACCATGCTGGCGCTGAAGTATGCCGGCAAGGCCGGTCTTTCCCCTGCCCGGTGACATAAGTAAAAATAAGCTGTCCCCGCCTGCAGAGGCGGGGGACAGCTTATTTCGTGCGATTGAGGAATTCTGGTCAGCCGCCTGCTGGCTGGTCTTTTATCTGGCGGCTTCCTGCACGATGGCCAGAGCCCATCTGGCGGCATCGTAAAGGTCTTTTTCCTCAAGGTATTCTTCCTTGGTATGGGCTTTTTCCATGCCTACGGAGAGGACGGCAGTGGGGATGCCGTAGGTGTTGAAATGGTTGGCATCTGAGCCGCCGCCGGATTCCTCCAGGGTCACGGGGAGTCCCAGCTTTTCTGCCGCCCCGGCAGCAGTGCGGATGGCGGGGCAGTCATTCTCCAGCAGATAGGGGCCGTAGTCGGGGCTGACTTCGGCGGTAATCGTGCAACCTGTGGCCTGGGCGCCATTGGTGAAGTGCTCACAGATTTTTTTGGTTAGCCTCTCTAGCTTCTCCTTGTCACGGCTGCGGCTTTCGTAGAAGATGTCGCAGCTGTCGGCCACTATATTGGTGGCGGAGCCGCCCACGATCCGGCCCAGGTTGCAGGTGGTTTCCTCATCAATGCGGCCCTGGGGGGCGGTGGCAATGAGGCGGCCTGCAGCGCAGATGGCATTGATGCCGTCCTCTGGATTGACTCCCGCGTGGCTGGCTTTGCCTTCCACGTGGATCCTGATCTGGTTCTTGCCCGGGGCCATGAAAGTGATGCCGCCGGGATGGTTATGAGTGTCAAAGGTGAAGCCGAAGTCGGCGTGGAGGAGGCTCTGGTCAAGGTTCTGGGAGCCATGCACCCCGTTTTCCTCGGCCACTGTGAAGACCACCTGCAGGGGGCCGTGGGGGATATGACGTTCTTTCAGCTGGCGCAGGGTCTCAAGGATAGCCACCACTCCCGCTTTGTCATCGCCCCCCAGGATGGTGGTGCCGTCAGAGCGGATGATGCCGTCCTGCACGATGGGCTTCACCCCTGTGCAGGGTTCCACGCAGTCCATGTGGGCAGTGAGCATGAGGGTGGGTGCTTCTGCTGTGCCGGGGAAATCTGCCACCAGATTACCCGTATTGCCGCCGATTTTCTCTCCGGCATTATCCTCCCGGACGGTGCCGCCCAGGTCCTGCAGCCTTTGAGTCAGCAGGTCGGCTACTTCCCGCTCGTCCTTGGTGGAGCAGCGGATCTGCACCAGTTCGAGGAATTCTTCCAGCACTCTCTTTTCATTTATCATGGCAGGCACCTCTGAAATAATATTTATGCAGACATAAGTATACAGTATCGCTGATTGGCTGACAATCAGAAATGTGCTCAATAGGTGGACACCGGGCGTTTTTTTTGACAATCTGGTGGACATCAGTCAGGCATGGCAGGAAGATAGTCTTTGGCGGCGAATAGATAAGGTATGACTTTTATGGGAATGGTGTTAAAATATGAACAGGTCAGTCCGGCAAAGGGCTGACGGCAGCAAAAAACTACGAAAGACGGAGCATAGTATGTCATTATCTGGAGATTTAGTCGTGTTCATTGATGCGGAGAACGCCTCGCCCAAGTGGGGGGTGCCGCTGTATGTCTGGCTTTGCCAGAATTTCAAGGTACGGGAGTGTTACTGCGTGGGAAACCGCAAGGCGGTGCCTCATGACTATCTGCTGCTGGAGGGACCCAGGTTCCATCTGGTGAACAGTGACCTGGGGAAGGATTCGGCAGATACCTGGCTGGTGATGCTGGGGAGCCGGGAGCTTTGCCTCAGGCGCTCGGTGAAGAAAATCGCCATCCTGTCCAACGACAGGGATTTTGCGCCCCTGGCATATCTGGCAGCAGAGCGGAAGAAGAAGCTCATCATCTACGCCGCCAACCACGTGGGCACCGAGAGCCTCAGGCAGGCCATCAAGCGCACAGAGGCAGGAGAGGCGGCTTCTGTGGAGGTCATCGAGCTGGACAAGCTGGTGGGGCGGCAGCTGGAGCAGCCCCATGAGAACCTGCGCACCAAACTGCTGACCGGGGCCAGGAACATTATCAAGTTCCCCCAGCGGCTCTGGAAGAAGAAGGAGGAGCCGCCCCTTCCCAGCCCCCAGGTCATGGAAACCCATGAGCTGGTGCCTGCCCCCAAGAAAAAGCCCAAGGTTGCGAAGAAAAAGGTCGGAGGCAAGAAGGCTTCAGAACTGAAAAGGGAACTGAAGATTTCCTTCAGCCAGCCCGGAGGGGAAAGCGAGAAGTGCTTCAAGTCCATTTCCGTCAGCGCCCACAATTATCTGGCCCGCCGCCAGGACAAGCTCAGGCTGGTCCTGGGCATGGGCAGGAACGGCGAGTTCATGGAAATCCCCTTTGTGGATGGCATGCAGGAAAGCACCTTTGTGGAGCTGCTGATCACTTTCGGCATCATCAAGGGGGGGAATGTGGGACAGGACTTCTACAGCTCCCTGGGGCTGGTGTGCAGGAAAAAGGCTGTCTACTATGACCGGGAGGGCCTGGAAGTAGAGGCAGATGAAGCGGGAAATGTGAGCGCCTGAGGATGGGCCTCCTTCCTGCTCCGGCTTTGGCCCTGGGTGTGCAGGGTGGAAAAAGCCGGGAGCATTTGTTACAATGTAAAGAGTTCATTTGTTTTTCATAATTTATAAGGAGGTTTTATTATGGTAGAAGAATTCAAGAAATTCATCATGCGGGGCAATGTGCTGGACATGGCAGTAGGTATCATCATCGGTGCCGCCTTCGGCAAGATTGTCACTTCCTTCGTCAATGACCTGCTCATGCCGCCTTTGGGACTTATTCTGGGAAATGTTGATTTTTCCAATCTCTTCATCAATCTTTCCTCCACTCCTGCCGCCACGCTGGCTGAGGCCAAGGAAGCAGGGCTGCCTGTCATCGCCTACGGTGCTTTCCTGAACTCTGTGGTGGACTTCCTCATCGTGGCCTTCGCCATATTCATGCTGATCCGTCAGGTGAACAAGCTCATGCCCAAGAAGGAAGAGGCTGCTCCCGAGCCCCATCTCTGCCCTTACTGCAAGACGGAGATTCCCGAGGAGGCCACCCGCTGCCCCCACTGCACTTCCGAACTGAACTGAGGCAAGTGCCGGGGAGAATGCTGGACTCTGCATGAGGAGGGAGGGGAGTATATGAGCAATACCAAGATATTGGTGACGGCGCTCCTGACCTACATCGTGGTCTGCGTTGCAGGCGGGGCTGCCTATTATTACTACACTTATATGATGCCCCCTCCCATAGAGGCCGAGGCTGGGGAAGTGCCCCCGCCGCCTCCGCCGGGACCGCCCCCGGGACCACCGCCGGAAGAAAAACCGGAGGGGGCCGACAAGGCAGAGCTGGCCAGGGCCAAAGCTGAGGCCGCAGCCAAAGCGGCTGAGGAGGCAAAGGCCAAGGCTCTGGCCAAGCAGGAGGCCAGGAAGAACGCCGCCGTCAGGGAAAGGAATATGGCCAGGCTCACGGCTGCCATGGAGAAGAACAAGAATGGCACTGTGACCATCTACAGCTACTACAAGCCGGACCAGCCTCCTTCAGGGCTGTACCTGAACCCCAGTCTGGCGGTGGGCCGCAGCTGCCGCCTGCAGTATGAGATCTATTACTACTACAACATCAAGGATGGCAACGGTGAGGCCTGGATTTTCGGTGACAGCTTCGTCATCAAGGCCGGAGGCAAGCACTACGAGTTCCACCTGAACCCCCAGAAGCGTCAGAAAGCGCTGGCTCCTGACGTGGAATGGCTGTCGGAGCGCTACACCGGCGTGGCTGACGAATCATGGATGGAAGCCTTCCGGGCTGTGGCCGCCGCCGGCTACGGCACCATGACCTACTATCAGCAGGGAGGCAAGAGCGTCACCGCCGAGTTCAGCGGCCCCGCCTACCAGCATATCAAGGACATGGTGGAACTGTATGACCTGACATTTGAAGATAATAAGGCTGAGGCAGAGGATTGATTCCCCTGCCTTATTTTTTTGCATCTAAGAAAATTCTAATCATGGCGTGCTATCCTTTCCTGGTAACAGTTTTGGAAAGGAGATAAACACATGGGATATGACACAGATGTAATGATTGTCGCCGTGGTGGGCAAGCTGCTGGTTTTTGCGATGGCTTTCCTGCTGCTTTGGTTTGGAAACAGGCGGGGGTGGAAGTGGTATGCTCTTGATAAGGCGCTGGATAAGAAAACCTATCTGCGCCGCTGGGGAATCCTGATGGGGGTGTCGGCTGCCATCTGTCTGGGGGGCGTTGTCTTCGGCGCCATACTGGAAATGAAGATGCTGCTGGGGCTGGAGGCAGGGAAATACCTGCTGCTGGGAGTGCTGCCCATGCTGCCTGTTTCCGTGGTGCTCTATGCCCTGATGCTGGCGGTCATCATCAAGCGGGCCA
Organism: Selenomonas sp. KH1T6; assembly: GCF_900108415.1. Classification (NCBI taxonomy): domain Bacteria; kingdom Bacillati; phylum Bacillota; class Negativicutes; order Selenomonadales; family Selenomonadaceae; genus Selenomonas; species Selenomonas sp. KH1T6. Next base: position 123,964 of record NZ_FNWN01000003.1, read on the forward strand.
AGGCCCTGAGATACGAGCAGGGAACCATGATTGCCGCCTTTGCCCTCATGCCGCCGCTGACCATGATTGCGCCTGTGACCTATTGGCTGCCCTGCCTGGTCCTTTATTTCATGTCGGAAAAGTATGCGCCTGAGGGCGGGGAGGAAGAAGCTGCTGCACTGATGGGAGGCGAGGCATAAATGGACGAGAAGATTTTCCTGCTGTACGAAAATGCCAGCGGACTGCTGTTTTCCCTGATGCTCCTGTGGATAGGCAACAGGCAGAAACTCAGCTGGTACCGGCTGGGAGAGGCCCTGGGGAAAAAGGAATTTTTCAGCTGGTGGTGGAAGGAACTGCTCTTGATGCTGGCCATGTTCTTCGGCGTGGCCACTCTGGCAGGCACCATGGAAGTCCTGAAGGAAATGGGAAGTTTCACGCCCATGATGTACTCTATTTTCTGGCTCCTGACGCCCCTCTACGTCATCTACTTCTCCCTGATGATAGCTATCCTGGTGCGCCGGGCCAGGGCCCTGAAGGGCGGCAAGGTCATAGGCGCCATAGCCATTATCCTGCTGATGCTGCCCAATGTGTTGCTGCAGATCTTGCTCTGGGTGCTCTACCTCACCCTCTATATCTGGCCGGAAAAGGAAAATGAGCCGGTGCTGGCGTGAATATCGAGAACTTCTCTGCAAAAGCGGAGAAGTTTTTTATTGGATATAACTTCATTTTTATGGACATTTTTACGGTATTTTGGATTGTTTCTTCCTGATATCGGTCCTATAATTAGCACCGTAGAGAAAACACGAGAGAACTTCTTAGGAGGCTTAGTCATGAATTTCAAGAAAGTGGCAGCGGCTGTCTGCCTTTCCCTGGTGACTCTTTCTGGTGCGGTGCAGGCGGAGCGGCCTGCGGATTTTCAGGATAAGTACAATCTGGAAGAAATGGTGGTGCTGAGCCGCCACAATATCCGCTCTCCCCTGTCCGGCAATGGCTCTGCCCTGGGCAACCTCACGCCCCATGAGTGGTTCAAGTGGACCTCCGGCCCCAGCGAACTTTCCCTGAGAGGCGGCCAGCTGGAGACCATGATGGGCCAGTATTTCCGCCAGTGGCTGGTGCGTGACGGCCTGATGACGGAGAACTACCTGCCTAAAGAGGGGGAGATGCGCTTCTATGCCAACTCCATGCAGCGCACCATTGCCACTGCCCAGTACTTCTCCAGCGGCATGTTGCCGGTGGCCAATGTGACCATCGAGCACAAGTTCGCTCCCAGCAAGATGGATCCGGTGTTCAACCCACAGCTGACCTTCGTCAGCGATGCTTTCCGCCATCAGGCCATGGAGGAAATCAGCGCCATGGGCGGGCAGAAGGGCCTGCAGGGCATCAACGACAAGATGGAAAAGGAATACCGGGTGCTGGAGAAGACCCTTGACCTGAAGGATTCCCCCATGGCCAAGAAGGACGGCTTCACCAAGTTCAGGAATGACGACCTGCAGATCCTGCTGGAGGTGAACAAGGAACCTGCTATGAAGGGCTCCCTGAAGCTGGCCAATTCCGCCAGTGACGCCTTCATTCTCCAGTATTACGAGGAGCAGGACAAGACCAAAGCAGGCTTCGGCCACAAGCTCACACAGCAGGAATGGGAGCAGATAGCCAGGGTCAAGGACGTCTACGGCGATGTGCTCTTCACCGCCCCCAGCGTAGCCGTCAATGTAGCCCATCCCCTCCTTGAGGAAATGAACAAGGAGCTGAAGACCGAGGGCCGGAAGTTCACCTTCCTCTGCGGCCATGACTCAAATATCGCCAGTGTGCTGGCTGCCTTGGAGGTGGAGGAATACGAGCTGCGGGGCAGCATCGAGAAGAAGACTCCCATCGGCTCCAAGCTGGTCATCGAGAAATTCGCCGGCAAGGACGGCAAAGAATACGCCGCCTTCAGCCTGGTGTACCAGACCACCGACCAGCTCCGTGACCGCACTGCCCTGACCCTGAACACGCCCCCCGAGGTGTTCCAGCTGAAACTCAAGGGCCTGAAAGCCAACGCTGACGGCCTGTACCTCTTCAAAGACGTGCAGCAGCGCTTCCAGCAGGCCATAGATGCCTACGACAAGTTGCCTGCCGACAATAAGGCCGTTAAAGCCGCCTGATTGAAAAAACAAGAAACGAAAGCGCCCTCTGTGAGGATGGTATCTTCGCAGGGGGCGTGTTGTTAGTGGAGGCGTTAGAAAGCTTTTTCTGTTGCCAGGGATTTAGTATTGAAGTATATTTGAGGAAGAAGAAAAAACTATTGAGAGGCGGCAGGCAAATGAGTGGATTATTGACTAAAGACTTGGCTTACAAGCAGTGGGTTCAGTCTCTGAGCAAGAAATTTCGGCAGAGCCAGATCAAGGCTGCGGTGAAGGTCAACCGGGAAATGCTGGCCTTTTACTGGGAACTGGGCAGGGACATAGTGGAGATGAAGGCGGAGAGCCGGTGGGGAAGCGGGTTTATAGATGATTTAAGCAAAGACTTGCAACAAGAACTGCCAACAATTAAGGGGTGGTCTCCTACCAACCTGAGATACATAAAAAGATTCTATCAACTCTATAGCCCGTTGATTCAGTCACAAGTTGTGCCTAAATTAGCTTCAAAGGAAATTCAGTCACAAGTTGTGACTGAATTGGATATGGAGAGTCTTTTTAGCATTCCATGGGGACACCATCGTAATATTATCTCGAAATGTCAAGGCAATTCGGCCAAGGCTGTTTTCTATATCAAGCAGACTATCGAAAATGGCTGGTCACGGGCGGTGCTTCTGAATTTCCTCGACACTGACCTATATGAGCGGCAGGGCAAAGCCGTCACAAACTTTGCGTCCACCCTTCCCCCGGAGCAGAGCGAGCTGGCCCAGGAGATAACCAAGGACCCGTATAACTTCGACTTCCTGACGCTGACGGCAAACTATCATGAGAAGGAACTGAAGGATGCGCTGATGGACAACATCACTAAATTCCTGCTGGAGCTGGGCAAGGGCTTTGCCTTTGTGGGAAGGGAATACCGCCTGACCGTTGGCAAGACGGAACAGTTTATTGACCTGCTTTTCTATCATATCAAGCTGCGCTCCTATGTGGTTATTGAGGTGAAGGTGACGGAGTTTGAGCCAAGGGATATTGGCCAGGTCAGCACCTATGTGGCCGCTGTGGATGGCATCTTGCGGGGAGAGGGCGAGGGCCAGACCATTGGCCTGCTTATATGCAAGACCAAGGATGAGGTGCTGGCCAAATACGCCACCGCAGGGGTGAGCCTGCCCATAGGGATTTCTGAGTATGAGCTGTCCAAACTGCTGCCCGAGGAATTCAAGGGGACTTTGCCTACTATCGAGGAGATAGAGAGCGAGTTGCGATAGGGGCTTCCCCCATTATTGAAATGAAGTTGTCAGGAGGTGTTCCTTTGTCTGTATCCGATTTTCATTGTATTGGCTTCCGCCCCAGTATTGACGAAAACTGCACCCATCTCATTCTGGGGTCCATGCCCAGCGTGGCCTCTCTTGGGGCCCGTCAGTATTACGCCCATCCCCAGAACCGCTTTTGGCCTCTGATGGCCGGCATTTTGGAACAATCACCGCCACCTGTTGACTATCAGGAACGCCTGGATATGCTCCTCCGTCACCATATTGGTCTGTGGGATTCCATTGCCGTCTGTGAGAGAAAAGGCAGCCTTGACGCGGATATAAAAAACGAGCAGGGCAATGACTTCACCGCTCTGCTTGATGCTTACCCCCATATCCATACCATCTGCTTCAATGGCGGCAAATCATATCAATGCTTCAAAAAATACAATAAGCCCCTGCTGAGTCGCCCCGATATCCACTTTCACCAGCTGCCCTCAACCAGCCCTGCCAACGCCCGATGGAATATGGAAAAGCTGACAGAGGCCTGGAAGATTCCCTTTTTACCCTAGTTCATTTCGGCATCACCTTTCCAGCTTCAGGCAGGAAGGATTTTCAAGAAGGTTGAAGAAAATGTATCATGGACATGTTTTTGGAAGAGAGGAGCGTTCGTATGACGAAGGAAGAAATTTTGGCAAAGGTACAGGCTGTCATTGATGCGCCCAGCTGCTATGCGGGGCTGCGGGAGGCGGCAAAGGCCTATCTTGCGGCGGTGGGCACGACAGGAGAGAAGGCGGCGGCTGAGGCGCTGCTGACCCGTCTGCGTGAGGATGTGCAGAGCATTGATGAGGTCATGCCCTTCTTTGCTTCGGACAAGGCCAAGGAACTTTTCGGCCCAGAGCAGGCGGAGGCTATGCTGAAACAGGCTCAGGAGGTCAAGGCAAACGGCGGGGATACCTGCTTCTGCCCGGCCTGCATGGCGGGGAAGGCAATCCTGGATCATGCGGAGCTGCTGGAGAAATGAGGAAGGCAATGCCGTCTGATTGATAAAACTGTAAGAAATGAGGGCGCCCCTGTGAGGATAGAATCTCTTCACAGGGGTATTTTTGCTTGATAATGAGGATTTTTTGGTGGTAAAATACGGTAAAGACCTCAAAAATCGCAAAAATTGAGGTTGAAAGTAAAAATGACCTCAATTTTAGGAGGCGTTCATGGAATACGAATCTCTTTACCATATATACTACAAGGAACCGGACAAATGGGAGGATGAATACCGGACGCGCTTTTCCAGCCCGTTTGCAAGGCAGCTGCCCTTTGTCCTTAGGCAATATGGCAGGAATGCTGAGCATCCTGCTTTTTTCTGCTACACGGAAGAGATTGCCTTGTTGCAGGACAAGATTATGGGGCAGTTCAAGGAGTTTATGGAGATTGCGGGAAGGTTGCCCGGTGCTGCCATGGAGATATATCTGCATGGCAGCTTGATTGAGGAAATCAAGTCCACCAATGACATCGAGGGCGTGCGCAGCACACGGCGGGAAATCATGGAGGCCATGGCCCTGCCGGAGGGGGTGAGGCGCGGGAGACGTCTGGGGAGTGTGGTGGACCAGTATGAGAAAATTATCAGGGGGGAGGAATTTCCCCTCAAGACATGTGAGGATATACGCCGCCTCTATGATGATTTCATGTCTGATGAAATAGAGCGGGACAATCCCCATAACCTGCCGGACGGGCAGATTTTCCGCCGTGGCAGCGTGGATATCGTGTCTGCTGCCCAGAAAACTGTCCATCGGGGGCTTTATCCTGAGACAAAAATAATCGAGGCCATGGAAAAGGCTCTGGCGGTGCTGAATGATGAGAGCATTCCCGTATTTGTGAGGGTGGCCATCTTCCATTATCTGCTGGGCTATATCCACCCCTTCTATGACGGCAATGGCCGTCTGTCCCGTTTTATCACGGCTTGCTTCTTCGCCCGCCAGTTGCACCCGGCGGTGGCGCTGGGATTGTCGGCACTTATCAAGGGGCGGCGGGGGCGTTATTATGAGCTCTTTTCCCAGACAGAGGCGGACATTAATAGGGGGGAGCTTACGCCTTTTATCCTCGGCTTCATGGAGCTGACCTGCGAGGCTGTAAATAATGCTGCTGAGAGCCTGAGGCAGAAACTGGCTGATTACGAAAAGAATCTGCCCCGGTTGGCAGAGCTGCCTGGCACCAAGACTACCAGAGCCTTGAGCGAACTGCTGCTGCAGGCGGCACTGTTTTCGCCGCAGGGCATTACTGTTAAGGAAATGCAGAAGCAGCTGGGCAAGAGTGAAAACACCATCTACAGCCACCTGAAAAAAATACCGTCAGAAATGCTGTTGGTGGATGAGCGGGGGAGAAATTATCTATATCGGCTGACAGCAGAATGAAGGAAAAGCGGAAAACCACCTCTTTTTGGGGTGGCTTTTGTTTTGGACAAATTTGCTGCAGTTGCAGTGCATTTGCAAAATAGGCAAATCTTTTTCGCAGAATCTTGCAGTATAGGCAATTCTGTTTAAGGGAACTCTAATATTCCTGCTGTACCATATTGCCATAGATTAAATACGCTAACATACATACTCTATTCTTAGAAGGAAGCGATGACTATGGCGAAAAGGTTCAGCCCGGCAGTGCATGAGGCTGTGGATTTGCTCTGGGGGCATTATAATCCGGAGAGTGCGGCGCGGGGGCAGGAGATCTTGCGGGAGGAGGCTCAGGCAGGAGATGCAGATGCCTGGGGGCTTTTGGCCCGCACTTATATGGGGCAGTCAGCGGTATGGGAAACTAGCGGGCTTGACCCCGTGTGGGACAAGGAGAAGATGGAGGCATGCCTTCAGCAGAGCCTCAAGGGAGGCAGCGCCGCAGGTGCCCTTTCTGCTTTTGAATACAGGGGGTTCCTGCCTTCGGAGTACAGCCTGGTGCTTTCCCATTGGGGCAGTGCCGAGGCCCTGATTGAGGAGGCGAAGGAATATGCAGGGGAAGGCGGGGAGCCGCTGATGGCCTTCTTCCTGGGGGCCTGCTATGAGGACAGCAGCCTGGATGTCATCACCTGCAAGCATCGGGATAAGAGCGAGAAAGTGCAGGCGGCTCTGCCCTATCTGGAGGCCTCCCTGGATGCGGGGCTGCCCTGGGCCATGGATGTGTATACGGACTGTGCCATAAGCATCTATCATGAGACGGGGGACCTTTCCTGCTATCACAAGGTGCTGGCCTATGAGAAGCGTTTCTGCGAGGAAGAAGTGCCCTATGTGCTCTGGGGTGTGGGGCAGAAATACTACGACAATGAGGATTACCGGCAGGCCCTGCCCTTTTATCAGCGGGCAGCGGCCCTGGGGAGCAGCAATGCCCGCTGCAAGCTGGGGAAGATGATGCGCTATGGACAAGGCCTGGCCTCTGACCCCGGGGCTGCATTGGAGGAATATTTCCTGCCCCTGGCAGAAAAAGGCCATGTGGAAGCCATGTATGAGGCCGCGGCCGTGTATTTCACCGGGGAGCTGGGGGAGCCTGATTTTGAGGCGGCCTTTTCCTGGTGCGAAAGAGCTTTGGATAGAATCCTGCCCTTTCAGGGCACTTACCGCTATGATGATATCATGCCCATCATGTGCTACTGCAAGCTCTACGGGGAGGGCACCTTGATAGACAGGCGGTTGGCGGCACGGTCTATCCTGGAGGAAGTGAGGCACCAGGAGAGAAATCCCACCCTCAACCCCTATATGCAGGACTGCCTCAGCTATCTGTTGGGTGAAGTCTATGCCCATGGCTATGGGGATATGGCCAAAGACAGGGAACTGGCGAAAAAATACCATCAGCAGGTGCGGGGGAATCTCCGGCGCAGCTTGGAGAAACTGCCCTGGGAAAGGAGTTCCCACAGCCTGTCCTGCGGCATTTACTGGACTCTTTTCGGAACTCCCGAGGAGGAGAAAGAAAAATTTGCAGGGGCAGATACTATCCGCAGCTGGCAGGAGGGGCGCTTCCGGCAGAAAATGCAGGCCTGTGAGCTGGGCATCCTCCACTCTGAGGGGTGCGGGGTTACATTCAAGGAGTACGGGGCGGAGGAAATTGCCATAGCCCTGGATCTCCTTGCCCAGGGTGCTTACTTCAGCATTTTCCTGGGTGCTCTGGCCGGGGAAGACAGGCTGCGGGTTTACTTCGAGGAGGGCAGGTGCAGGCTTTTTGCCAATCTGGGGGGCAGCTGCTTTGAGCGGTATGAGATGGATAAAAGCAAGGTGCTGGCCTGTCTCAAGGGCTGGCTGGCAGGAAAGGGCATTGGGAACTCAGGCTGGCAGCAGGATGCGAGGGGGGGAAGGATCCTCGCCTGGAACAGGCTGCTGAATGAGGCTAGGGATTGCCACGCCCGGGGAGATGAGGAGGGCAGGATAGCGGCCTGGGAAAAAGCGGCCCAGCTTGGCTGCGGCCATGCCATGAATCAGCTGGGCATACATTACTGCGATGATTTCAAAACCGCTGCCCAGTGGTTCCTCAACGCCACTCTGTCGGAGGATGCGGACGATGTGCAGCTGGCCTGGTACTCTCTGGGCAGGCTCAATCTGCAAAATCCCGAGGGGGACGGCAACAAGGCTTTCTGCTATCTGACCAAGGCGGCAGAAATGGGCTGTGCCGATGCCTGGTCACAGCTGGGCCTTTGCTATCTCCATGGGGTGGGGACAGTGGAGGACTTTGACAAATGCGTGGCGTGCTATGACAAGGGGGCGGCTCTGGGGGATTATCAGGCCATGTACGCCCGGGCCTGTGTGGCCATGCGGGATGAAGGTGACTGGCACGACCCCGGTAAGGCCGTCGAGTGCCTGCAGAGGGTAGTCTCTGAGAGCCAGGCCTGGCAGAATGAGGGCAGGGTGCTGCTGGCTCAGGCTTATCTGGAACTGGATGCGGAAAGGTACGACCGCACCGCCTATGAGCTGCTGCATCTGGCAGAGCAGGCAGGCTACTCTCCCGCTGCCTATGAGCTGGCCCACTACTGCCGGGACAGGGAGGATATGGCAGGCTGCCGTCACTATCTGGAAGAAGCCGCCGCAGCCGGCCTTGAGGCGGCCCGGGAGGAACTGGAGGGCATGGCCCCCATGAGTTCGGCGGCTTCCAGCCCTATGACCCCATTGGCAGGGCTTCGGCCAGCCTCATGCTGTCCGGGAGATGGGATACCAACAGCCGCCCGGAGATGATCTGCAATTTGCAGGAGCTGGTGGCGGGAGAAAAAGGAGTCTATGACCTGCAGCGGGCCTGCCAGCTTTCGGGCAGTGCCTTCCTGGCAGGATATATCACCCTGCGGGAGGCCATGAACTGTGCCGTGACGGCAGGGCAGCGCATACAAAAACTCGTCCATAGCTGGGAGGAAATGAGCGAGGCTTACGTAAAGGGATACGCCGAGGAACTGGAGGATGAGGAAGGAGCAAAGCTCAGGGCGGAGATTTTCAGGGAACTGAAGGAATCCGCGGAAAACCCCTACGCCCTGCCCTTTGATACGCCTCTGGCCAGGACTTGGTAAGATATTGGGACAGGCAGGCCTTCAATCAGGTTTACTTCATTTTTACGGATATTTTTGCAGTTTTTTGGATTGTTTGCTTCCGTTTCGCCCCGTATAATGGTTAGCGTGAGAAATACGGGACGAATTTGGGAGGTTTATTTGATGAAGACTCTGTTTCTGAAAAAGAAAGTTATCGCTGCCCTGATGGCAGGTATGTTTGCTTTTGGCACTTTCACGGCAGCTGATGCTGCCAGCCGTGAGGAGCTGGCTGCTATCAATGTGCAGACGGCTGCTGATTTCCAGTATTGGGAGAAGAATGCTCCCAGTCAGAAGGCTCTGGTTAAGTACGTCAAGGATATCACCAATCCCAAGAGCAAGAACTACATCCCGCCTGAGGACCGCATCGCCACCTTTGACCTGGACGGCACCCTCTACTGCGAGACTGCTCCGTACTATTTTCAGGAAATGATGTTCCTGCATCGCGCCCTGGAGGACAAGGACTTTGCTGCTACTCCGGAGATGAAGGATATCGCCAGCAAGGTGAAGCCCTACATCATGAACAAGGAGTCCATTCCCAAGGAGCTGGGGACGGAGTTTGCCAAGCAGATGCGCAAGTCCTATGCTGGCATGACCAAGGAAGAATACTCCGACTATGTGAAGAAGTTCATGGAGACCAACGAGGTTGGCCTTACGAACCTGAAGCGCGGCGAGGCTTATTACCTGCCCATGGTGGAAGTTGTTTCCTATCTGCAGAACAACGGCTTCACTGTCTATATGGATTCCGCCTGCGAGCGTGAGATCCTCCGCTGCCTGGTGGACGGCGTGCTGGACATTCCCCTGGACCACATGATCGGCTCCAACGTGGCTTATGTCACCACTGGCATGGGCACTGAGGCTCCGGACAAGCACTTCTATGACCGCCACAAGGAAAAAGTGGTGCGTTCCGATGTGTTCCTGGGTGAGAACGGCAACTGCAACAAGATTTTCAGCATCTTCACCGAGATTGGCAAGCGCCCGGTGCTGGCTTTCGGCAACTCCATGGGCGACAGCGGCATGCTGGAGTTCAACCTGCAGAACGACAAGTACCGCACCATGTCCTTCTACGTGCTCTGCGATGACACGGAGAGGGAGCTTGGCAATCTCGCCAAGGCTGAGAAGCAGGAGAAATTCGCCAAGGAGCGCGGCTGGACCACTATCTCCATGAAGAAGGACTTCAAGACCATCTATGGGGATAATGTGAAGAGGGAAGCAAAGTAAGATATATCAAGGAAATAGGATGCCCCCTGCGGCTTGTGGCTGCAGGGGGCATCTATCTATGCAGTTTTTCCTTTGAGGATGAAGGAAGCTCCTTCTCCCTGGCGGCTTTCACAGGTCAGCTCAATGCCATGCCTCAGGGCAATCTCTCTGGCAATGGCCAGTCCCAGGCCTGTGCCCTGGGCGTTGTCCTGGCCGCCTTTCTTGAAGCGGTCGAAGATATGGGGCAGGTCCTCCGGGGGGATGCCGGGGCCATGGTCTGTGACCTGGAGCTGCCAGTCCTGGCCGCTGAGTTCGCCTTCAACTTCTACGGCTGTCCCTGCAGGGGAGAACTTGACGGCGTTGTCCAGCAATACCAGCAGGAGCTGCCGGAGTCTCCCATAGTCACCGGTGAAGGGCAGGGGAGAGGGGAGGTTTGCCTTTATGGCAACGCCTTTTTTCTCTGCCAGGGTGCGGGCGCTTCGCAGGGCTTCATTGAAAGGCTCGGCTAGGTCAAGCTGTTCCTTCTGCACTTCGAAGCCAGGACTTTGCAGGCGGGTGAGTTCCAGGAGATCCCGCACCAGTCGTTCCAGCATGGAGAGGTTTTCTTCAATCCTGCGGCGGCAGTCTGTGAGTTTGCCTTCCTCCGTCACAAAGCCTGACTGCAGCAGTTCCCAGGTGCCCTTGATGACCGTGAGAGGTGTGCGCAGTTCGTGGGATACGGCGGCCAGGAATTCCTGCCGCTGCCTTTGCAAGAGGCTCCGCTCTGCTTCTGCTTCTCCAAGGCGGCGGCCCAGTTCGTCAAGGCTGTCTGCCAGAAGGCCCAGCTCATCATCTTGCGCGAGTCCTGTGCGGGCATTGTAATCCCCGCTCCTGAAGGCTTCGGCGGTGTCTTTCATGGCGTAGAGGGGGGCGATGAAGTGACGGGCCAGAGCCGCTGCCAGCAGGGCGGTAAGAAGCAAGCCCAGCAACAGGGAAGCCCCAAGGATTTTCAGCCCCGTGTATTCTGCTTCCTGCAAATCCGCAAGGTGACGGTGCACCAGCACTGCCCCCTGTATGTTGCCTGCGCTGTCCCTGATGGGGGCGCCTGCTGTCACCATGGGTTCTGCAAAGAGAGAGGAGAAGGAATCTGCCACAGGTGTTCCGCCGGAGAGCACTTCCTGCAGGACCTCCTCCACCGCCGGGGGCAGCCCTGTCATAGCCTGGCTGCTTTCTTTTCCGTAGGCGCTGATGGTGCGGCTTTTCTCATCCACAATCCAGATGGTGCCCTGCACCAAATGGTTCATTTCCTGCAGGAAAGCGGCCCGGTGGCTTTCTCCTGTCGTGCCGGAGTCCTGCAGGTTGTAGTTGTGCCTGCACCACTGCCCCATGCCGGGGACGGAAGCGTTGCCGCTGCCCCTCATGCCGTGGCGTGAGCCATGGCGGCCCGGGGCGCTTTCTGTGGCAGTCTGGTTCTCTGGTGCCAAAAAGCCTGCCTCTCTGAAGGTTGGATATGCCTCTGCCAAAGTCGCTGCCTGATGGCGCATCTCTTCTTGATGGGACTGGCGGTTATATTCAACGAAGAGGAAGGCGAAGACAGTTCCCATCAGCAGGGAGAAGATCAGCAGGCTCAGGGCAAAGTAGCCCCAGAGCTTGCGGGTGAGTTTCTTCGGTTTCAGCATGGTGCTTCCTCCAGGCGGTAGCCCCGGCCCCAGACGGTGGCGAGTGCAAGGCCCTTCGCGCCTGCTTTTTCCAGCTTCGCCCGCAGCCGCCGTATATGGGTATCCACTGTGCGGGTATCCCCTGTGTAGTCATAGCCCCAAAGGCGGTCAAGCAGTTCGTCCCGGGAAAAGACCCGGCCTTTGTTGGACAGGAAAAGAAAGAGCAGGTCGTATTCCTTGTGGGTAAGAGCAAGGGCACTGCCGCCTGCCAGAGCTTCCCCTTTGTCCTTCAGCAGGGTAAGGTTGCCCAGGGCTATTTTCTCCCCCTCATCTTCATCATGGGGCAGCCGCCTGAGCACCGCCTTCACCCTGGCCATCACCTCGGCAGGAGAGAAGGGCTTCACCACATAATCATCAGCCCCCAGCTCCAGCCCCATGATCCGGTCATAGTCCTCCCCCCGGGCGGTAATCATAATGATAGGCAGGTCAGAAACCTTCCGAATCTCCCTGCAAACCTCAAACCCATCCAGCTCCGGCATCATTACGTCTAACAGCAATAAGGAAATATCCCCCTGCAGGGCCAGATTAAGCGCCTCCCTGCCATTGGCAGCAGTGGCAACCTCAAAGCCAGCGCCCTCTGCAAAGGTTGAAAGTATATCGCGTATGTCAGCGTTGTCATCTGCAATTAATAGTTTCATGATAATTACCTCTTGGGAATGGTTTATGCTAATGGAGTAGTGAATTTTCACTCCGTCACCCCGATGTTGCCATCAGGCAACGAGGCCGAACTCCCGAACCCCAGGGCCCATGGATGGGCCCCGCGGACGCGGAAATCATAGGATGTGATTTCAGTCCGCGTTTTCTTTTGGTTCGTTTTCTTTGCGCCAAAGAAAATGAACAGCCGAAACTTAAATTATAGTGTAAAACTTTTTCTCAAACCGTAACACTTTTGTCACAAACCTATGTCATAATACTAACTGTAAGAGAGAAACAACGCAACAACCTTAGGAGGTAACTGCTATGAAAAAGAAAATCGCATCATTTTTAGCCATCGCCACCATCTTCACCGCTGTCCCTGCCTTCGCTGCCACTCCCGATGTGGCAGCAGGCCAGCCCTGCCAGAGCATCCGTCACCTGTCCGACAATGACAACAGCGACGGCTGGTACTGCGGCCGTGGTTACGGCCGTCACGGCGGTCCCGGCTGCGGCAGGCATGATGGATCCTGCTGGAATAACAACCAGAATCAGTAATCCCTGGCTATAGTCAACCTGCCAAAAGCGGGCCTTTCCGAAAGTTCCTTCGGAAGGGCCCGCTTTTTCGTGCAGGTTTACGCTTCTTTGGCCTGCTCCAGCAGCTCCTTCACCTTATCCCATTCCGGCACTGCGGCGGCGGCTTTGATTTCTTTATACAGTTCGGCTTCCTTTTCCGGAAGGCGGTAGCCGTCCAATGACTCGAAGATGAACTGCAGGGAGTCGTAGTCGAAGGTGGCGGCTATCTCGCTCATGGCTTCGAAGGCTTCGGCAAGTTCCCCAGGGTCGATGGGGGGCTTTTCGCTGGTGTCTTCTTCTTTGGGCATCAGGGGGGCAAGTTTCTCCGCATAGGTGAGGTAGAGCTCCATCAGGGGGCGGTGGTCCTGGCGGATTTCGTCTATATAGCCGGCATTCCCTGCATCCTCCAGGCGCCTGGCCCTTTCGGACAGCTCGGCGGCGCCGATGATCTTGGCAGTGGATTTCAGGGCGTGGACCTTGGTGGTGTAGCTCTTCCATTCCTCCTGCTGGAAATATTCTTCGATTTCTTTGGCTGTTCTCTGTATGGAGCCTGCAAAGACTGTCAGCACATCCAGATAGGCTGCGGTGCTGCCGCAGTGCCCTATGCCGGCAGCGGTGTCCAGTCCCTGGGTTTCCGTGAGCCATGAAGGCAGGGGCAAAGCTTCCTCTGCCGCTGCTTCCTGAGCGCCCTCTTCCGGTGTGATTTCTGCTGCCTTGCCCGGGGGGAGGTATTTGAGGATCATTTCTTCCAGCTTGGTGCAGTTGATGGGCTTGGTGAGATAGTCCTGAAAACCTGCTGCCAGGTATTGGTCCCTGGCTCCCCGGATGGCGTTGGCTGTCAGGGATATGACGGGGGTGGCCTGGTTCAGGTTCTCTTCCAGGCACTTCATGGCGTACAGGGTTTCGATGCCGTCCATGCCGGGCATCATGTGGTCCAGGAAGATGATGTCGTACTTTTCCTTCTGCACCAGTCCCAGGCATTCCTGGCCGCTTTGGGCCGTGTCAATCTGGATTTTGGTCTGCTTCAGCAGGCCTTTCACCACGGTGAGGTTCATCACCGTGTCGTCCACCACCAGAATCTTTGCCTCAGGTGCCCGGAAGGATACCTGATAATCCTTGTGGCAGGAGAGGGACTGATGATAGGCTTCTTCAAAATCTCCCAGGGGGGCTGGGTTAATCACCTTTTGGACAATCTGGAAGCTGAAGGTGGAGCCCTGGCCGTAGACGCTTTCCACTTTCAGCTCGCCGCCCATCATGGCCAGCAGCTGATGGGCGATGTTCATGCCCAGTCCTGTGCCCTCGATGTTGCGGTTGCGCTTTTCCTCGATGCGTTCAAAGGAGCAGAACAGCTTTTCCATGTCCTCCTGTTTGATGCCGATGCCTGTATCGCTGACGCTTACCTCCAGGGAAATCAGCTTGCCGTCTATGGGGTGGAAACCAACTTTCAGCCGCGCACCACCTTTTTCCGTGTATTTGACAGCATTGGTAAGGAGGTTGGTCACCACCTGCTTGATGCGCACTTCATCGCCGAACAGGGTGGTGGGGAGCTTTGGGTCTGCCTCCACCTGGAAGGTGAGTCCCTTGTTTTCTGCCCGCTTCTGGATCATGTTTACCAAATCGTTGAGCAGGGAGCCCAGCTGGTATTCTGCGGGGATGATTTCCATTTTGCCCGCTTCGATCTTGGAGAAATCCAGGATGTCATTGATGAGCTCCAGCAGAGTCCTGGCTGCGCTCTGGAGATTCTGGGCGTATTCCAGGATGGCAGGGTCCTTGGCCTCCCGAAGGATCATCTCGTCCATGCCCATGACGGCGTTGATGGGGGTGCGAATCTCATGGGACATGCGGGACAGGAAATCGCTTTTGGCCCGGTTGGCGGATTCGGAGAGGGCGGTCTTGTGCTCCGAGTGCTTCAGCTGCTGGGTGCGCATATGGTAGCCTACCAGCACGAACAGCAGGATGAGCACCACGTAGAATACCATCTTCATAAGGGTGTAGATGTAGTCTATGCCAACTACTACATCGTCCCATTCCACATAGCCTGCCATCATCAGGTGATCCTGCTGGGAGATATAGGTGCTGTGGAAGAAGAAGGCGTATTCCTCGTCCTCGGCGTAGCTGGAATTAGTGCTTAGGGGCAGGATTTCCGCACGCTGGATTTTCTGCCAGGCTTCGTTGAAGTTCGGCAGCTTCCCTGCTGTTACTTCGGGGTACTGCCCCTGGGACAGCAGGAGCCAGTCATTGAAGTCCGAGGCCAGCACCAGGGTGCCCTTGCCGTTGTAGCTCATCATTTGGTAAAAGCTCTGGATGGCATCATTGTCGAAGACTTCATAAAAGAGGCAGCGCTCCCCCTCCAGGTCAAAGGGGATGGCGAAGATAAGGCCGATGCCTTGCCGGTACTCGATGACCCGCTGCTCCAGCCAGACCCGGCCAATGGCGGCAAAGGCTGAGGAGGGCAGCGGCCTGCCAGCAATGGCTGAGTTGTCCTGCCTCAGGATGCCGCGTTTCCTGCCGTCCCGGGTGCCGATGGTGGCAATGGCCACGGCATCCTCGGCAGAGATCCTCCCTTGCTGGATGAGTTCTGCCCGGGATTCCAGCTCGTCCAGCTTGTGCTGGAAGCGCTCCCCCAGCACATAAGCGGTGCTCTGACTCTGCTGGGCCACGGACTCCCGCAAGGAATCGATGAGCAGGATGTCCATCCTGTCATAGACATAGGTGCCCAGGAGACTCATCACCGCCGCCAGGGCTACGAATTCAATCAAGGCCCGGAGAAAAAATTTGTCAAAGAATCCCCTGGCCTTCGCTATCTTTCCGTTCATAATGCCACCTTGCTCCTTCTGCCATCTGGGGCGTGACATAATTGCATATACTCTTGGTATAGATTCGACGAGGCCGGCAAAAATCCTTGAAGCTTACGCCAGGGATTTTTTTGCCGGCCTTGGATTATCATGGGCAGGGCGGGAGGAAAAAGGACTTGCCGAAGTGTGGGCAAGGCTCTTTGTTGGTGGCTGGGGATGATTCAAAGGTTAGCTTCCAGCATTTTTCCCACTGAGTCAAAGATGCCGCTGGCTTTTTCTTTGACCAGGGGATTGCCGCCGGCCATGGCAAAGCCCTGGAATCGCTCAATCATGGAAAGGTCATTCAGGTCGTCGCCGATGACGCAGAGGGGGAACTTCTGCCAGTCCATGATTTCCTGCAGTCGGGCGAGGCCGGTGGCCTTGGTGTTGCCGGCGGCGCAGACGTCCACATAGTGGAGGTTGGCTTCAGCTGAGAGCTGGCCGGCAAAGTGCCGGCTGACGTCTGCGGCCAGTTCCGCTGCTTTTTCTGCCGTGGGGGCGGAAAAGCACATTTGCAATACATGGGGCAGATTCTGGGCCTCCTCCTGGGGGATTTCGGGAATGTTGTCGTGGAGGGGAGGATCCCAGCAGCTTTTGTCGCGCCATCTGGCGAAGGTCTCCTTGCCCCGCAGGGTCATGACATAGGGACTTTCCCGGGCAATCTCATGCTGCCAGAGGGCCCTGACGGCTTCCGGGGGCATTTCGTCGCTGAAGATTTCCTGCTCCCGTTCATCGAAGATGACAGCGCCGTTGAGCCCCACGAAGAAATCCAGCTTCAGCTCGAAGTCGTCAAGGTTCAGCCGGGCCAGGTGCATATTGCGCCCCGTGACCAGTCCAAACTTGTTTCCCGCTGCCTGCCATTTCCTGATGGCCTGCAGATCCTCCTGGCTGATGCCTGCTTCTTTATGGAAAAGGGTGCCGTCAAAATCGCTTGCTGCTATTTTCATCAAATTTCCTCCTTCTGCAACCCTTAGGGGGTAACCAAAGGGCGCTGGCCATGATGGTTCAAATGATCATCTGGAATCTGTCCCCCAGGATGTACTCAGGGGGGCGGCTTTGTTTTCATCAAGCTTCATAGGCAAAAGTCTTCCTTGATTGATATATTACATTATATGCAAGTTCCTATCAACATAGGCATTCTCTCCTGCTCCCCTTTTGCAGATGATGAATGCTGATTTGCCTGTTCCCTTACTGCCCAAAAACTCCGTGCGAAACGGTGTTTCCCACTGCGCTTTCGGCTTGTGCTTGCTAAGTGTTCATAGTAAAAACAGAAGCAGCCATCTTCCAGAGGCGGAAGCGGCTGCTTCTGTTTTGTGTATGATTGTCAGTCAAATGCGCAAGAATAGGCTATTTTTCTGCTTTTGGCTGGGGTATACTTGAGAAGGATATGGTAAATATGAACAAAGGAGTCGCGCTATGTACCGTGCACTGATCTTGCTCTGCCTGCTCTGGTGCTATATCATCAAGCACATGGAAGCAGGGAAAGCAGCCATCTCCATCCTGGCAACTCCCGTGGTGGGGGCGGGGATGCTGCTGGTCTTTGCAGGGATTTTCATGGCCCAGCGGGGGTGACTGCTGGGGAGGCGTGGGAGACTGGGGCTATATGGCGGCGGTCATTCCACTTTACCAATAGGCCGCAGCCCTGCAGGGGCTGACAGCCCCTGTCTGGGTGGGGGATTTTCGTTTTTGCAGGAGGATTTATGCCCGGGGCAGCGAAGTATCATCCTGGGGGTGATGATATGGATTCGTTCAAGACCAAAATAACAGCTGCCACGGTGTGCGTTATTGTGGTAGCGATGAGCATCGTCGCTTTTTTAGGCGTGACAGCCCTGAGGAATATCGGCAATCGCTATGCTGACCAAATGCTTTTGCTGATGTGCGAGACTGGACAGAAAAATCTGGATGCTTATTTCCAGAGCGTCGAGCAGTCGGTGGAGATGGTTTCTGCCTACGTGGAATCCGACCTGAATGGCCTGGAGGATGAAAAGCTGCAGGCGCACCTGGAACGGACCGGTGATATCTTCAACAAGCTGGTCCATAAAACCAACGGGGTCCTGACTTATTACTACCGCATAGACCCAGCGGTGTCCCAGAATGTCAAGGGCTTTTGGTATGTGGCCAATGATGAAGGCATCGTCAGGCATGAGGTGACGGATATATCCCTTTACGATACCAGGGATACCTCCAAGCTGGTCTGGTTCACTGTGCCCAAGGCCAGCGGCAAGGCTGTATGGCTGCCGCCATATTTCACGGATAATCTGGGAGCGAGAGTGTTTTCTTATAATGTCCCTGTTTACTATGGCGGAAGGTTTGTGGGGGTCGTGGGCATAGAGCTTGATTACTTCATAGTGGCGAAGATCGTAGATAATATTACGCTGTATGACAACGGCTATGCCTTTATCAATGATAAAGAGGGGAATATCATCTATCATCCCCGCATGGATGTCATGACCATGGAGCAGCCCAAGGTGCCGGAAGGACTTCTGAGCAAGAACAAGTTCATCCACTATGTTTTCGAAGGTGTTGAAAAGCAGGCCGTCTGGCTTCCCCTGAGCAATGGCATGCGCCTGAATCTAACTGTGCCTGTGGAGGAGATAAATGCAGACTGGCAGAGGTGGAGCCAAAAGATCATCACGATCTTCGCGTTGCTCCTGGGCTTATTTATCCTGATCATCAAGGTCTTGATAGGCCGTATCCTACGCACTTAGCAGACATAGCAAGGCCCCCAGCGAGCATGCGTAAGGTCTTGCTCAGAAAAATATACCATGAAACAGGGCAGGAGCGCTTTGGGGTTCCTGCCTTCTTTGCTACTGTGGTTGTTGACATCTGAAAGACTTTTGCTAGAATTGAAGCAAAGAAGAAATTTTCCATGAAAGGGGGGGAGGCTATGAAGCAGCATTATATAATGCCCGTGGGGGTGGATGACTTTCGGCAGGTGCGGGAAGAGTATTACTATGTGGACAAGACGGAGTTCATCAAGACCTTGATAGACGGTCATGCCAAAGCCACCCTGATCACCCGGCCTCGGCGGTTTGGCAAGACCTTGGCCATGAGCATGCTTTATTATTTCTTTTCCAATGAGGCGGCAGAGGACAATCGTGTACTGTTTGAAGGCACCAGGATAGAAAAAGCTGGTGAGCGGTATATGGAAGAGCAGGGGTCGCGGCCGGTTGTGTTCTTGAGTCTCAAGGATATCAAGGCATTGGACTTTGACAGACTGTTGGCTGGTTTTGAAGAACTGACAAAGAACACTTACAAGAAATTCCGTTACTTGTTGGAGGGGGACGCACTTTTCCCAGAGGAAAAGAAGGTATTCCAATCTATTCTGGCTATGGAAGCGAATCTAAGGGATTTGCAGTATTCTCTTAGCAATTTGGTGGAATATCTGAAGCGCTTCCATAAGAAAAACGTGCTGGTGCTGATAGATGAGTATGATGCCCCCATCCAATCGGCCTGGGATTATGGCTATTATGGTGAAGCCATTGATTTTGTGCGGAACTACCTGAGCTCTGTGTTGAAGTCAAATCCCAACCTGGACTTTGCCGTGCTGACAGGAGTGCTCAGGATTGCCAAGGAGAGCATCTTCAGTTCGCTGAACAATCTGGAAGTGGCAAGTGTGGCTTCTGGAGGGTATTTGGATTCTATGGGCTTTACCTTTGCAGAAATACAGAAGATGGCAGCTGACTTCCAGGTGGAGGAGAAACTGCCTGAAATCAAGGAATGGTATGATGGATACAATTTTGACGGGCAAGAAATATACAATCCTTGGTCGGTCATAAGCTATTTCAAGCATGATTGCCGTCCTGCTGCCTATTGGGTCAATACTTCGGGAAATGCCATCTTGCAGCATATGTTGGAAGAGGCTACTCCTGCGCAGACAGGAGAACTGGCTACGCTTTTGCATGGACAAGCCGTATCGGCAGAGTTGATGGAAGGTGTCATTTACAAGGATATTTATGCAAACAGCGATGCTTTGTATTCGTTGCTTCTGAATACCGGTTATCTCACCATGGTCGATTTTCCTGATCCATATGCAGATGATGATGAATGCACCGTGAGGATTCCCAATCGGGAAATACGCAGTTTATTCAAGAAGGAAGTCATGCGCCATATGTCAGGCCAGGCTTCGGATACAAAGCTTTTGAAGAAATTGCTGCAAGCGTTGCTGGGTGGCGATGTTTCGGAATTTGAGGAACAGCTGGGGAATTTCCTGAGACTTATGGCAAGTTTCTACGATACAGCTGCAAAAGAGAGTTTTTATCACGGTCTGGTGTTGGGGCTGTTAGCTGCTTTGATGCCACGTTTCGAAGTTGTGTCCAATAGAGAAAGCGGCTATGGCAGATTCGATGTTGCCATTTTCCCAGGCAAGAACCAGACCGCTGGTGCCTTGCTGGAATTCAAGGTGGCGGAAAAGGAAGAGGATTTGCAGGAACGGGCAATTGAAGCTTTGGCACAGATAGAGGAAAATGAGTACACTGCAGAATTTGAGCGGCGCGGGGTACAGGATGTCTGGCAGTACGGCATAGCTTTTTGCGGGAAAACGTGCCATATTGAGACGAAAAAGTGATATGAAGAAGGGCAGGAGCTTTTCGCGACTCCTGCCCTTATTTAAGTTATTCAGTTGCTTTCGTCCCATACCGGCACCGGGGCGCCGAAGGTCTCTGAGTCGAATTTCCCTTCTTCGCTTTCGAAAGTCTCAAAGGCCTTCTGCACTTTGTTGAAGCCCAGGTAGAGAAGGGGCAGGTTGCAGCAGACCATGACGATGTTGGCGAAGTCGCTGAGGTTCCAGAGGGCGCTGAGGTCGAAGCCTGCGATGTTCGTCACCATGCCGAAGGCCAGCACCGAGAGGTTCACCAGGCGTACGGCAGTGATGAAGGCCCTGTGGTTGGAAATCTGCCGGGCGCAGATTTCGGAGAAGGACAGGAAGCCCAGCAGGCAGGTGAAGGCGAAGATGCCGAAGCAGACGCTGATGACCAGCGTGGCCAGGCCGTAGCCGGAGCCGTCCCCCAGCATCTGGGCGCAGGAGGCAAGGAATTTCTCCAGGCGGCCCAGTTCAAACCAGGCGGCAGAGCCGTCCTTCAGCCAGGCCTGGCCCATGATGAGGACGAAGCCGGTCAGGGTGCAGATGACCATGGTGTCCAGAAAGACGCCGATGGCCTGGATAACGCCCTGCTCGCAGGGGTGCTTGGCATTTGACACGGCGGCAGGCATGGAGAGGGTACCCTGACCTGCCTCATTGCTCATGAGGCCGCGCTTGATGCCCTGGGAAAGGGCGATGCCAAGGGCGCCGCCGAAGATGGGCTCAGGGCGGAAGGCTTCTGTCACCACCACGTAGAAGAACCAGGGCAGGAGCTCAAGGTTCATGGACACCATCACCAGCACTGCTGAGACATAGACCACTGCCATGACGGGCACCAGCACATCAGTGATGCGGGTGATGCGCCTGAGCCCTCCGAAGATGGCAAAGGTGGTCAGACCCATGAGCAGGAGGAAGAAGCCCCAGATCAGAGCGCCGTCTGCGGCCAGTTCCACACCTGTCACATTCTGGGTGATGGCTGCCATGGCAGAGATGGTGTTGAAGCCCTGGGCCGGGATGCAGAGCAGGGCATAGATGATGTAGAGGAAGCTCAGAGCGCCGCCGATGATGGCTGCGCCTCCCAGGAGCTTCCTGCCGTAGCAGGGCAGGCCGCCCACATATTCATCTCCCTGTTTTTCCTTGTAGATCTGGGAGAGGGTGGATTCCACAAAAGCCGTCGCCATGCCAAAGAACGCGGACATCCACATCCAGAACAAGGCACCGGGACCGCCGGTGGAAACTGCTCCCGTCACCCCCAGGATATTGCCAGGACCTACCCGCATGGCGGTGGACAGCAGGAAGGAGGCCAGGGGGCTGATGCCCTGCTCCTCCTCCCTGTGCTTTTGGAGCAGGACCTTGAGGCCGTAGCCAAAATACCTGACCTGCACAAAGCCCAGCTTTAAGGTGAAATAGATGCCTGTGCCCACCAACAAAATGATGACCAGAGGCAGTTCCCCGATAATGGGCAGGCTGGCATACCAGTCAAGATTGGTGGGAAAGCCCCACACCAGGTCGGCCAGTTCCTGGAATACAGCGCAGACGCTGCCGATTAGTTCATACATAGCAAAAACCCCTTCCAATAATTCTGGCAACTTTTCCCCCATTTTAGCATAACTGTCCTGATATGAATATGTGAAAAAATGACTAATAGCATGTAAAATTGTAACATTTCCCTTTTGCTGCCGCCTTCACCTTTCGTTGTGGAGGTGTAGAATGAGTACGGCAGACGGCCTCCTGCGTCAGGGGGTTGCACAGCCCATTGATTTTAGGGATAATAGGGGAAGCAAAGGAAGTGGTATTTTGGATGATTCTGTCCTGCGGCTTGTTTATGTACTGACAGACTTGATAGCTCCCCTGGCGGTGGGCTATTGGTTGAAGGAAAGGCAGCTGGTATCGGAAAAAAATATCAACCGGCTTATCAAGGTCAATGTGCGGCTGGTCTATACCATGCTGTCCCTGCTGTCTTTCTGGGTGCTGCCCCTTTCCTGGGACCTGGCCCTTATTCCACTCTATGGCTTTTTGTTTATCCTCTTTCCGGGGGCCGTGGGGGTGGTGCTGGGGCGGCGGTTCAAGAATCTTTTGGTGCGTGGCTCCTACATCGCCAGTGCCATGCTGGCCAATATCGGCACCCTGGGGGGCGTCTGCGCCTTCATTCTCTACAACGAGACGGGCTTTGCCTATGCCCAGCTTATCGGCACCTGCCAGAACATCATGCTGGTGCTCCTGGTGTTCCCCATGTCCCAGTATTTCTACTTGAAACAAAACCGGCTGCCCATACGTCAGGGCAGCCGGTTGCACAGCTTTATGAAAATGTTCTTCTCCTGGAACCAGTTGTCCCTACTGGGTATGATGGCGGGACTGGCCCTGCAGGGGCTGGGGGTGGAGCGTCCGGCGGAGCTTGCCCCGTTCTTCCAGAGCCTGGTGCATATCGGCGCCTGGACGGCCATGATGCCCGTGGGCTATCTCATGGACTTTGGCAGGGCAAAGCATTATCTCAGATACACGATAGATCTCTGTGCCATCAGGTTCTTTTTGGTGCCGGCCTTCATTTTCTTCTCCAGCCGGCTGGTGTTCCGTGACCCGGTGCTCCTGAATACCTTCATCATCCTGGCCTCTACTCCCACTGCCATCAATGCGGTGCTGGCCTCGAAGCTCTATCAGCTGAGGACGGATCTGGCGGTGTGCTCCTTTATCCTCACCACCGCAATCTATTTGCTGGTGGTGTTCCCCCTGCTGTTCTATCTGCTGGTTTAGCCTTCGATGGACGTGACTTCTGCAATCACGAGGCAGTGGCCTGCCTCTCCCTTTTCCGGAGTGTAGAAGGGCAGAGCGCATTCAGGATAGTTTGCCTTGTCCAGCTGCTGCATGAAGAGTTTTTTGCAGACGAGGGTTTCTTTCGCCTGTTCGTAGGTCACGCCCCCTGTGAGCACTTTGGGGGTAAAGCCTGTTTCCTTAGCCTTGTCCGTGTCCCGGCCTGATTTGCTGCCGAAGACGGCCAGGGCTTTTTTGTGTGCTTCGTCATAGAAGGAGAGGGTCAGTTCCTCATGGCGGGTGAGGAATTCATAGGTGTAGCGCAGGGGCTTGACTACGAGGAAGAGGACGGGCTTGCCCCACATGGTGCCCATGGCTCCCCAGCTGACGGTCATGCTGTTGTAGTCACCTTCCACGCCTGCGGTAAGGATGGCCCAGTCCTTGTCCATTTTGGTGAAGGGGTGAGTGGTGAAGTCCTGAATATTCATGTGCACAAAATCCTTTCATTTGCAAATATGTATCGAATCTGGAAATATTTTAGCAAATTTTCCGCTTCTGTCCAAGGGGGCTTCTGGGTGGTGAAAAAGGTCACTCATCATAAATCTTATAACCGTCCCTGCCGCTTTCTTTCACATCATACAGTGCCCGGTCAGCTTTATGGAATACTTCCTCGTAGGAGAGCCCGGGTTGGTTTATCAGGGCGATGCCGATGCTGGCAGAGAGGGGAGGCTTCTGCACCGGGTCCAAGTTGTGGGCGGCGGTCATGAGGCGCTGGGCGAAGGCGTGGAGGGCTGGTTCGGGGATGTTGCGCAGGTAGAGGACGAACTCGTCTCCCCCGAAGCGTCCCACGATGTCCCGGTGGCGGGTAAGGCGGATGAGGGAATGGGCGAAGTCCCTCAGGATATCATCTCCGTACTGGTGGCCCTGGGTGTCGTTGGCTTCCTTGAAATGGTCCAGGTCGGCGATGATGAAGGCATCGGAGACCTTCTCTGAGGAGGTCAGGGAAGCGAGGGTCTTCTTCACATATTTTTCCATGGCGGCTTTGTTCAGCACGCCGGTGAGGGCATCTGTCTCTGCCTGCTCCTTGTATTCATCACGGGATTTTTCGGCCTTCCAGAGCTCCTGCAAGGTGTCCTCCAATTCCTGGTTGGTCTGGGTGAGGATCAGGCGCTGGCGCTTTTCATCCCTGTTGTGATGGATGGAAAAGATCAGGGTGGTGATGAGCAGCAACAGGAAGCCTACAGACAGGCCGGATTGCAGGGGATAGTGGGTGAAGAGGTAGTAGAGGGAGAAACTGGGATGTGTATTCAGGCTTCTGGCTCGCACCAGTTTGTCCACCTGTCCCGTGGTGAACTTGAGGATGGATTTGTTCAGTACGGTTTTCAGGATGGGGGGCAGGTGCCTGCTGATGACGATGCACACGGGGATGTTCATATAGCTGGTGGGGACAGTCATCAGGGTAGGATACATGAGCAGGGTCCGATCTGCCTGCAGCCTCAGGATATCGATGAGCGTATAGTCAGCTTCCCCCCGCTTCACCGCTTCCAGGCAGTCGGAGATGTCATCGTAAAGGCGGAACTCCCAGCCAATCAGCTCGTTCTGCAGGTATACCAGCCCTGAGGGGGACTGGGATTTCACCAGAGCCAGCGTGTGCGGCTCACTGGCGAACTTGGTGAAATCTGCCGAAGTGGGGCCGATGAAGGTCATTTCCTGAAGGAATAGGAGGTTGGTGTAGGCAAAGCTGCTGTAGTTCTTGATATGGGCAGAGTAGGTGTCGATGATGAGATCGGCCTGGCCTTCCTTCAGAGCTTTCACAGCATCGTCATAAGTGGAGTAGTGAAGGAAATCAAAGGAAAGGCCGGAGTTTCGCTCCAGCTGGCGGAAGAGATCCGGGTAGATGCCCTGCACATCGTCCATGGAAGTGGTGTACTCCACATAGGGAGGCGCCTCACCGAAGAAGGCTACCTTGAGGGGCTTGCTCCTACTGATGAAGGAGCTTTCTTCGGGGGTATAGGTGGTGATCAGGGGACGCATGTGGGCCCTGAATTTGTCTTCCAGGAGCCTTGTGTATTCGGGATTCTCCCGTTGGAGCAGTTTCGCGGCCCTGTCCAGGTCTTCGATGAGGTGCTGGTTTTCCTTCAGTCCGGCTATGTTGGTGGGCAGCAGATCAAAGGCCATGAGGAACCTTTCCTCGTCGGTGATGTTGGTGGCGCTGTCCAGCACCAGGTCGATTTGTTTCGTGCGCAGGGCGTTCAGCACTTCATCCTGATTCGCGTAGGTGTGGAATTGGGGGTGTATCCTGTTCTCCCGGCAGAAATCAAGGAAAGTATCGTTGATGAGCCGGTTTTCATACAGGCCTACGGAGGCCCCGTCCAGTTTGGAAATATCATGGGAGTGGAAGCGCTCTTCATCTTCCCTGGTGTAGAGGGCCAGAGTATCCAGGAAGAAAGCGTGCTTGCTGTAGACCAGTTCGTCCTGCCGCTGGGGATTCACTTCCATGGGCAGCAGCAGGTCGACGTCATGCCGCTTCAGGCGCTCCACGGCCTCCTGAGGGGGGATTTCCACCAGCTCGTAAGTCCAGTCCAGGTACTTGGCCAGCTCGGTCAGGTGCTGGCCGTAGAAATGGCGCACGTCTATGGAATTGGCTATGGCAGAATCGGGGTGCAGGTAGCCGATGCGGATGGCTACAGGGGCAGCCTCATGAGCTGATGGAGGCGGCGGTGCCTGGGTGCCTGAAGGCCCGTTGGTGTCGTGCCACAGAAAGACGGAGAGCACCAGGGCTGCCGCCAGCAGAGGCACGAGAAAGATTTTGTATGTCATGGTGAAGGCACTCCTCAATAGTCTGGGGGATTTGTAGATAATATTTGCCACAGGGCGGGAAAATCCTTCCCCTTCAGAGAGGTTTTATCCACAAGGGAACATAGATGCGAAAGCCGCTGCTGTGGATAATTATGCCATTATCAGCTGCTTATCACCGACTTATCCACAATATCCACAGCAAAAACTGTGCACAGTGTGGATAAGTTGTTTTTTTGCTCGCTATAATCTGAAAATATCGTGGAAGGGACAAGTGTCCTCCTTGTTGGCCTGTGGATATTTATGCTATCATAAATGAAAGTCCCGCCGCTCCGTGAAAAAATATGGGGCGGCGGGAAGGATTTTTAGGCCCTTGTGGTTAAATATCGAAGTTAAGGAGAGAGTTTCCATGCAGATATTCAAGAACGACTGGGAGGGGCTGCTGGAGCCTGAAATGCAGAAGCCTTATTACAGGGAACTGCGGCAGTTTCTCATAGGTGAGTACCGCACCCACCGCATTTATCCTGATATGTACTCCATCTTCAACGCCCTGCACTATACGGCTTATGAGGATGCGAAGGTGGTGATTTTGGGACAGGATCCCTATCACGGTCCGGGGCAGGCCCACGGCCTTTCCTTCTCTGTGCTGCCGGGAGTGCCGGCGCCGCCGTCGCTCCTTAATATCTTCAAGGAGCTGCAGGATGATCTGGGATGCACCGTGCCCAACAACGGCTGCCTGAAGCCCTGGGCGGAGCAGGGTGTGCTGCTTTTGAACGCTGTGCTCACCGTGCGTGAGCATCAGGCCGCCTCCCATCAGGGCCATGGCTGGGAGCAGTTCACTGACCATATCATTGAGCTCCTGAACCAGCGTGAGAAGCCCCTGGCCTTCATTCTCTGGGGCAGTCCCGCCCGCAGGAAGAAGTCTATGATCACCAATCCCCGGCATTTCATCGTGGAAAGCCCGCACCCCAGCCCTCTGTCCGCCTTCCGTGGATTCTTCGGGAGCAGGCCTTTTTCCAGGGTGAACGAATTTTTGGTTAAGACCGGCCAGGAGCCAATAGATTGGCAGCTGCCGGATCTTGAGTGAGGGATATGGGCAGGGCAAAAGCGGAACGTGTGAAATTTTTTCGCAGGAAAAATTTCAAGTGAAGCGTTGCCCTGCCCATGCCCCGAACGCCTTATCATTAATTATTGAAAAGGGGTGACCCCTCGTGACTTTGTTATTTTTTGCCGTCCTGCCCATTCTCTGGCTCATTGTGGCCCTGTCGGGGCTGAAGATGGCGGCCTGGAAAGCCTGCCCGGTGGCACTTATCCTCTCATTCTTCGCCAGCGTGGTCTATTTCGGCATGCCTTCCGAGTATATGATGAGCGCCATGCTGGAGGGCACGGCCCTGGCCTGCTGGCCCATCCTGCTCATTATCACCGCCACTATCTACACCTATCATCTGTCGGTGCATACGGGGGGCATGGATATCATCAAGGCCATGCTGGCTTCCGTCAGCTCTGACTACCGGGTGCTGATTCTCCTCATTGCCTTTGGCTTTGGCGGGTTCCTGGAGGGCATGGCGGGCTTTGGCACCGCCGTGGCTATCCCAGCCAGCATGCTGGCTGGGATGGGCATAAATCCCGTCAGCGCTGTGGGGGTCTGCCTGGTGGCCAATTTCGTGCCCTCGGCCTACGGTTCCATCGGCATACCGCTGGTGACTACGGCGGGCATCATGGGCACCAGCGCTGTGCAGCTGGCCACCTATGTGGCTTTGCAGACTGCGCTTTTGGGGCTTTTCTGCCCCTTTATCATGCTGGTGATTGCCGGAGGCGGCCTGAAGGCCCTGAAGGGCATGGTGCCAGTCTGCTTTGCGGCAGGTCTCAGCTATGTGCTGGCCCAGCTGGTGGTATCATATCTGATGGGGCCGGAGCTGGCCGGTGTGGCAGGGGCTATCTGCACCATGGGGGCCATTATCGGCACCGTGCGCCTCTTTCCTCCTGAGGATGCTGACTATGTGCTGGAGCAGGAGGCGCGTCCTGCCATTGACAGCAAGACCGCCCTGGGTGCCTGGCTGCCCTTCATGCTGATTTTCGTCCTGCTGCTCATCACCAGCAAGCTGGTGCCGGCGGTGTACGATTCCATTTCCCAGATCCGCACCTCTGTGCTGATCTATCAGGGTGAGGGAGGCACTCCCTACACCTTCCACTGGATTGCCACTCCCGGCATGGTGATTTTCTTTGCCACCTTCCTCAGCGGCTTCATCATGAAGACGCCCCTGTCGGATATGCTGCAGGTGCTGAAGAAGACCTTTTTCAGCCTCAAGCCTACTTTCATCACCATCATCAGCATCATCGCCACGGCAAAAGTCATGGGCTACAGCGGCATGACCACCACCATTGCTGACCATACCGTGGCGGCTACGGGGCTGATGTATCCCGTTATCTCCGCTTTCATCGGCTCGGTAGGAGGCTTCATCACCGGCTCCTGCACCAGTACCTGCATCCTCCTGGGCAAGCTGCAGATTGATGCGGCCATTGCCATCGGCGCAGGGGAGAACAGCCAGATCTGGATTGCCGCCGCCAATGCGGTGGGGGCCTGTGCCGGCAAGCTGGTGGCCCCCCAGAGCATCGCCATCGGCGTAGCCGCCATCGGCGCCGCAGGCAGGGGCAGCGAGAGCAAGATACTATCCATGACCATGAAGGTCTATGTCCCCTTTACCATTGCTTTGGGCATCCTGGTTTACCTGGGCAGCGGCATGCTGGACTGAGAAAACCAGGGCTGAGATTGCATAGTGACACAAGTTATCTGGAAAAGAGGTATGAAGAAAATGAGTACCACGACAAAAATAGGAATAGGTCTGGTGACTGTCCTGGTCCTGCTGTTCGGAGTTGCATATATGTTCATGGGCTCCCAGTACATCACCAAGAGAATCGGCGGCACTACCACCATAGACCTGCCGGAGGGGAAGAAGCTGGTGCCCTATACGGTCCAGTGGGAGCCCAACGGCAGCCATATCTGGTACCTGACGGAGGACGCAGAGCCCGGGTACAAGCCCAAAGCCTATACCTTCCACGAATCCAGCAATCTGGGGATACTGGAAGGAACGATTATTTTCCAGGAAAAGTAAGGACCAAGCATAGCAGTACAAAAGGAGCGTGGGGAAATGTTCAGAGTGCTTTTCCTTTCCTTGATGGTGATGCTGGGCAGCAGTGCTTTCTGCCTGGCGGGACAGGCGGTTCAGGAGCAGGTGGAGCCAGCGGAGAAGACAGCTTTTGTGCTGCCGCATAAACATTCAGTCTCCTGTTACAAGACCACCCCGGAGCCTGTGCAGATTGTCTGCATCCTGGACCGTTCAGGTTCCATGCGGGCCCTGACGGAAGATACTATTGGCGGCTACAACTCCTTTTTGGCCAAACAGCGGCAGGAAGAGGGCCGGGCCGAAGTCACGACAGTGCTCTTTGACGATAAGTATGACAAAATCGTGGAGGCAGTGCCCCTGGACAAGGTGCCGGAACTTACCTCCAAGGAATATTATGCCCGTGGCATGACCGCCCTTTTGGACGCCGTGGGCAGGACTATCGTGGACAAAGTCGCTGCCATGGACAAGGAGGGAATCTGCCCTGCCAAAAGGCGCGTGCTGTTCCTCATCATGACGGATGGCAAGGAAAATGACAGCAAGGAATATTCACGGGATACAGTGAAAGCCATGATAGAGGAAGCGTCCAAGGATTACGGCTGGAACTTCATCTTCATGGGCGCCAACATTGACTCTGTGGCTGAGGCGGGGGCCTTGGGCATCAGCGCCGACCACGCTGCAGATTATGCCCATAATGCCCGTGGCGTGCAGCAGTCCTTTGACAGGATGAGTGCAGCTGCCACGGAAATGAGAGAGACCGGCATCGTCAGCGAAGCCTGGAAAAATACTCCGTGAGAGTGATATCAAGCAACAAAAAGCCCTGTTCAGACGGAATTTGCATCTGAACAGGGCTTTCCTTATGCACTTAGCTGGCCTTGGGAGCCTTCTTGGCAGGGGCTTCGGAGACGGCGGCTGCGGCGATGGCAGCCTTGGCACTCTCGCGGTCCATGCCAGTGACGTTCACGTTGCGGGTGACTTTGGCATCGTAGCTGTCGGCCTTCATGATTTCGGCGATGTCTACGCCGGTGGCCTCCTTGATGGTCTGGATGGTCTGGGCCATGATCATGGGCACGTTGCCGGACATGGCAGCTACGCCGCTTTCGCCGCTGTTGCCGAAGATGGTGACCTTGTCGATGGTGCCCAGGGGCTTGGCCACCTCGGCGGCAACTTTCGGCAGGATTTCAATGGCCATCTGGGCCATGGCGGCCTTGCCGTATTTCTTCAGGGCTTCTGCTTTCTTGTCCATGGCGGCTGCTTCTGCCTCGCCCTTCAGGCGGATGGCTTCTGCCTCGGCCTGAGCCTTGGCGGTGATACCGGCAGCTTCCTGCTCCATGGCGTACTTCTTCGCCTCTGCCTGGGCCTTCTGGGCTTCGGCATCACGCTGCTGTTCGTAGAGCCTTGCTTCGGACTCGCGCTGGCGCTTTGCCAGCTCTGCCTCAGCCTGCTTGCTGATGTTGTACTTCTCAGCATCGGCTTTTTTCTGGACTTCGGCGGCCAGTTCCTGCTCGCGGACGGCGACCTGCTGCTTGCGCAGGGCTTCTTCACGGTTGGCCTTGGCGATTTCTGCATCTACAGTGGCAGTCTCGATGGCCTTGCGCTGTTCCTGTTCCTGGATGGCGTAGGCGGCATCTGCTTCTGCTTTCTTGATATCGGACTCACGCTTCAGCTCTGCCTTGCGGATGGCCAGCTCATTCTGGCGCTGGGCGATTTCCAGCTCTGCCTTCACCTGGGCATCGTTGGCTTCCTTGGCAGCTTCAGCCTGCTTCACGGACACGTCCCTGTCTGCCAGAGCCTTGGCAATGGAGGCGTCCTTGCGGATGCGGGCCGTATTATCGGCACCCAAATCGGTGATAAGGCCCGTCTCGTCGGTGATGTTCTGGATGTTGCAGGAAATCACTTTGATGCCCAGCCGCTCCATGTCCTGGGCGGCTGCGGCTTTCACCTGCTCGGAGAAGGAATCACGGTTGGTGCTGATTTCCTTCAGGGACAGGGTGCCCACAATCTCACGCATATTGCCTTCCAGAGAATCACGGAGCTGGTCGGCGATTTTTTCCGGGGGCAGGTTCAAGAAGTTCTTGGAAGCCAGCAGGCGGGCTTCGTCCGTGTCGTCCACGGAAACCTTGGCCACGGCGTCCACCTTCACGTTGATGAAATCATTGGTGGGCACGCTCTGCTGGGTGCGGATGTCAACGGTCATCTGCCCCAGGAAGAGCTTATCCACACGCTCCAGCAGGGGGACCTTGACACCGCCCTGTCCTACCAGCATCCGGGGCTTGGCCCTCCAGCCGGAAAGGATAAAGGCCACATCAGGCGGGGCTTTCACCCAGCAGGTCAGGGCAATGGCCATGACGGCCAGGGCAAATATAGCAGGTAAGATCAATATTGACAATAGAATTACACCCTTTCTTCGTATACTGGTATTTTGGTCATCTATGATGAATCTGCCTGGGCAGATGGTTTTCCTCAATGGCCCGGTCAAGTTCCCCCTCAATGACTGAGAACTCAATGGAGCGTGTCAGGTTATTGTGCCCTGCAAGGCTTTGTGCCTTGGCTTCCATAAGCTCATTTATCTTTCGAAAGGCAAAGATAAACCGCTGTGACATTTGTTCCGTCAGAGCCCCGTGGTGCTCCCGCAAACTTTCAAGATAGGGCTCAAGGTACTGAAGGCAGCGGGTCTGGACAAAGAGGTTGTATTCCTCACGGGTGGGGAACAGGGGGGCAAGCTTGTCCAGCTTGTCCTGTATCCTGCCCATCTCCACATAGAGGGAGGGATAATCGCCGCCTGGATAAATGCTCTCGAAGACTTTTATCTTGTCGGTGAGCTCCTTGAAGGGCCAGCGTATTTCTCCGCCCAAAATCAGCGGAAGCTTGCTCTCTGTCTCCAGGCGGCTGAAATAGAAGTCCCGCAGGTAGCTGTGGAATTCCCGGCTCATGAGCTCCAGCACCTGCCCCCGGTCAAGCAGGTAGTAGTGGAGCCCTTCATCTTCGCCGCCTGCAAGGTCATCGCACTCACTGAGGCTGTCTTCCACGATCTGCCTCAGGAGCCGCGCCTCCGGGCGGCGGTCATTCTTGAAAAAGTCCGGGTTCTTCCCAGGTTCCAGCAGCACCCGCAGGGCGTAGTAGCGCAGGAACAGGGCCTCGCCGCAGCGCCCGTCATAGTCCAGCAGCCTCCCGGACTCCGTATAGGCGGTGCTGGAAGTGAGTTTTCCTGACCGATACTGCCGAAAAAGGACTGCCAGCTCTTCACGGATAAGGCTGAACTCACAGTTCTCCCTAAAGTCTCCCATCAAACTCTCTCCTCAAGAAAATTGCCATAAAATCACCGCAACTTCCTCGTAATAACGAGGAAGAAGATGTCCCCCACCTCTGCAGGTAGAGGTGGCGAATATCATAACAGATGGTGAGCACATATCTCCCGCCTCGTTGAAACGCCAATAGGAAGTTTTGCCTACGGCAAAACTGGAACAACGGCGTTATAAGAACCTATATCAGTTATATTACACGCCTATTATTAGATTTTCCTTAGATTCAGTAAAATTTATGGATAAAATTTAAGGTTGGAAGGATAAATTATGAGTATAATAGTCTTAGATAATATTACTTAGGGAGTGAGATCATGGATTTTTGCAGGGAAATATTGGAAGATTTGAAGGCGGGAAGGCTCAGTGTGGAGGAGGCGGCGCTGAAGCTGAAGGCAGAGCCTTTTGCGGATATTGGCGTGGCCAAGGTGGATTTTCACAGGAAGCTGCGCAAGGGGGCCCAGGAGGTCATCTATGGGGCGGGGAAGACGGCGGAGCAGATAACTGCCATCTTGCAGGCCATGAAGGAGCGGCAGGCTTTGCCGGTGCTCGTTACCCGTCTGGAGGAGGAAAAGGCGGCAGCTATACAGCAGCAGGTACCGGAATTTATCTATCACCCGGAGGGCAAGGTGGGCATCCTGGGGGATATGCCTGTGCCTGACGGGAAGGGAAAAATCCTGGTGCTCACCGCCGGTACCAGCGACATTCCCGTGGCAGAGGAGGCGGCCCTCACGGCGCAGTTCCTGGGCAATGAGGTCGTGCGCTGCTATGATGCAGGGGTGGCGGGGCTGCACAGGCTGCTGGCCCATCTGGAGGAAATCATGGAAGCCCGGGTCATCATCGCCATTGCGGGCATGGAAGGAGCCCTGCCCAGTGTGGTGGGGGGGCTGGCTTCCTGTCCGGTGCTGGCAGTGCCCACCAGCGTGGGCTACGGGGCTTCCTTCGGCGGTGTCTCGGCGCTCCTGTCCATGCTGAATTCCTGCGCCAGCGGCGTGTCCGTGGTGAATATAGACAATGGCTTTGGGGCGGCTTTCCAGGCCAGCCTGATAAATCATCTGTCATAAAGGCGGGCTTATGAGCCTTTGGCTGACTATCATCAGAAATCCCTGGCTGATATATGGCGAAAGCCCCTGAGGAGCACGTCACTGGAAGAGGTCCTGGAGGATTTTCTTTGATATGTCAATCGCATGACAAAAAGGGCTGCTGCACGTCTTGTGCGCAACAGCCCTTTAAGGGAGGTTGTATTGCTATTTATATAGCCCGGGGTCAATCCCCCAGTTCTTTTTACGGATGTTAAGGGTATCCGCCATGCATCGGAGGGCGATACTCCTTTGCAACGTTTCATATTGTACCATCATTGTCTGAAAAAATCATTAAAGAGAAATTAAATTTAATAATTTATTCCTGAGGTGTGTCGTAGTGGTCTGTATGCAGGAATTCGTTGCTGATGCCCTGGCCGTTTTTCGTCCAGACCCGGTAGACGGAGGGGGTCATGGAACTGCCCTCTGTCTGCAGGGTGATCTGGCAGCCATTCAGGTCGGCTCTGGTGCCTGCCACGTAGATGGTGACGGTGGTGCCTGAGCAGCTGGAAAAGAGATAGACATTGTGGGGCAGCTGGTTGCGGAAGGTGAAGTCCAGGAGCCCGTCTGCCACGGTGGCATCCCTGCCCGGGGGGCAGTAGGTGGAGGGGAAGAAGTGGGCGGTGCGCTCCACGGGGGTAAGCCCTGCCAGCAGGATGGCGTTGTAGAGAGTGGAGCTTACCTGGCACACGCCGCCGCCGCTGTCCTGGGCTAGCCTGCCGTCAATGATGACCCCTGCGTCACGGAAGCCGTTCTCCCGGGTGCGGGTGCCAACGGCGTTGTTGAAGGAAAAGACTTCGCCGGTACGCACCAGTCGCTGGTTCAGTTTGCCTGCGGCCAGCTCGATGTTGTGCCCCCTGTCCCCAGGGGCGTAGCTGGTGGTGTAGCTGGCGAGGATGGTGTCCATAGAGGAAAGGTCAGAGTTCTTGATGGAGGGGGCGTTGACCTCAGGGGTGATGGCCAGCTTCAGGGGCAGGTGCAGCTCCTTCAGGTAGAGCCCAATCTTTTCCATGAGCTCTGCCTGAGGTAGGGACGACCCATTGTGCCCGGGGTGCAGCTGGAAACTGCCGTCTGCCTGCAGGGTCAGATAGGCATCCTGGGGCTGCACGTTTATTTCCCGGCCAATGGCAGCCAGCTTCTCCTCCACGGCCTGGGCATCATAGGTGACTTCAAGCGCGATATCTCTTTTGACCGAGGCGCTCTCCAGCTGCTCGGCTGCGTTGGCGGCGAAGTTCTTCTCCGGATCATGTCCCACCCGCCAGGCGGCTTCGGCGGCCTCGTCTGCGTGGACTTCCAGCCCTATGTCCTCGGGGCTGTACTTCCAGGTCTTGTCCTTGTAGGTGAGTATCAGGGCATCTTTGTCCAACTTCTTGGCGGCCAGTTCCCGGAAGAAGTCCTGCACCTGCTCACGGCTCATGCCGGACAGGCGGTTTGCCCCATAGTAAACCCCCATGGCTACCCGGTTCTGGTTCACCACCGCCATGACCACAGAGGGGATGGCTACTGTCAGAAGGGCACAGACCAGGAGGGCAAATAGTATATATTTAGTCTTGGTATTCAGAGTGCTTTTCACCTCTTTTTCATGCTTGCTAAGGCCATCATAGCATAAGGACAGGAGAAAAACAACGGCTTTTGACGGCAGGGCAAAGGCGGGATAGAATAAGAGCAGGAGGGAGATCGATGGGAGAAAAGACTTTGATAGGAGACGGGGAAAACGAGCTGATGTTTTCCTTTGGCAAACTGGTGCTGACACTTCAAAGGGTGGGGGCAGACTATCTGCTGGTCATCGCTGGTGGCAGGGCACATCTGGGGTGTGTGGTCATGGCAGAGCCGCGTCCCTCCCTGACAGGCGCTGGCAGGAGCAGCACTTCCTCGGTGCTGAATGCTTCCGGTCACAAGGACGAGCTTATCTGCCGTCCGTTGGCAGAAAGACTGGCGGCCCGGAGAAATGCCCGGGTTGTCTGTACTGGTGGAGTCCATATAGACGAAATAAGCCCCGCCCAGCTGAAAGAGCTGGAGGAGGCTTTGGAGAGGATAACCTTTGATTAATGTTTGACAGCTTTGGGGTCGTCTACATACTCGATGGAGTCCAGCATCTGCTTCATCTGGCCCCGTATATTACCCAGGTATTCGGCGTATAGTTTCTTCTGCTCGGCAGTTTCCTCTGTCGTAAGGCCGTCACTGCGCTTCTTGCGGGCCAGTTCGTTAATGCGGGCAATCATTTCTTTGGTAATCATGCTTGTTATCTGTATCCTTTCTGTGGTATATCTTGATAAAAAATGAATAATAGCTGTATAATATTTGCATAGGGTCGCACATAGAAAATATTGGCGTTTACACTATGGGACTGATAAGATTATATTTTAGCAGGGGGAATTATTTATGGCAACTAAAAAGAGCGAAGCAGCTGAGACCAAGAAGGCAGCAACCAAGACCACGACCAAGGCACCGGCTAAGAAAGCACCCGCCAAGAAGGTTTATGCTTATGTGTTCTTCAACTGCGATGATGGCAAGAACCAGGCTTCCATGAATATTCGCTACAACAACGAGATTTTCGCCGACAAGGCAACTTCCCGCAAGGCACTTCTGGAGAAGGTCCTTCAGGAGGTAAAGGACGGGCGTGTCAACCTTGCTGATAAGGAGCGCGTGACAGAAATCATCCTCAAGGGTGAGCCAGCCGAGGCCAGCGTATACATGCAGTACGGCACCATCGAAAGGGTTATCCTGCACTGACAGGCCATGATAAAATAAGAAAAGAAGCCATCCAGCTGGGTGGCTTCTTTCTTTTTAGATATCCTTTTTACTGCACGTTCATAGAAAGCTCGATGAACTTGTTGGCCAGCTTGGCCTTCTGGAGCACTTCCTCGGTGATGTCCGCACCGGCTTCGACGATGACGATGCCGTTATCCATTTTGATGGTGCGGGCAGCCTTCTTGCCCAGGAGGAAGCGGCGATGGCGCTCCTCGGTAGCCTTGTCAGCGGCAGCCTGCTTGGGATCTGCAGCCTTGGCAGATGCTTTCTGAGCCTCTTTGGCAGGCTCGGCTTTCTTGGGCTCGGGCTTGGACTCAGCCTTGGGAGCTTCGGCAGTTTTTTCCTCTGCCTGAGTCTCCTCCTTTACGGGCTCTGCGGGCGTTTCTTCAGCCATGGGAGCCTCTGCAGGGGCTTCTTCTTTGGGCTCGTCCTTAGGCTCTGCCTTGGGGGCTGCAGGAGCAGGTGCGCTTACAGGTTTAGTTTTTTTTTCCTCGGAAGCGCCGTTAGGGTCTATGACGGTGACCTGCTTGCCGAAGATGGAAATCTGGTCGCAGGTGACATCAGAGGTGGTGCCATCAGGAGCAGTGATCTCGCACTTCTCAATCTTGCCATCATCGCCGATGTAGACTTCGGTGATCTGGCCCTGGATAGTACCGGACTTGGTGATGGCCTTGGTGCCGATAACGCGGATGTTATCGTCCAGCAGGGCTTCATAGTCGCCGGCATCGTCCAGCTTCAGGATGTTCTCGCTGTTGGTGATGGTGACAGCGTCGTCACCGATGGCGATGACGGATTCGTAAGGAATGAGCTTCACCCCGCGGTACCAGTCCTCATCCTCAATGGTGATGGCTGCTACCAGGCCATTGCGGGCATCCATGAGCAGGGTCTTGCTCATGCCCAGTTCCCGGCCTTCGGTGATGCTGATGACCGGCAGCCCCAGGATTTCTACGCTTTTCTTCATGTCTTGTTCCCCCATTTAATGCTTTACTTAGCCTGCCTTTTGGCAAACTCGTCTTCTATCTCCTGAAGTATCTCAGGGGTGAGTTTGGAAAACGGCGTGGCCAGGGATTGATGTTTCTTCAGGATATCTTGAACGGTGCCAAGGTAGCGCAGGGTCTTGGAGAATTCCTGCACCATGGCATCGTCACCGGCAATGATGGGCATGCCCAGGGACTCGGCGTAAAGGTTGATGGCCTCACTATAGGAAGCCCTTTCCTTGTACATCCCTGCCAGCTCGATGATGAGGAAGGGAGTATAGCTGTCCTCGGGGTAGCGGTCGATGGCCGCCCGATAGGCTGTGATGGCGGCATCCACATCCTTTTCTTTGTTGGCATAGGCAAAGTCCAGGATCTCGTCCAGTGTGGAAAGCTCTGCCACGGCGGCTTCTGCCGCTTCGGGCTCCAGGGATATTGTCCTGCTTTCCTGAGGTGCCGGGGCAGCCTCTGCCGGCTGTTCCGGGCTCTCCTCCTCCTGGGGCGCAGGTCCCTCTGCCGGGGCAGGGGGCTGTTCCTCAGGAGATTCCTCGTCCGTGGCAGGGATTTCTGCAGCAGAGGAATCTTCCTCCGGCACAGGTTCTTCTTCTGCCTTGTTTTCGGTTTCCTGGTTTTCTGCTTTTTCTGCCGATGCGTCTGCTTCTGCGGTTCCTGCATCCGCCGTATCTTCCACAGTTTCTGCAGTGTCTATGGTTTCTACGGTTTCAGCCGCTTCAGCCATTTCTCCGGCATCGGCTGGGGCAGGTTCTTCGGCAGCCTCTTCCGGCTGCTCTGCCTCCGTCACGGTGGTTTCCGGTACTTCTTCGTCAGGTTCTTCTGCGGCGGTTTCAATCTCAGTCTCAGCTGTGTCAGCGGGCGCTTCTGCAGCTTCGGGCTGACCTTCCTCTGTTGGTGCTTCCGCGGCGGCTTCTTCGACGGGCTCTGCTGCCGTAGAGTTGGCCTTGACGGCTTCCTGCAGGCGCTGGCTGAGTTTTTCCCCAGCTTCGGTCTTTGCTTCGCTTTCGGATGCTGCCTGCAGCATCTCTTCGGCTTCTTCCTCTTCCTCCGTCTCCAGTGTCAGCACTGCGCCGCCTGCGGCGGCCAGCTGTCTGTGCTCCCGTTTCAGCAGGTATTCATTGATGAGGGTCACCAAACCTGCAGCTACCAGCACCAGGGCGATGAGCTTGAAGTAATGGCCCTGATCCAGGAAGGGGGAGAGTATGATGGTGGCTCCGTTGACTCCAAAGGCCATCATGGCACAGAGCACCAGGGAAATCCATTTCAGCTCCAGACCGAAGAAGCGGCACAGCTTATATATGAGCAGTATGCTGACAGCCATGATAGCGGCTGTGACAACAAAAAAAGTCATAATGGCTCACTTCATTCCTTTTCCTATGAATCAAGGGGAAACTCCCTTGATTTATCCCATAACTCAACAATATTGTAGCGTTTTCAAGGGAGAATTGCAAGTCTACGAAAATGTCTGAATATACGCTTGGAGAAATTTGAAATTTTCTTTCATAAGCAGGGGGATTTTCGCCTGTCTTTATAGTATAATAGGAAGAAGAAAGGAAGATGTGCATGACAGTGGAAAGGGAGGCGCTCCTTAAAAGCGAGAACGGCCTGCATGTGCGTGTGGCCGCTATGCTGGTGCAGCAGGCAGAGGAGCTGGGCCGCCGCTTTGGGGTGCGGCTTTTTCTGCGCACGGAGAGCTCGCGGCCCCGGGAAATGAGCAATCTCATGAAGCTCATTGGCCTGAAGGTTTCCTCAGGGGACAAGGTCTTTGTGTCTGCGGAGGGACTCTCCCCGGATACGCCGCCAGAGCATTTGGAGCAGGCTGCGGATTCCATGCGGGAACTTTTGGAGAGCGATTTCGAGGAGCGGGGCGCTGAGAGGATCCATCAGGTGGACAGGCTGCTGCACGAAAACGCCCTCATGCAGCAGCGGCTGCAGATGATACTGGAGGCGGTGCAGGACGGCATTTGCGTGGTGGACAGCACCGGCGTCATTACTTACGTCAATCCCGCATATCTGCGCATCGTCCACAAGACCCCGGAAATGGTGGTGGGCACTAATGTCCACGAGACTGCTCCCGACGGCAACCGCTGCGGGGTGCTGAACTCCGGCATCGCCCGCATCGGCAGCATCAGCCATAAAAAGGACGGCACGACGCTTGTGGCCAATGTTACCCCTATCTTTGTAGAGGGGGAGATAGCAGGGGTGGTGTCCGTATCCAAGGATATCACGGAACTGCAGACTATGATGGAGCGTCTTTCACAGGTTTCTGCCCGGGCAGAGTATCTGGAGCAGGAGCTGCTGCGCACCAAGAAGACAGCCCAGGCTTTTGCCAATTACATAGGCAAGAGCGGCAAGGTGGTGGATGTGCTGGCTCTGGCCACCAAGGCGGCGGCTTCCTCAGCTACCGTGCTTATCCAGGGGGAAAGCGGCACCGGCAAGGAGGTCATTGCCGAGGGTATCCACTATGCCAGCAGCCGCCGCCGGGCTCCCTACATCAGGGTGAACTGCGGCGCTATTCCAGGCGCCCTGCTGGAGTCGGAGCTTTTCGGCCATGAGAAAGGGGCCTTCACCGGAGCTGTGAAGAAAAAGCTGGGCAAGTTCGAGCTGGCTGATGGCGGCACCATTTTCCTTGATGAGATTGGGGAGATGGACAAGAACATGCAGGTTAAGCTCCTGCGGGTGCTGCAGCAAAGGGAATTCTACCGGGTGGGCGGTGAGGAGAACGTCCATGTGGATGTGCGCATCATTGCTGCCACTAACCGGAACCTGGAACAGCTGGTGAAGGAAGGAGGCTTCCGGGAGGACCTCTATTACCGTCTGAATGTCATTCCCCTGGTCCTTCCTCCCCTCAGGGACAGGGTGGACGATATCCCCCTGCTGGTGGAGCACTTCATAGAAAAGATCAGCAAGGACGCAGGCCGGCCTGTGCGGGGCATCACGCCCGAGGCTATGGAACTGCTCATGCATTATCGCTGGCCCGGCAACGTGCGGGAGCTGGAGAATGTCATAGAGCGGGTCATCACCCTCATGGACGGAGAGCGCATCGAGACAGGTGCCCTGCCTTCCTATATTAAGGGGGACAGCAGGATAATAGAACCTGCCCAGGCGGCGGTGGCTGTGCCGAAACCTGCCGTGGGCGAAGAAGTCCGTACCTGGGAGGAGTATGAGAAGGAGATCATAGCTCATGCCCTGCAGCAGGCTGGCAGTTTCAATGCGGCAGGGAAACTCCTGCGCATCAGCCATAAGACAGTTGCGGCCAAGGCCAGGAAGTATGAGTTGGTATAATTTGCCATATTGGCATAATTTACCAATAGACAATTCTGCTAGTTGGTAAAAATTGCCAACTTGGCCCTGCCTGCCCCGTTTACGGGGAAGGTGGCAGCCGCAGGCTGACGGAAGGGGGAAGGAGCAGTGACGACATTTCCCCCTTCCACCGTCTTCGACGGTCCCCCTCCCCCGCAAGCGGTGGAGGCAAGGCCTGCGGGGTGCTTTTCGTTTTTGGATTCACGTTAGTTTTTTACCTCCTGCGCTAAGCTAGGCGGTGGAAATAGATAAATTTTCGGCCCTTTGCAGAAGTTGGCACGCTGCTTGCGTATTTATTAGGCAAATGCTTCGGTGCGGGCTTCATCAGAGAGCCGAAAAGAAGCAGCAAACTGTAAGTTTTAAGAATGGAGAGATTTCAAAATGACTGAAGCAACTATCATGATCGAGAACAAGACCGGCATCCATGCACGTCCTGCATCCATCTTCGTGCAGACTGCAACCAAGTTCAAGTCCAAGGTTCAGATCAAGGCCAAGGGCAAGACTGTTGATGCCAAGAGCATTCTCATGATCATGAGCATGGGCCTTGTGAAGGGCACTGAGATGACCATCCTGGCTGATGGCCCGGATGAGGCTGAGGCAGTGAAGGCCCTGACCGACCTGGTGGCTTCCAAGTTCGGCGAGGAGTAATTTCAGAGGAATTGCTTCGGAGGCTCTCCCCAGAGATCCCGAGACAGGGGGCTCGGGGAGAGCCTTTATTTATGCCTTGCCCGTGAGGGGGAGGCTGTGCGGGAAACATTCCTAAATTTATGACATTGCTTTATTTTTAGTTATGTCTTTTTGATTACAGGGGGAAAAGAAAAATGGCAGTAACGATTCGTGGTAAGGGCGTTATCTCCGGTATCGCCGTGGGCAAGATCATGCTGGCAGGTCAGAACCTGGACGGCTACCTGGTGAACTATCAGCCGGGTTCTGTGGATGAAGAGAAGAACAAGGCCGAAGGCGCCCTCACTGCTGTAGCTGACATCCTTAGCGAGAGCGTAGAGCGCATGCAGAAGAACGAGGATCAGAAGGAGCAGGCTGCCATCATGGAAGCACACCGCATGATGGTGCAGGATCCTGCCCTCCATGACAGCATCATCAGCAAGATCGAGGAGCTGGGCAATGCTCCCCAGTCCGTGCTGAAGGCTGCTGAGGAACAGGCTGCCATGTTCGAGTCTATGGAGGATGAGTACTTCGCAGCCCGTGCCGTTGACCTCCGCGATGTGGGCAAGCGCATTGCCAAGTACATCCTGGGCGTCAAGGAGCCCGAGATTGGTGACGAGAAAGTCATCCTCTGCGGCCAGGAGGTAGAGCCCTCCGTCATCGCCGGCATGCCTACCGAGCAGATTGCAGGCGTGCTGCTGGGCGCTGGTTCCACCACCGCTCATGCCGTCATCATCGCCAAGGCTCGTGCTATCCCCACCGTGGTGGGCCTGGGCGAGAAGCTGGAGGCTATTTCCGATGGCGACCATGTCATCGTGGACGGCGAGCAGGGTGAGATTGTCATCAACCCCAACGAGGCTGAGCGCGCCAGCTACAACGAGAAGATCCAGAAGCAGAAGGAGCTGGCTGCCCACTACGCACAGCTCAAGGACTTGGAAGCTGTCACCACTGACGGCGTGAAGGTCGAGCTCATGGCCAACATCGGCTCCCACATGGACGTTGACAACGCCCTCACCTACGGCGCACAGGGCGTGGGCCTCTTCCGCTCCGAGTTCGTCTTCATGGGCCGTGAGGATATCCCCAACGAGGAAGATCAGTTCAAGGCTTACAAGGAAGCTATCGAGAAGTGCAAGGGCAACCTCTGCGTCATCCGCACCATGGATATCGGCGGCGACAAGCCCCTGCCGTACCTGAACATCCCCAAGGAGGAGAACCCCTTCCTGGGCTTCCGTGCCGTGCGTATCTCCCTGAAGCGCCGCGACCTCTTCCTGCCCCAGCTGAAGGCTATCCTGCGTGCAGGTGTCTACGGCAAGGCTGCCATCATGGTGCCTATGGTCATCAACGTGGCTGAGTTCAAGAAGGTCAAGGAGTTCATCGAGGAGGCCAAGCTGGAGCTGGAGCACGAGGGCAAGGCTTATTCCAACAGCGTGCAGGTTGGTATCATGGTTGAGACCCCGGCTGCTGCTGTCATGACCCCCGTCCTTGCCAAGTACGTGGACTTCTTCTCCATCGGCACCAACGACCTGGTGCAGTACACCCTGGCCTGCGACCGCGGCAACGCCAGCATCTCCGACCTCTACAACCACTTCAACCCCGCTGTGCTCAGCCTTATCCAGCGCACCATCACCAGTGCCCGCGAGAACGGCATCTGGGCCGGCATGTGCGGTGAGATGGCCAGCGACCCCAACGCCGCTGTGCTGCTCCTGGGCATGGGCATCAATGAGCTCTCCATGAGCGCTCCCTCCATTCCCCGCGTGAAGGAGAAGATCCGCTCCATCTCCTCCATCAAGGCCAAGGAAATCCTGGCTGACGTCATGAAGATGGAAGATGGCGACGAGATCAAGGCATATCTGGCCAAGGTTCTCTAAGAAATACTTTCCATTACAAAGAAAGCTCCCGCAATTGCGGGAGCTTTTTCTTATATGCAGGAATTTTCCTGTCAATGTAGAAATATTACCTTGTGTTACCATGACAAATGCTTTATAAATTGCTACAATAGAAGCAGTTGTAAAGTTGTAATTTATTGCCGGGAGGTAATATATGTGAGTCTGATGGATAATATACGCAAAGTCACCCCCTACACCCCGGGGGAGCAGCCTCAGCGGAAGGTCATCAAATTGAATACCAATGAGTCACCTTACCCTCCTTCACCGCAGGTGGTGGAGGCCATCAGGGGAATCAAGGCATCGAAGCTGCGGCTATATCCTGACCCGGACTGCCGGGAGCTTCGTGAAGCTTTGGCGGAGGAGTATGGGCTGGAGCTGGAGCAGGTGTTCGTGGGCGTGGGGTCTGATGATGTGCTCTCCATGTGCTTCCTGACCTACTTTGCAGGGAAGAAGCCCATTCTCTTCAACGATATCACCTATTCCTTCTACGAGGTCTGGGCTGATGTTTACCGCATCCCCTTCGAGACAGTGCCCCTGCGGGAGGACTTTTCCTTCGATCCTGCGGGCTTCATGAAGGAGAACGGTGGCATTGTCCTCTGCAATCCCAATGCCCCCACCAGCCTGGAAGGTGACATGGCGGATATTGAGAAAGTGGTGGCAGAGAATCAGGATTCTGTGGTCATCATTGACGAGGCCTATGTGGATTTCGGCGGCCGTACGGCCCTGCCGCTCCTGAAGAAGTACCCCAATGTGGTCATCGTGCGCACCATGTCCAAGTCCCGGGCCCTGGCAGGCCTGCGGGTGGGGTATGCCTTCGGCAGCAAAGAGCTTATCAAGGCGCTTCATGATGTGAAGTTCTCCGTGAACTCCTATACGCTGAATATGCCAGCTTTGGCCGCAGGCGTGGCCGCTGCCAATGACAGGGAGTATTTCGAGGAGACGGTGGACCGGGTGCTGGTAACCCGGGAAAAGACCAAGGAAGCCCTCAGAGGCTTTGGCTTCACGGTGCTGGAATCACGTACAAATTTCCTCTTTGCCAAACCGCCTGAAGGCACTTCGGCAGAGTCCCTTTTTGAGAAGCTGAAGGAAAAGGATATCTACGTCCGCTTCTTCAACAAGCCCCGCTTGTCTGATTATCTGCGTATCACTGTCGGCACCGATGCCGAGATGGAGCAGTTCATCAAAGTATTGCAGGATGTGCTTTGAGGGCTATTTAGGCCTCCACCGTTTACGGGGGAGGTGGCAGCCGTAGGCTGACGGAAGGGGGGCGTCGAAGTCGTTTTTCGTCCTCTCATTCCACCTTCCCTGCGAGGGGGAAGGCTTTTACATCATCAACACCCGGTCTGTTGCTCAGGGCTTCAGGCCGGTTGTTTTATTTTGTGCATTTTTCTGCTGGCAAAGTTCATGTTCTGGGGGTATGATAGGTAGGAAAAGTTTAGGGAAGAGAGGAAAGATAATACATGATTGACTTGCTTGATGTCCATACCCATACCATTGCCAGTGTCCATGCCTACAGTTCCATCCGGGAGATGGCGGAAGCCGGCAAGCGCAAGGGGCTGAAGCTGTTGGGGATTTCTGACCACACTCCCTCCATGCCCGGCTGCTTTGGGGATTTTTACTTCTGCAATTTCAAGGTCATTCCCCGGGAGGCAGAGCAGGGCTATGGCATAGATATGGTCATGGGGGCGGAGCTGAACATCATCGACTATAGCGGCTCTACGGATTTGCGGGGGGAATTCCTTTCCCGCCTGGACTACGCCGTGGCCAGCCTGCACGACCCCTGCATCAAGCCCGGCACGAAGGAGGAG
The DNA here is from genome assembly GCF_900108415.1 of Selenomonas sp. KH1T6. Taxonomy (NCBI): domain Bacteria; kingdom Bacillati; phylum Bacillota; class Negativicutes; order Selenomonadales; family Selenomonadaceae; genus Selenomonas; species Selenomonas sp. KH1T6. The sequence goes on from NZ_FNWN01000003.1 coordinate 168,800, forward strand.
AACACCGCTGCCATCTTAGGTGCCATGCGGAATCCGAAAGTTAAAATTATCGGCCACCCGGACAATCCCAAATACCCGGTGGACTTTGAAGCTGTCGCCAGGGCTGCGGTGGAAAACCACGTGCTGCTGGAGCTGAACAACAGCTCCTACACCCCGGGAGGCTCCCGCAAGGGCTCCAGGGAATTGGCAGGGGAGCTCATGGCGGCGGCCAGGCGCCACGGAGCCATGATGATCATGGGCAGCGATGCCCATGTGGAGTTCGATGTGGGCAATCACGCCTATGCCCTGGAACTGGTGCAGCAGTACGGCTTCCCGGAGGAGCTCATCATCAATTCTTCCCCTGAAAAGTTCAAGGAATGGATTGAATCCTAAAGTTCCTTAGCAGGGATGGAGCTCCTGGGTGGCGAATACATAAGAGAGAAACGGAAGTAAAATCGGCATATTGTGACTTGAAGTGTTGGGCTGTTGTATGGTTTTCATATAACAGCCCTTTTTCTAAGGAGGTACTTCCATGCTGCAGGAATGTCATAAGAGATATTGGGAAAGCGACAGGCTGGACTTGATTGAGTCCGTGAAGAAGCTTCTCCGCAGGAAAAAGAAGGAGTCGGAGGCAAGGCACGACAGCGCCATCTATATCCACATGCTCTTTCGCCTGATCAGCTCAGATACCGCCCGAGAGATTCGGGGGGCCATTGCCGAAATCATGCCGGAGGCAGTGGTGACAGGCATGACGGAGACTATCTATGTCAACGAGGATATGGAATCCATGCTGCGCATGAACATCACCTTCCTGCAGCACAGCAAGGTGAAGCTGCTGGAATACCTGGGGCCTCCTGAGGGCTATGAGGAGGCAGGCAGGGAAATGGGGGAGAAAATACACCACCTGCCCCTGGTGAAGGCTGTAGGTATCTACAGTGCAGGACTTTCCACGTATTTCCATAGATTCGTTTCCAGTGCATACTGCGGCAATGAAGATGTGCCTTTCTTTGGTGCCACGGCGGGCATGTTTGAGTTCAGTGCCGATGACAGCGAGCGGTTCAGCAATCTTTTTTTCTTCGATAAGTACAATGATGCAGACCAGCAGTATGTGGTGGGAGAAAAGGTTTATTATCAGGGCATCCTGGCGGTGGTGTTCTCGGGCGAGGAGCTTCATGTGAAGGTGGACTATATCTTTGGCTGGAAGCCCTTGGGCAAGGAAATGACCATCACTGAAACCTGCGGGCAAAACTGCATTTCCCGCATTGACAATATGCGTCCTACGGAGGTTTTCCGCCGCTATCTGAAGGTGAACCCGGACGAGAACTTCCTCTACAATATTTACGAATTTCCCATGGCTGTCCAGCGCAATGGCTGCATCATGGGCAGGGTGGCGCCCCGCTATGACCATGAGGGGCGGATCTACTTCAGCAGCGACGTGTACGAGGGGGAGAAGGTGCGCCTCACCTACGCCGTCCATGACGATCTGGTGCAGGAGACAGAGATTGCCAGTGAGTATATGTGGGGCTTTGCCCCGGAGGTCATGTATCTGGTGATGTGCGGCAACCGTACCGTTTTTCTGAAGGATAAGGCCCGCCTGGAGGTTGATGCCTTTCGCCGTTTTGCCAGCAATCTCATCTGCAACTATGGCACTTCGGAAATCTACTGCCATCATGGCAGAGGGGGCATCCTGAACAGTGCCCTGATAGCTGTGGGCATGCGGGAGGGAGAGGCCTGGCTGAAGGTCTGCGCCGATACCAGCACCCATCGGGGAATCCATGATGTCATCCCCCTGTCCGAGCGCATGGCGGCCTTTCTGGATGCGGTGACTGAGGAACTGAAGGAGAGCAATCGGGAACTGAAGGAAATGGCGGAGGCGGCTGAGGCTGCCAGCCGCGCCAAGAGCCAGTTCCTTTCCAACATGAGCCACGAAATCCGCACTCCCATCAATGCGGTGCTGGGCATGGATGAAATGATCATCCGGGAGGCCAAGGAGGAGAATATCCGGGAGTATGCGGAAAATATCCGCACGGCGGGTACGTCCTTGCTGGGCCTCATCAATGATATCCTGGACTTTTCCAAGATTGAAGCGGGGAAAATGGAGATCATTCCCGTGGAGTACACAGTGAGCTCCCTCCTCAACGACCTAGTGAATATGATTTCCCAGCGGGCGGAGAAGAAAGGGCTGGAGTTCAGAGTGGAAGCGGCAGAGGATGTGCCCAGCGTGCTGAAAGGGGACGAGATACGCCTGCGGCAGGTGGTCACCAATATTCTCACCAACGCCGTGAAATACACGGAAAAGGGCAGTGTCACCCTGCGCTTTGGCTGGGAAAAGGTGAATGAGCAGGAAATCTGCCTCTGCGTTGCCGTGCAGGATACGGGCATCGGCATCAAGGCCGAGGATATTGAAAAGCTCTTCCACGCCTTCGAGCGTATCGAGGAAGAGCGGAACCGCAGCATCGAGGGCACGGGCCTGGGCATGAACATCACCCAGAGGCTGCTGGAGCTCATGGGCAGCAGGCTGGAGGTAGAGAGCCAGTACGGCGAAGGCTCCGAATTTTCCTTCAGGGTGAAGCAGCAGGTGGTGGACTGGACCCCCATGGGTGACTATGAGCGGGCCTACTTGAACAGCATCCAGCAGAAAAAGGCCTATCGGGAGAGCTTCATTGCCCCGGAGGCAAGGCTTCTCATTGTAGATGATACCGCCATGAACCTCACAGTGGCCAAGGGGCTGCTGAAGGCCACCCGGGTGCAGATAGACACGGCTCTCAGCGGCTATGAGGCCCTGGACAAAGTTCGGGAAAAAGCATATCATCTGATCCTGCTGGACCACCGCATGCCGGGCCTTGACGGGGTGGAAACCCTGGCCCGCATGAGAGAGCTGGAAGAATCCCCCGGCTATCCCAACAAGGAAACCCCGGTCATCGTCCTCACCGCCAATGCTGTCAGCGGTGCCCGGGAAGAATACATGGCGGCAGGTTTTGACGACTACCTGACCAAGCCCATCGACAGCCAGCATCTGGAGGCAACCCTGCAGAAATACCTGCCCGGTGATTTGGTGCAGGCTGCAGAGGCGGCTCCCCCGCAGGAGGAAGAGGCTGAGCTGCCGGATTGGCTGCTGGCGGCTGGGGGCATAGATGCTGAAGCGGGAGTGGCCCACTGCGGCTCAGTGGCAGCCTATATGGATGCCCTGCAGGTCTTTGCCGAATCCATCGAAGGGAACGCCCGGGAAATCGAGGGTTTCTATCAGGTGGAGGACTGGGGAAACTACACCACCAAAGTCCATGCTCTCAAGAGCACGGCCCGGGTCATTGGAGCCGGGGAACTTTCCGAGCGGGCCAGACGGCTGGAAGATGCGGGCAACAACCTCTACTGCGAGGAAATCAAAGAAGGCACGGAGCCGCTGCTGGAGCTTTACCGCAGCTTCCTCCCCAGCCTTGCCCCCCTGCTGCCCCAGGAAGAAGACGAGAGCGGCAAGCCGCCAATCAGCGGGGAAGAACTCTCCGAAGCCTGGCAGGCTATGGGTGAAGTGGTCATGAGCTTTGATTACGACAGCCTGCGTTTCATGCTGGAGGAGATGTCTTCTTACCAGCTGCCCCAGGAAGAGGCAGAAAGGCTCAGGCAGGTAAAGGAAGCCGCCCGCCTGCCGGACTGGGAGAAGCTCAAGGAAATTTTGGGTTAAGGGCCGGGGAGCAAAGGGAAAAGGCTGTTCTCTGGCGAATATTGCAAGTTAGCGGATAATGAGCGTGAATGAGGGCACAAGCCACAGTCTGGCTTGGCAGGCCATAGGAAGGATGGGAGCCATGGAGAAGAAAATACTCCTGATTCGCAAGGGCAAGTCCTTTATGCTGAATACCATAGTGAAGAACCTGACGGCGGAGGGCTATGAGCTGATTGAGTCAGAGCCCACCATGGAAGATATATGCGACCACAAGGGAGATACGGAGCTTATCCTCATGTTCCTGGGAGAATACGTGGATAGTGTCACCTCAGCCCTGGTATATCTGAAGGATATCTGCACCGAGGAAGACAAGCTCCTGGTGCTGGTGGGCACGGTGCCGGAGATTGACACCGTAACCCAGACTATACCTGCGGCTTTGGTGGCGGCTTCCTTCCCCCGCCCCTTTGACATGAAGAAGCTTACGGCGCAGCTGGACTGGCTGCTGGAGGCCAATGACGATCTGGCCAAGAGAAAGAGCATACTGCTGGTGGATGATGACGGCACCTTCCTGAAGATGGTGAAGGACTGGCTTTCGGCCAAATACCGGGTGACCATCGTCACTTCCGGGGCCCAGGCCATGATGTACATTGCAGACAACACCCCGGACCTCATTTTGCTGGACTATGAGATGCCCGTGATTTCCGGCCCCCAGGTGCTGGAGATGATCAGGAGCGAAAGCAGGCTGGATGACCTGCCGGTGATTTTCCTCACGGGCAAGGGGGACAGGGAGAGCGTCATGAAGGTGCTGGCCCTGAAGCCTGACGGCTACCTGCTGAAATCCATGGAGCGCCCCAAGCTCATCGCGGCCATAGACGAATTCTTCGAGAAGCGGAAGTATCAGAAATTGCATGAGAGTAACGTAACCTAAAGCCCTGCCTGCCCCGTTTACGGGGAAGGGGGACCGTCGAAGACGGTGGAAGGGGGAAAGGGCATCCCCTGCACAAGAGGGGGCATTTCCAATAAGGGAGGAAAGCTCATGATACAGGAATGCCATAAGCTGTATTGGGAGACGGACAGGCCTGCTTTCATCAGTTCGGTGAAGAAGCTCCTGCGGGAGAAGAGGGCGGAGTCCGAGGCCCGTGGTGATTCGGCAGTCTATATCCACCTGCTCTTCCGTCTCCTTTGCCAGGTGACTGCCAGCCAGACCCGGGCAGCCATTGAAGAGGTCTTTCCCGAGGCTGTGGTGACGGGCATGACGGAGACCATTTACGGCAGTGACAGCGACGAGTCCATGCTCAAATTGAATATCAACTTCATGGAGTCAGCAGATGTGACCCTCCTGGAATACACCGGCTCCCCTGACCTTTATCAGGAAGCGGGAGTGGAACTGGGGCGGCGCATCCGCCGTATGCACGATGTGAAAGCTGTAGCGCTCTATTGTTCGGGGCTGTCCGTGGGGTTCTATCGTTTTGTCAGGAATCTGGCTAAGGGCAACGAGGATATTCCCATCTTCGGGGCTACCGCTGGCATGTTTGAGCTCAGTGCAGACGGCAATGCCAGGTTCAGCAATCTCTTTACCCTCAATGAAAAAAATGATGTGGAGCAGCAGTATGTCATCGGCAGCGGCATGTACCGGCAGGGCATTGTGCTGGCGGTGTTCACAGGCGTTGACCTCCATGTGAAGGCAGATTACGTCTTTGGCTGGAAGCCTTTGGGCAAGGAAATGACCATCACTGCCACCAGGGGAGAGAACTGCATTTCCCGCATCGATGACATACTCCCCGTGGAAGTCTATCACCGCTATCTGAACGTGATTCCCGATGAGAATTTCGTCTACAATATCTCCGAGTTCCCCCTGGCAATCAAGCGCAATGACTGCATCATCCCCAGAGTTCCCCCACGCTATGACGAAGATGGCTGCCTCTATTTCAGCGGTGATGTTTACATGGGGGAAAAAATCAGCCTCACCTACGCGGTGCATGATGATTTGCTGCAGGAAACGGAAGTGGCCAGCGAATATATGTGGGGCTTTGCACCGGAAGTGCTCTATATGGTGGCCTGCGGCAACCGCACTTTGTTCCTGAAGGAAAAGGCTCCCAAGGAGATTGAAAGCTATCGGCGCTTTGCCAGAAACCTCATCTGCAATTACGGCACCTCCGAGATTTACTGCTATCATGGCAAGGGGGGCATACTCAACAGTGCCCTGGTGGCGGTGGGCATGCGGGAGGGGCCTCCCAATCTGAAAATCAGCGAAAACAATATGTCCCAGCGCCAGGAACACCGCATCATACCCCTGTCCGAACGCATGGCCACCTTCCTGACTGCTGTCACGAAGGAACTGGCAGACAGCAATCGGGAACTGCAGGAAATGGCCCAGGCTGCCGAAGCCGCCAACACTGCCAAGAGCCAGTTCCTGTCCAATATGAGCCATGAAATCCGCACTCCTATCAACGCGGTGCTGGGCATGGACGAGATGATCCTCCGGGAGACGAAGGAGGACTTCACCCGGGAGTATGCGGAAAATATCCGCACAGCGGGCACGGCTCTCCTGGGTCTCATCAACGACATCCTGGATTTCTCCAAGATTGAGGCGGGGAAGATGGAAATCATCCCCGTGGAGTACGCCGTAAGCTCCATGCTCAATGACCTGGTGAATATGATACGCCAGCGGGCAGAGAAGAAAGGGCTGGCGCTCTTTGTGGAGGCGGCGGAGGATATGCCCAGCATCCTCAAGGGGGATGAGATACGCCTCCGGCAGGTGGTCACCAACATCCTCACCAATGCCGTGAAGTACACGGAAAGAGGCAGCGTCACCATGCGCTTTGGCTGGGAAAAGACAGGGGAGAATGAAATCTGCCTCTGCATAGCCGTGAAGGATACAGGCATCGGCATCAAGGAAAAGGACATGGAAAAGCTCTTCCACGCCTTCGAGCGCATCGAGGAGGAGCGGAACCGCAGCATCGAGGGCACGGGGCTGGGCATGAACATCACCCAGCGGCTGCTGGAGCTCATGGGCAGCCAGCTGGAAGTGAAGAGCAAGTATGGCCAGGGGTCGGAATTCTCCTTCAAGGTGAAGCAGCAGGTGCTGAACTGGGCCCCCATGGGTGACTATGAGACGGCCTACCTCAACAGCATCAAGCAGAAGACGGCCTATCGGGAAAGCTTCATCGCTCCGGAGGCCAGGCTCCTTATCGTCGATGACACGGCCATGAATCTCACCGTGGCCAAGGGCCTGCTGAAGGCCACTCAGGTGCAGATCGACACGGCTCTGAGCGGCTATGAAGCGCTGGAGCGGGTGCAGGGCATGGAATATGACCTCATCCTGCTGGATCACCGCATGCCTGGCATGGATGGGGTGGAGACGCTTCACGCCATGAAGAAACTGGAGTATATTCCCGGCTACCCCAACAAGAACACTCCCGTCATCGTCCTCACGGCCAACGCCGTCAGCGGCGCCCGGGAGGAATACATGGAGGCAGGCTTTGACGATTACCTCAGCAAGCCCATAGATAGCCAGCAGCTGGAGGCCACCCTGCAGAAATACCTGCCCGGTGACAAGGTGCAGGCTGCAGAAGCAGCCCCGCCTCAGGAAGAGAAGTGCGAGCTGCCGGATTGGCTGCACGAGGTCAATGGCATAGACTGCAAGGCTGGCGTAGAGCACTGCGGCTCAGCTGAGGCCTATATAGATGCACTCACGGTCTTTGCCCAGTCTATCGAAGCAGCAGCCAACGAAATCGAACGCTTCTACAACCTGCAGGAGTGGGATAGCTACACCACCAAAGTCCACGCCCTCAAGAGCACGGCCAGGGTCATAGGCGCCAGCGAGCTTTCCGAAAAGGCCCTGAGGCTGGAAGATGCAGGGAACAACTGCTACTATGACGAAATCAAGGTGGGCACGCCCCCCTTGCTGGCCCTTTACAGGAGCTTCCTGCCGGAGCTTTCACCCCTGCTGCCCCAGGAGGAAGATGCAGGCAATAAGCCGCCTATCAGTGAAGAAGAACTGGCCGAGGCCTGGGAAGCCATGGGGGAAGTAGTGGGAAGCTTCGACTACGACAGCCTGAACTACATGCTGGAAGAATTATCTTCCTACCGCCTGCCTGAGGCAGAGACTGGGAAGCTGAAAGCCGTAAAAGAGGCTGCCCGTCTGCCGGATTGGGATAAGCTCAAGGAAATCTTAGGCTGAAACTTAATAAAAAGCAAAAAGTCCTGTCCTCGTGGGCAGGGCTTTACTTTTAGTGAAGAAACATAAAAATTTTTTTAAGGAAGTATTGCATAAAACCCAGCAAAGTGCTAGGCTATGACCATACCCGAAAGGAGGCAATTATCATGAATGTACTGAATGCAGAGCGCAGCGCCTGGACTGCGCGTGAAATCACCCTGACGGCCGTAATGACGGCGGCGGTGTTCCTGGCCACCTTCCTGCCCAAGATTCCCATTCCCCTGGGCTATGCCCATCTGGGAGATGCGGTCATCTTCCTGGCCCTTTGCCTGACGGTCCGCCGGGAAGCCCTCATCGCCGCCTGCCTGGGCTCCATGCTGGCCGACTTCATGGGAGGCTTCGCCCTGTGGATGGGGCCGACGCTGCTCATCAAATGGCTCATGGCCCTGACCTTCATTGAGATTGCCAATCCCAAAGCCGACCACTTCCTCACCTCCCCCCGCACCCTCATAGCCCTGATCCTGGCCTGTCTGGTCATGGCTGCCGGCTACACCCTCTTCGGCGCCATCCTCTACAACAGCCTCACCGCAGGCCTGGCCTCAGCCCCGGGGCTGCTGGCCGAGGGCGTAGTGAACATCCTGGCCTTCTACGTTTTGGCAAAGCCGTTGGAGAAGGTGAGAGGGAAGTTCTAAAAATAGAAGCTATCCCTTACTGATTTACTTTTCCCTTAAATTTATCTATAATATAAGGGAAAAGCGAGGAGGTAAGGGGATGCGACAGTTCAATTATACAAAAATCCAGGAAATGACCTGGGATTACGAGATCCTGGGTTATATTGCTGCCATCTACAAGGAAGCAGGGAAGCAGGAACTTTACCTGAGGCAACGGCCGGAAGAGCTGGGAAAGCTGGTGGAAATCGCCAAGGTTCAAAGCACAGAGGCATCTAACGCCATTGAGGGGATAGTGACCACTAACACCCGTATCCGGCAGCTGGTGGAAGAAAAAACCACACCCAGGACCCGGGACGAGCAGGAAATAGCTGGCTATCGTGATGTGCTGAATATTATACATGAGAGCTTCGATGCCATTCCCATCACTCAGAACTTCATCCTACAGCTCCACAAGATCATGTACAGCCATATGGCAAATTCCATGGGGGGCCGTACCAAGAATGTGCAGAATTATATCAGTGCCACTTATCCGGACGGGCATACGGAAATACTGTTCACCCCGTTGACTCCCTATGAAACGCCGGAAGCGCTGGACAAAATTTGTGCAGAATACAACCGCGTGATTGGCAATGCGGAGGTAGAGCCGCTGATAGCCATTCCCATCTTCATCCACGACTTTCTCTGTATCCACCCATTCAATGATGGCAATGGACGTATGAGCAGGCTGCTGACCACTCTTCTTTTGTACCGCAGTGGTTTTTATGTTGGGAAATATATATCCCTGGAAGCTAAAATAGCCAAGCGCAAAGATGGTTATTATGACGCGCTGCGGCAGTCGCAGCATGGCTGGCATGAGGGCAATGAAAATGTCGTTCCCTTCATAAAATATTTCTTGAGCACCATCATTGCTGCCTACAGGGATTTTGAAGACCGCTTCGCCCTGGTGGATAAGAAACTCCCTGCTCTGGAAATGGTACGGAAGGCATCTATGCAGAAACTGGGACGCTTTTCCAAGCAGGATATTAGAGAGTTGTGCCCCTCCCTCAGTCTGAGTTCTGTGGAAGGTGCGCTTCGCAAATTGGTTGAAGAAGGGTATTTGGGCAGGGAAGGAACGGGACGGTCTACCCGGTATATACATCTAAGGTAAATGGGCTCAAGATTCCGTATAAGACGTTTTAGACATTTGATATAAGAAGCCCGGGCAGATGATTTGCCCGGGCTTTTTGAGTATGCGTGAGTTACATTGTCATACATTTCATGAGGTAGACAATTCAAGGGTTAAAGTCCCTGAGTATCTGGATTTTGCTTGGCTGGAGGGGATTGTCAATGCTGTAACTCATCGTGAGTATGCTATGAGTGGCAACTTCATAAAGGTCAGTATGTATGATGATAGGTTGGAAATAGAAAGCCCCGGCCGTCTTCCTAATCTGGTGACGTTGCAGAACATCAAGGAGACGAGATATTCTCGTAATCCACGCATTTCCCGTGTGATGACAGAATTTGGCTGGGTGCGGGAACTGAATGAAGGGGTAAATCGCATTTACAACGATATGGCAGAATTCTTTCTGGACGCCCCTGTCTATAGCGAGCCGGGAGAATCTCTAAGGCTGGTACTGAAGAATAATATAGTCATGCGTAGAATGCGCCAGGAATTATATGCGGTAAACAATGTAGGTATTTCTATGTGGAAGCAGTTGGATGATATAGAACAAGCCATTATGGCTTATATATTGAATCGTGGGACTGCTGGCCGTGCGCAGTTGGCGGCCTATGTTGGCAAGTCGGATAACACTGTCAGGACAAGGCTGAATGCCTTGATGGACAAGAATCTTATCAAGGCAAATGGCGGTACATATGATCCAAACCGTACTTATGAGGCTGGTGCGTTGCTGACAGACTGAGGCTTTTGCGAGGTTCAGGGGCTTTTTTGCGAGGCTTGGGCTGTGTTGCGGGGGCGTTATGTTAGGCAACCCTTTATTCCAAGCCATTTTCGCGCTTGAAAAGCTGAAATGGTTTTTGCGAGGTTCAGATGGTCTTTTGCGAGGTTGATATGTTCTTCTGGAGATTTGCTGACATATGAAAAAATCCCGCGGGGGAGAGGGGCAGTGTTGTTGTCTTTTTCATGGTGAGCAGCCAGGGGCAGCGTGGCAGCAGGAGATATACCGAAAAAATATTAAGGGTGAAAACGGGAGATATTGGCAGTAAATGGGAGATATAAGGAGATAAGCTGAAATAGACAGAATATTCGGGGGGGCGCTTTTGGGGATTGCGGGGAAAAGCGCTTTGGGATATACTGAAAATGGGTATATCCTTTTATGACATTCGTATTTACGGAATTCATAATTGATAGATAACGTGGAAGGAGATGAGGACACTGGGTAGGGCAGGAATGCGTATGAAATGGGGCTTGTTGACTGGGCTTATGGTCATCATCAGTGCGGTGGCTTTTGTGGGATGCGTAGATAGCGGAAAAGCGCTGCAGGAGAAATTTAAGGCCAGGCATAAGATTGTGGCCTATGGCGTAATGGACCCCCAGATATCAGCCCAGCAGATCATTGCCGAGGAGAAGGGCTACTTCCGGGAGGAAGGACTGGAGGTGGAAAACAGGCTGGTACAGTCGGGAGGCGAGATTCCCGCACTCATCAGGAGCGGTGAGGCGCAGGTGTCCTTTGAATCACCTTACACGGTGATGACACTGGTAGCTGAGGGGGTGAAGGTCAAGGTCGTGGCTCCCATGGCAGATATTGGCGATACACAGTGTGTGGTGGCCCGGAAAGACTCTGGCATTGTGAACGGCAAGGACTTTGAGGGCAAGCGCATTGGCATGGCAGAGGGCTCCGGCATCCTGCTGGCCCTTCGTAACATGTGCTACGAACTCAAGGTGGATATGGACAGGATTACCTTCGTGCCCCTTAGTCCACGGGACCAGCTGCAAGCCATGGAAGCTGGCACAATTGATGCCATGGCCTGCTGGGAACCCTGGGTCAGCAACGCACAGGCAATGGGGGGGACGCTCCTGTTCAGCGGTCTGCAGTCCTATCTGGGGGACAGGCAGGGGGAGGTTGACTGGCTCAGTTTTTACACCACCATGCAGATCACAGACGACTATCTGCATGAGCATACGGAGGACGTGAAGGCCATGCTCAGGGCGCTGGAGAAGGCCACAATTTTCATCAACGAAAATCCCGAAGAAGCAGCTGCTATCATTGCCGGCAAACTAAATCTGGAAAAAGATCAGGTCAGCCATATCATGGAAAAAAATTATTACAGTATGTCCATCGATCAGCATTTCAGGTCTACTTGCGAGGAAGTGAGCAGCTTCATGATGAAAATGGGCCAACTGCAGGACGTTCCCATCTTTTGGGATTATGTGAATCTTGATTACTTGAGAGCAACAAACAGGTCACTGGTGACGATAAAATAAGAGTTGAGGCCTTTGGGACTGGTTGAGGATCCATTGGCTGTGCAAAGAAAACACGCTCACAGGGAAATCCTTGTGAGCGTGTTTTTTTAGGTCGTTTGTATTTATTTTCGCTTCGGTGGCGTTAGTCCTCCGTGCCCAGGTCTTCGCCGTTGCTTTCGATGACCCTCTTGTACCAGTAGAAGGACTTTTTCCGGGAGCGTGCCAGGGTACCCTTCCCTTCGTTGTCCTTGTCCACATAGATGAAGCCGTAGCGCTTCTCCATTTCGCCGGTACCGGCGGAAACCAGGTCGATGGGGCCCCAGGGGCAGTAGCCCATGAGGTCTACGCCGTCTTCATCTACAGCCTTCTTCATCTCAGCGATGTGAGCCTTGAAGTAGGCGATGCGTGCGTCGTCTTCGATGAGGCCGTCGGCATTGGGGGTCTCGTGGAGGCCGATGCCGTTCTCTACAATCATCAGAGGCAGCTCATAGCGCTCCTGCAGCACGTTCAGCATATATCTGAGGCCCACGGGGTCGATGGGCCAGCCCCAGTCGGACTCCTCGATGTAGGGGTTCTTCACCCCGTCGAAGAAGCCGCCCTGGAGGTTCTGCTTGCGCTCCTCCACGGAGGTGGTGGCGTGGCTCATGTAGTAGCTGAAGGCGTAGTAGTCCACGGTGCCCTCGGCCAGGGCTTCCAGGTCTCCGTCTTCCATCTCCACCTTGTAGCCCTTGAGCTCCCACTCTTTCAGCACATAGTTGGGATAGTGGCCGCGCACCTGCACGTCGCCGAAGAAGAAGCTCTTGTCCATTTCCTTCAGGGCCGCCATCTGGTCCATGGGACGGCAGGTCTCGGGATATACCGGAGTCATGGCCAGCATGCAGCCAATCTGGAAGTCCGGGTTGATCTTGTGGCCTTCGATGACGGCCTTGGCAGAAGCCACGAATTCGTGGTGTGCCACCTGGTACATGACGGCCTTCTTGTCCTCGCCCTCTTTGTAGAGCACGCCGCTGTTGGTGAAAGCGGTGAAGGGCACATTCAGCTCACGCTGGTTGTTGATCTCGTTGAAGGTCATCCAGTACTTGACCTTGTGCTTGTAGCGCTCGAAGCAGACCGTAGCGAAGCGCACGAAGAACTCGATGAGCTTGCGGTTCCTCCAGCCGCCGTATTCGGTGACCAGATGGTAAGGCATCTCGAAGTGGGACAGGGTGATGACCGGCTCCATGCCGTATTTGTGCATTTCGTCAAAGAGGTCATCGTAGAACTTCAGGCCCTCTTCATTGGGCTCGGTCTCGTCCCCTTTGGGGAAGATGCGGGTCCAGGCGATGGAGGTGCGGAAGCACTTGAAGCCCATCTCGGCCAGCAGCGCAATGTCCTCTTTATAGCGGTAGTAGAACTCGATGCCCTCATGGTTGGGGTAGTTCTTGCCGGGGAGCACGCCCTCGGTGATTTCACGGGGCACCCCGTGACGGCCAGCGGTCATGACATCGGCAACACTTACTCCTTTGCCGCCTTCCTGCCAGCCGCCTTCCAGCTGATGGGCAGCTACGGCGCCGCCCCATAAGAATCCTTTGGAAAAACTCATATTCAAATCTCCTTGTGTTGTCAAATATATAGCCTTCCCCTTGGGGGGAAGGCTTTGGGGGATTACTTCCCGAGTTCCTTGAACTTCTTATAGACCTCGATGAACTCCTGGGCGATGGTCTTGAAACCCTCGGCGCTCATGAGCTGATCCTCAGCGTGGAGAATCAGGAGGGAAAGGGTGCTGCCGGGGCCGCCTTCGGCTTCCTGCTGCAGCAGGCCTGCGTGGGCATTGTGGCCCTCCACGAAGACTTCGTCGCCTTCCTTGATAAGAGCCTCGGCGGCTTCAAAGTCGCCCTCCTTGGCCTTCTGGATGGCCTCGATGTAAGAGCTGCGGGCGGTGCCCACGGAGGAGATGATGTTAAATGCTACCAGTTCCAAACCTTCCACTTTTGCGTGTCCTCCTTCTTAGCCGATGAGCTTCTTGGCAGTTTCCAGCACGCCCTTGCCGTCCATGCGGCCATAGAGCTTCATGTCGATGGCTTCCACAGGGATGCCCGGGCAGGCAGCTTCCACCTTGCTCTTGGCAAAGCGGACCTGGGGGCCAAGGAGGATCACATCAGCGTCAGAAGCCTTGTCCTTGGCCTCAGCGGTGGGGTATGCGGCAATCTCGCACTCGAAATTCTCAGCGGCAGCAGCCTCCTGCATTTTCTTTACCAGCATAGAGGTGGACATACCAGCGGCGCAGAGAAGAATGATTTTTTTCATGATGATGCACTCCTTTTATACGATAAGTAACTTATGGTTTGATGGTTTTAGTTGTTCGCAGATGCGGGAGAAACGTTGCTGTCAGAGGCTTCTTCTGCTTCCTCCCCCTGTTCCTCTTTGTAGAAAGCGTTATCCTGTGCCTTCACGAAGGGGAAGTAGATGGCGGTGGCGGCGGCCAGGCCCAAAATCTGCACTACAGCACCCTGCCAGCCGTTCATGAGGAAGCCGGCGATGATGGGGGGCGTGGTCCAGGGCACCTGGATGGCGCTGAAGGGAGCCATGAAGCCGATGGCGATGGCGCCGTAGCAAATCAGCATGACAGCCAGCTGAGCCAGGCAGAAGGGAACCAGCATGTAGGGGTTGAAAACGATAGGCAGACCGAAGATGATAGGCTCATTGATGTTGAAGAGACCGGGGACGGTGCCCAGACGGGTGATGGTCTTCATCTGCTGGGAACGTGCCACCAGGTAGCTGGCGATGAGCAGACCGAAGGTTGCGCCGCAGCCGCCCGGTTTCATCATGGTATCAGTAATCTGGATGGTGAGGATATGAGCGTCGGGGTTGCCCAGGAGGCTCAGGCCTGCATCAAGGATTTTCTGGTTATCCAGAGAGTTGGCAATCATCAGGGGGTTCAGGATGCCGCCCACCACGTTGGGGCCGTGGATGCCAGCCCAGAAGAGGACAGTCATCAGGAGGGAGAAGACGGTGCCGCCTACTACCGTATCAGACAGGCCCTGCAAAGGAGTCTGAATCACGGCGAAAATCAGCTCCGGGAAAGTGGTGGCTCCCATGAAGTGGCAGAGGCCGTAAATCACAGAAGCTGCCGTAAAGAGGATGACGCCGGGGGTCAGGGCCTCAAACGCGCGGGCCACGCCGCCGGGAACAGCGTCCGGCATCTTGATGCCGATGTGGTTCTTCTCGCACCAGCAGAAGACTGCGGAGGTGAAGAAGGAAATCAGGATGGCGGTGATGACGCCGTTGCTGCCGCCCCAGAGCTTGGGGATGACATTATCTGCCATGCCGCCGCCTTCCACGGCCACGGAGGCAGGCATCACGATGATGAAAGCGGCCAGGGCCAGGATGGAAGCCATGATGGCGTCGCACCCTTCGGCCTCTACATATTTGTAGGTGATGGCCAGCACCGCGATGATGCCCAGGATGTTGAAAGTACCGCCGGCTACGGCGTTCAAGGGGTCAGTCCAATGGGGGCCGAACAGCCCGGCCATGAACTCGGGGTAGCCCGGGATAGGCAAATTGGCAATCAGCAGGAACAGGGAGCCGCAGATGGTGAAGGGGGTGGTCATGATAAAACCGTCCCTCAAGGCGGCTACCGCTTTGTACTCGGCGAAGCGAGCCATGAATTCGACAAATTTGTCGAACATCTCTTGTTTCGTCATTGAGGTAAGCCTCTCTTTCTCAAAAGCATTGATCCTAAATCCAAAACTATGATTTCACCAGGTCCTCCTCGCGCGCCGGGGGACTGTTTTCCTTGGTATGGTCACAATATAGCATATAGATTTTGCATGTTCAAGGGATTCAGACAGTTCTGGAATGGCGTTTCAAAAGTAATAAAAAAATCCGAAACAGGATAAAACGCTGTTTCGGAAACCGTTTTCTTTATTGCTTTAATCTTGTTTTACTATAGAACTCCGTGAATCAAGCTCGTAGCGACGCTCTGCAAAAGCAGAGCTAGTCCCTTTAAGGAGGCGCAGTCTGAGCTTAGTGCACTATTGTTACCAGAGCCGGTCCTTGGAGTCGGGGCGGCCGATGTAGCCCTCGAAGGCATCATAGAAATCCTCTATTTCCCCAAAGTGCCGGGCGATAAGCAAGCCCACCAGCACATCGAAGTAGTAGCGCACTCCCACGCTGAAGATATTGCCGCCGAAGTCCAGATACTCAAGAGAATTGGCCACATAGAGGAATTCATCGCAGAAGGCAGCGATGGGAGCATCTTTTGCCCGGGTCAGTAGGGCGGTGGGCACATGGCGCTCCTTGAGGATCTTGGCGGTGCGCATGAGCCGCTTGTTCTCCCCGGAACGGCTGATAAGGATGGCAAAGTGGCTCTTGTCGGAAATCATGGCCTGGGAGAGCTGGGTGTTCATGGCGTTGTGGGCCAGGGCCGTTTTCTTCACCTGCAGCAGATTGTAGACGGCTGTTTCCGCCAGGGCGTAGTTCTGGTCATAGGCATAGATGTCGATGACGGAAGCTTTTTCCATCATACGGGCAATCCTCTCCAGCTGGGCTATATCCATTTCGTTGCGGGTTTCCTCTATGGCTTCTATTTCCAAAGCCGCCATCTTCCGCACGATGTCCCCCACGGAATCCTTGTCCGTGATGGGGCGGCTGGCCATGGAGGAAAAGGTCTGGTCAGTGGTGGCGCGGCTCATCTCGCTCATGAAGCGTATCTTGAACTCATTGTATCCCTTCAGCCCCAGCTTTTGGCAGAGCCGGAACACCGCCGCCGGGCTGGTGAAGGTACGCTCCGCCAGCTCTCTGATGGAACTGGTGGCTATTTCCTGGGGATTCTTCAGCATATAGTCAATGACGGACTGCTCCGTAGGGGAGAAACGCTCCGCCTCCTGCATGGCTTTCAGTAGTCGCATGGGATAGGGGGCCTCCTTGAAATTTTATAACGCCATTGTTCCAGATTTGTCGAAGACAAATCTTCCTCTTGGCGTTTCAACTAGGCGGGAGATATTAGCTCACCGCCTGTTATGATATTCGCCACCCCCAGCTGCAGAGCTGGGGGACATCTTATTCCGAGTTATAGTCTTTTTAAGTATTCTTCCATCATTGCCAGCGAGTAGATTAAAGGATGCTCTATGTGTGCTTCCAGGAAGTCCTTGTCTCCGGTAAGGAGAATGTCCACATTATGATACAAGGCATCGCTTAGCACAGGAATATCTTTTGGGTCACGCAGGTTGCAGAGGATATTTGGTGTGCTCTGACAGAAAATAATATTGGTTTTACCTTCATAAGCCGCTACGTTCCCTTCTGAACTTAGCCATATCTTCTATCATGTCCTGTTCGGAATTCCATCCCTTATCATCGCTGAACATATTTTGTATCTCGGCGAGAATTTTGCGGCTGTCTTCGGCTTTTTTCTTTTTCCTCATGGCGGACAAGTAGCCAATAAAGCTGACAGCTGCCTGGTAGTCTTCGTGTTCCAGTCCGCACAGCAGGTCGGCTACGGTTTTCTCGTTGGGCATTACCCCAATGTCTGCGCTGATCATCATAGGATGGTCAACCCCCTTTCTGATGGCAATGGTGCTTTTAAGAATATTTTACTATGAATGATGGAGAAATCAAGGGTAGGTATGGAGATTTTTGAATATTGGGTCAATCAAAGAGAGGTGAATAGGAGACGTGGTAAATGTCATTTCCGAGCATCGATAAGAGCCTCCCTCTCAGAGGGAGGTGCCCCGAAGGGGCGGAAGGAGTTTTGCAATAAGAAACAATAATCCTCTTTCATTAAATTTTCATTGAATAAAAGATGACATCAGCAAGCACCCTGCCCACTTTCGCCAAAATCCGCCCACTTTCGCAGAACCTATTGACAAAATGCGGATTTCCGTTATAGTGTGGTTAGTTAAGCAATAATACTACTGAAACAATACGTGGAAACAATAACACCAAGCCTTGGAAGGAAGAGACAGGGGCCGCGCCTGTGGCAGGGGCCCTATGGGAAGGAGTGATTGTTATGAGAACAGATGTGTACTACGGGGGGGCAGAGAGCCTTGAGAGCCTGAGTCCGGGGATGGACTGCGGCGAGGTGGGCTTTGCCTTTGATCTGCAGAGGTTTGCGGATAATGACGTTGTACTTGTGGTGAAAGATGGGGACAAGGTCACCCTGAACCTCAATACTGAATGGCGGGGTAACGACCGTTGGCTTTTGCTGCCGAATGGCGACTCAATAAATCTATCTGCACTCAGATCGAGCAACACCGAATTGAATGTCAAGGATAGTGCGGGACACACATACGGAACCCTGGATCATAGGGCATTTGTCACCCTTAGTTCGCCAGCGGCGGGCGCAGCCCCTATCAATGAGGTGTCAGCCCAAGGGAGTGTGGAAATCTTTAACGGCAAGTACCTGGCGGAAAAAACCAAATGCAGTCATGTTAGAGTGGGACAATCTGATGTGCTTATTGTCTTAAAAGATGATAATCAAGATGGTGCATCCGTAAGTGTCGCTCAAAATTCTGACGCTGTTGCTGAAATGGTCTATCACCATGACGGGTATCTGCTCTCTGCCAAAAATGGAAGAGTAGTTATTAATGGTACATATGCTGTTTTAACTAGCGATACCTACGTGGAGCATAAATGGGTGATGCCATGTGAATTGCTGGCCGACAGTGATGGCAAGCTGACAGTGGTGGCCGGGATTTTTTTCGCAAATGGCGCAATCTCCGTGCATGCGGGCAGTGATACAGAATTGTGGGATGAGGCCGGGAAGCGCCTGGCGGTATTTAACACGCCCTATAAGAATGGTGCCATGGTCGTAGAGGCGTTTAAGGGCATCTACGACGGGGCCAATAAGAAAATCTCCCCGACCCAGGGCAGTTTCGCTGTGGGGGGGGGCCGCTATGTGGTCAATGACAAGGACAAGACCATGGAACTGTGGGAGACTGATGAGAATGGCTACCCCACCGAACTGGTAACGAAACGTGCCTATGCTGACATTGCCAAGGTTTCCTTCCCTTTGCCAGAGGATGCCTCCACCCTTTCCGGGGCCAATGACTACGGCCTGACCCTTGATATCAAGACCGTGACGGTGACGGCCACGGATACTCTGTCCCTTGAGGTGCCGAGCGGGTTTGACACGGTTGTTTACCAGAATGAGAACGGCACGACACGTTTTGCCACCCTGCAGAAGAAAACGGAGGGGTATGAGCTGGCTGTCGGGGTGGATACGCCTGTCACCGTGAACCGGGAAATGCTGACAGGAGACCTCACGTTGACTAATGGGGCGGTGAAGCTGACTGCTGGCGAGAGCATTTATGTGAATGGGACGGAGTACACCGCCACCCAGGCAGGCACCAAGCTGGCTGTGGTGAATGGTGATGCCACGCTGACCGCCGGAGAAGTTCGTGTGGAGGGGTTAGATCCCAGACTAGCTGTGGGGGATTTTAACTACTCATCCGCCGAGAGTAACGACTTCATAATGGCTTATGATAATGGCGTGGGCAGGCTGATATCAGGGGCTGTAAACTTTTGTGGAGAGCTTATCGTAGGTAACGTGACGTATACTGCCTCTGGATGGGCTATTATGCTTTTGAAAAATGATTATGTTGGCTTACTGATAGACGGAGCGGTGTGGCTGGACTATGTCGACGGCGTTGGCGAGAGCGTTTATGTGGATGGGACGGAGTACACCGCCACCCAGGCAGGCACCAATCTGTCTGTGGAGAATGGCAAGGCCACGCTGATTGCCGGGGAAGTTTCTTTTGACGGAGGTGCAAGCCTTTATGCAGATGGCACGGAGTACACCGCTGCCGCAAATGGCACCAAGCTGGCTATCAACGATAAAAAGGAAGTCACGCTGACTGCCGGAGCGGTGGAGCTGGACTATGCCAATGGGACTGGCGAGAGCATTTATGTGAATGGGACGGAGTACACCGCTACCCAGGCTGGCACCAGGCTGGCGGTAGTGGATGGGAATGCCACCCTGACCGCCGGGGGGGTGGTGCTGGACTATGCAGATGGCGCTGGCGAGAGCATTTATGTGAATGACAAGCAGTACACCGCCGCCGGGACAGGTGCCACGCTGGCCCTTGACGAGAGCGGCACTGTCGAGCTGTATGACGGGACGGTCTGGTTTGCTGCGGGCGGTTCCGTCAAGGGGTCTTATGGAAGAACATATACTGCCGCCGGAACTGGCGCAACCGTAAGCCTCACTGAGACGAACGATATAAGTCTTGAGGGTGGGGAAGTTTCCCTGACCGGGGGAAGCAGCATTTATGTAGGCGAAACATATTATTCTGTCAGCAAAAACGGCACGGCTACGCTGGCTTATGCCGGCACCAACGAGGCAAAACTGGTCAGCGGTGAAGTGGAGCTAAAAGGATACAAAAAAATCCTGATTGGGGAAAAGGAGTATACCGCCTATGAAACTGGCGCAACTTTTGCGTTGGCAGCAGACGGTACGGCTGCCTTGAAGAAGGGCGGTATTTCCCTGGCCGGGGGCGATAGTTTTGCGATAGACGGCACGACATACACCACCGGGCAGGAAGGGGCTGCCCTGTGTGTTGACGGCACAGGCAATACCGGGACAGAACTGCGCTCTGGTGAAGTTGCTTTTGCTGCTGGCAGCATTGTAATAGGCGGCAAAAAATACAAAGCCCAAGGCACTGCTTCAATGGCAGTTGGGCAGCAGGGTGCCGTGCTGACGGCAGGAGCGGTTGAGTTTGATAGCGGAGGTTACGTAACCGTAGGGGCGACAAAGTACTCTTTCGGTGACGGCGTTGCCGTGGGGGTTGCGGGTGATAAGGCCGAACTGCTGTCCGGCGAAGTTTATCTGGGCAAAGACAAAAGCATTTTGGTGCATGGCTGCGTGTATACCGGCAATGAAACAGAGTTACATGCACAGTTGGCATATGACGGGGAAGGCTCTGCAGTTAAGCTGGAATTGGGCTTTGTCAAGTTTGACAAAGGCAGCCTTGAGGCAGGCGGTGTCGTGTATACCACCGAGACCGGGGCGGCTATTTCCACGCTCGGTAGTGATATTTTCACGATCGGTAGTGAGAAGGTATGGCTGGACGAAGGCACGGTCAAGTTTGCCGAGGGCACGATATATGTAACCGATGATGATGTTGATTGTGCGTATACCGCCGTGGGCAAGGGTGGCGCGACTGTAGCCTTGGGCGAAGACCGGCAGGTAAAGGTGGGACTGGAAAAAGAAGAAAGCATCCTGATAGACGGCGAGGAATACAAGGCCGGAGGAGCAGGGGCAACCCTTACCCATAGCGATGGCAAAATCGAACTGACCGCCGGGACGGTGACTCTGGCTGCTGGCAAGAGCATATATATAGAAGGCAAGAATTACACGGCCGCCACTGGTGGCGCAACCTTTGCCCTGGGCGCAAACGACACGGTTACCCTGACAGGCGGCACTGTTTCGCTGGCCGAGGGCGAGAGCATCGTGATAAACGACACGGTGTATGAAGCCGTGACAGGCACCGCCACTTTGACCATGGTTCAGGACAGCCCGGCCCAGACCAGAGTGGAGCTGACAGGAGAAGCCAGCCTCACGATTGACGGCAGGCAGTACGATGCCGGTTCGCAGGGGGCAGACTTTATCTTTGACAGCAGTGACAGCAATATCACCTTTAATAGTGGTGAAGCATCTGTGGTGCTGGGAGCTGAGGAGGATATTCTGGCCAACGGCAGCAGGTACGCCGCTACGGGGCAGGCAGAGCTGAATCTTGCCAAGGATAAGGTCCAGCTGGTGTCCGGCGAAGTGAAGTTGGTTAAGGATGGCACCAGTATTTATGCGGGCCAGGGTGAGTATAAATCCGTCGAGGGTTATACCACCGTGACTGTTGATGCTGAGAAGCAGGCCGTGCTGACCTACGGCAGCGTCGAGTTTGTGGAAGACAGCAGCCTCAGTGTGGCAGGCAAGGTGTATAACGCTAAAGCTGGGACTATTCTGAGGCTTGACGAGCCTCCAGAGGGCAAAGAAATTGCCGTCCTGTACAGCGGGGCCGTGGCCCTGCAGACGGGCCAGAGCATCCATACACGCAGCAGCCATACGTATACAGCCCGGGAGGGGGGCGCTGTCTTTACATATACCCCCGACCATGATGGGATTGATGAAGCACTTGAACTGCGGGAAGGAACCCTGCACTTTGATGGAAGCATCGCCGTTAAGGCCGGGGGCCGGGATTATTATGTTGCAGAAAACGGTACTGTCCTGGCCTGTGCGGGAGCGTATGGGCAGGAGCAGACTGTGTCCCTGAAGGCCGGGGGAGTTTATTTTGCAGACGGCGTCAGCATTGAAGTGGGGGACACTACATATAAAGCTCCTAAGGAGGCTGGCGTCCGGCTGTCTGTCAATGAGGACGGCAAGGCCGAACTGGCCGCTGACAGTAAGGTTCAGTTTAGCAAGGGCAGTCTGGTGATAGACGGCGTGGAGTATGTCAATGCTTCTGATACCCAGGAGGTAGTGATGTGCGGCGGCGGACCCTCCGGCGCTGCCACTGTGGAGAAAGGAAAGGTGAAGGCAGAACTGCCCTCTGGCAAGGAGGTTTCGGTCAACCGCAAGACTTACAAAGCCGAGGGCGGCTCAGTATTGACCCTGTCAGTGGAAGAGGGGCAGACGGCTCAGGCCAATGTCAAGTTGAGCGGCAAGGCAAACGTCACGGTAGACGGCAAGGCATACACTGCCGGTGAAGCGGGGGCAAACCTTGACTGCACCGGCGAGGAGGTTAAGCTCGTTTCCGGTGAAGTGGTGCTGGGTGAGGGCGAGAGCATAGTTGCCAACAAGGGAGCTAATGTAGTGGTAGGCGAGACGACCTACACCGCCGCTAAGAGCGGGACGCTCCTTGCCAATAGTGACGGGACAGCGAAGCTGACCAAGGGGGCAGTGAAACTGGACAATGGCGAGAGCGTAGTTGCCGCCTATGGCACCAAGGTAGTG